>CAIOST010000044.1 GCA_903861045.1 uncultured bacterium | reverse complement strand
TCCATTGCTTGGGCGTAGTGTGGCGCATGTGCCTATTTATATCAATTACCAATTGATAAAATCAAGCAGAAAAATCGCCGCGTTGTCCTTTTCTTTTCGAGTAATTTCGACGCCTCGCGCTTTAACTCTCGCAGAACGGGGTTCAGCCCGCCGGCTTGACATTCCCCGAGGAACCCTCTATAGCTTCACAAAACGTTGCAATGACCACGCCCTAGCCCCCCCTTATTTTTACGACGTCATGAAACCAGAAGATCGCGATCACTACTGCCTTGACCTGACCACCACCCCGCGACCGGAGATTGGCATGATTCTGGTTACGGGCGCCAGCGGCTACATCGGCGGGCGCCTGGTACCGGAACTACTGGACCGCGGCTACCGCGTGAGGGTGCTGGTGCGCGCGCCCTCGCCGGAATATGCCGAGCGCTGGCCCGGCGCGGAAGTGGTGGTAGGCGACTTACTGAACCTGGCGACGTTGCAGGCCGCCTTGCGCGGCGTGGCCGTGGCCTACTATCTGGTCCATTCGCTACTGCGCGGTTCACGCAGTTTCGAAGCCGCCGACATCCTGGCGGCGGCCAACTTCCGGACCGCGTCCCAGGCCATGCAGGTGCGACGCATCATCTACTTGGGCGGGCTTGGCGACGAGCGGCGACACCTTTCCCCGCACCTGCAAAGCCGCCTCCAGGTGGCCCATGAGTTGACCTTGGGATCCGTACCTGTGACGATTCTACGCGCCGCCATCATCATCGGATCGGGCAGTGCCTCCTACGAAATCATCTATCACCTGATCCGGAACGTCGCCGTCATCCCCTTGCCGCACTGGGCCCGCACGCGGTGCCAGCCCATTGCCGTGCGCGATGTCATCAAATACCTGGTAGGCGTCTTGGAAACCGACACCACGGCCGGTCGCGTTTTTGATATTGGCGGACACGACATCCTGACCTACGAGCAGATGCTCCGCATCCTCGCCGGCTTACTGGGCAAACAGCGACTATTCCTGCCCTGGCCGTTGGCCAACATTCGCTTGTTCGCCTATCTAGCCAGTCTGGTCACACCCGTGCCCCATGCCATCACCCGCGGCCTGCTGGAGGGGAGTCGGAACGAGGTGATCTGCCAGAACACCGCCCTACGGGAGATCCTGCCGTTCGCGACACTCTCCTGTCGCGAAGCGCTCCTGCGGGCCACCTTCCGGGAAGAGCAGGACCGGGTGCATACACGCTGGTCCGACGCCTATCCGCCGGCGCACGAATTGGCCTTGCAGCTGCATAAACTCCCTGCCCCACCACGCTATACGGCCAACTATACCCTCCTGACCGAAAAGAAGGCCGACGCCCTCTTCCACGCCGTTTGCGCCATCGGCGGTCGCACGGGGTGGTTTCATGGCAACTGGATGTGGCGTCTGCGCGGTAGACTAGACCGGTTGCTGCTGGGCGTGGGTACCGTGCGCGGGCGGCGCAGTCATTCGCACTTGCGCGTCAATGACGTGATTGACTTCTGGCGCGTGGAATCCTTGCAGCTCAACCAATCGTTGCTCTTGCGCGCCGAGATGCGACTCCCCGGCCAAGCCTGGCTACAATTTACGATCACACCCGACGGCCAACAGAACCGCTTTTCGGTGACCGCCTATTATCAAACCGACACCCTGCTGGGGCGAGCGTACTGGTATTTCTTCCTTCCGTTCCACGACTTCCTCTTTAACAACCTCATTAAGAAGATCGAAAAACAGGCCCAGCCCCCCCCGCCGTCTGACCAAGCGCTTGCCACCCCCCCCCCGCTTCTGGCAGAATAGGGACCTTAGGAAATGGAACCCATCATGCGCCGAAACATGCTGTGTCGAGCCCTGCACGTTGGCCTGTGCTTACTGGCTCCGTTCGCGTGGACAGCCACCGAAGAGCGCACACCGCTGCCCGCGCTCCCCCTCGAAGCAAACAAGTTTGCCGAGAGCCTGCGTGTCGAAATCCCACGAATTGCCCAGCAATACTGGGAAGCCATCGCGAGTCTGCCCGCCACCCACTCCAACCAGATGGTGGCCCTGCAGAAGAAACTGCAGGACGCGGGCGATCTGGACGGCTACCTGGCGGTGAACCAGGAGATCAAACGGTTTTGTGACGCGATCAAAGCGGAACCAGACCCGTTTGAAGACATCTCCGAAATGCCCAAAAGCGCACTGGTGGAATTACCGGACGCGTTGCGCGCCATGCAGGATCAATATATCAAGGCCTACAAAGATAAGGGCGACTTGCGCAACAAAAACCTCGAAGGGCTCTACCGCAACTACATCACCCAGTTGGAGACGCTCAAGACCGACCTGACCATTAAAGGTCGCATTCCAGAGGCGGTGATCGTCAAGAAGGAGGCGGAACGACTGCGCAAAGGAATGGAAGAAAAAACGCTGATTCCGCAAATTCTGGCAACGCTGCCGGTGCGCCCGCGCCTCGCCATCACGCCCCTCCCCGCCGGCCCCATCGAAGCCCCCACTTCCGTCACCAATATTCCCGCGTACGGCCGGATGCCTGACTGGGCGAAATGGCAGTTTGACCGTGTCGCCAATTGCACGGCCGATGCCAGTTTGTTTGCCCATCCGGACCTACCCGATCAACTGACGTTCGATTTCAGTGCAAAAACCGGACGCGGACGCATAACCGGACGCTGCGAAGTGGAACGGAGCGAAATCAACATGCGGGAGTGCACCTGGTTTGGCAAGGCCATCCAATGGAAAGTCAAGGATTTCACCACCCTGAACGCCACCATCGTCCTACAATCCAAGGAAATCTCGCCCGGCAAGGGGTACGGACCGCGTGCCCATCTCGTTTTACTGGCAGACAAGGGGCCCTTGGGGGAATGGCTGGAAGTTCCACTGATGTGGAAAGATGTCACCCTCACCCTAGCCAAGGACCCGGCGGCCAACCGCTGCACACTAGGGTGGGTGCAGGGCAAAATCAAGAAGGTCGTGGATCTGCCCGCCCGCGGCTCCGTGCGGGTGCTCCTAGGCCTTTCCGTGCGCAATCTGGGCGAGCGCTGTGACACGACCCTCTCGTTGCAATAGTGGCGAACGTGCGGGAGGATCATAAGCCGGATTCTGTTCTGCCGCTCGCAACGACAGCCTGGTCATTCGTCTATGCGATCTACCCGGAACCTCTCCGGCCGAAGCCGGGCGGCGCGGGCCACGCCATCGGTCCCCTATTCGATCTTGCTCCGGACGGGGTTTACCCTGCGAGGCCGCTTGCGCGGCCAGCCGGTGGTCTCTTACACCACCTTTTCACCCTTACCGTAGGCCTTACGGCCTGCGGCGGTATATTCTCTGTGGCACTTTCCGTCAACGCCGATCTGGCGGCGCTCCTCCCGCGTTAACCACGGGACATCCTGCCCTGCGGAGTCCGGACTTTCCTCCCCGCGCCGCCGAAACGGCGCGCAGCGACCAGTCCCCTCCCGCACATTCGCCAACGACACATTACGCCGATCCGCCGCGAAACACAAGTGCGCGGGTCATGAAAAAGAAATCAGGGTGCGTACAGGATGCGCCCGCACGTCTGGCAGGCCACCAAGCTGTTGTTACGGCGCACCACGTGCGCAACGGAAGGCGGTTGCGTCAGATGGCATCCGCCACAGGCATTCCCTTCCAGCGCCACCACGGGTGGCCAGCGACGGTCCCGCAACCGCATATACACGCTGTTGAAGTTGGTGGGGACGCCCTTACTCGCCTCCTGCCGCTCAGCCTCGGCCTGCGCCAATTCCGTCTGTACGGTCACCAAGCGTGCCTGCAATTCCTGGATGTAGCCATCCACGGCGGCCTTGTCTTCCTGCAACTTCTTCTGGCACTCCCCGACCCGGGCACGCATCACGGCCACATGGTCCAAGGCGGCCACCTGCCGCGATTCACAGCTCTCAATCTGCCCCTCGATCGTAGAGATCTCGAGGTTCATCGCCGCAAACTCTTTATTCGTGCGCAGATTAATCTGCTGGCCGCGCAGGGTGATGATTTTGTCGCGGCGAACCTTGATATCAAGCTCGGCCTCATCCACGCGGGCTTGGGCGCCCTTCTGTGCCGTCAGCGCTTCCGTCAGCGCCGTCTGCGCACCCAGCAGGCGCATCTTTTCCTGTTCTTTACGGAGCGGGATGTCCCTCGCCTCCTGCTGCAGCATACGAATGCGCGCGTCAATCTCCTGGAGCACCAGCAACGGTTGAACAATACTCACACAACCTCCAGCCAAACGGCGTAAAGAATGCAAAGAACAGAGCGGGCAATACTATACCCGCTTTCCCCCGCGGCGTCAAACCGTCCGCCATACAAAAAAAACGTTGCGTCCAATCGCTAGGCCAGCTGCCGGAAGCGACCCACCGGCGGCAGGGGGCCGACCAGGGGACGCGCATAGGCGAGAAACGCCTCGGTCACGTCATTTCCGGCGCGGTTAATGAAGCTCGGCGGCATGTGGCGCGTTTCTTTCGCCACACGACGCAGCGGTACCACCTCATAGGAAACCGCGTAGCGAGGTCCCGGCTTGCGGCGAATCGCGATCGAACCGCTGGCCACCGCCCCACGCACCGCGACCTGCACGGCGGCGACGCCAACGCCGCGCGCCTCGCGGGCATCCGTGACCGACACCACCCCGGGGAAGGAGCGCTGCAGATACCCGAAAGTATCCGCCCGGACACGCGTGATGTGGGCGCGCTCCCGCAGCACCCCCGCCAGCATGTCCCCGAGGGCGCCGCTGCCGCTGAGTTGCTTGTTGCCATGCGCGTCCGTCTCCTGGATGAACTTCGCGGCAATCGGCGTGCCCGCCGCGTCGGCGATCCCCTCCGAGACAGCGACCACGCAACGCCCCCGTTGCTGCACTACGCGCTGCACATCCGCCGTGAACCGATCGAGATCAAAAGGGCGCTCCGGCAAGTAGATCAGGTGCGGCCCATCATCCGGCGCCGTGCGTGCCAGCGCTGCGGCCGCCGTCAGGAAGCCGGCATTGCGCCCCATGACAATATTAATCTTCACACCGCCCAACGCCCGATTATCCAGATCATCACCGATAAACGCACTCGCCACAAATCGGGCGGCACTGCCAAACCCGGGCGTATGGTCATTCTCGCGCAGATCGTTATCAATCGTTTTGGGAATGTGGAAACAGGCGATGCCGTAGCACGCCCGACGCGCCTCTTCATTGATGATATGCACCGTTTCCGCGGAATCGTTTCCCCCGATATAAAAGAAATAGCGCACCTGCAAGCGGTGCAAAACCTGGAAAATGGCCGCACAATCAGCCGGGGATGGTTTGTGGCGCGCGGAGCCGAGTGCCGAAGAAGGCGTAAGCGCCACGGCTTCCAGCGTCGCACGGCGCTCTCGCCGCAAATCGAGGAACCGCTCTGCCAGAATCCCCTTGATGCCATGCCGCGCCCCGTAAATGCGTCCGATGGCCGGACTATCCATGGCCGTCAAGACCGCCCCCACCAGACTCTGGTTGATCACCATAGAAGGACCGCCACTCTGGGCGATCACCATATTTCCCTGTTGCATGCGCATGGATTCCTCCGATGATTGCTGCTTCATTTACCACCCGCGGCATGCTACCCTTTTTCAATGGTTGAACGCAAACCTCAGATCCGTCGTGCCAGGCCTCCGGTCGCGGCCGCCCCCCCGACTGGCGCCCCGGCTCCTCAGCGGACGCTACCATCAGCCCCCCCCGCCGCGCCGCCACCGGCCGCGTACCGCAGTGCGATCGCTGCTTTCCCGGTTACGGAGGAACCGTTGGACCTGCAGACACCCCCGCCCATTCCGGAGGATGCCGATGCCCCCAGCCGCCGCCGCGACGCCACGCTGATGCGCACGCTGGTGGAACACGCCATCCAGAAGTTGCAGTTGCCCAACCAGGAACTGTGGCGCGAGGAGATCGAGCAGGTTTGGGCCAAGGTGGTGCCTGCGGAACTGGCGGCCTTCCTGCGCCCGGGCAAATGGGAGCGCGGTGTGCTTTACCTCTATGTCACCAGCAATACGCGCTTGTTTGAGATTCAACGGCAGCATCTGCGCGGGATCGAAAGCCGCCTGCGCCAGCACTTTGGCCCGGATCGCCTGAAGCAAGTGCGCCTCCTGCTTGATCCGGAGGGGGCCCCGCTGGCCTGACGAAGCCCAGTCACGCCACACCGCGGGGCTGCCCGGCTACGGCTTGTTTTCCGCCAGCTTTTCCCCATCCGCCTTCGCGACACCCGGCAGCAACAGCTCGATCTCGGGCTTGCTGTCCGGCAGCAGTTGGATGGCTTTCTCGACCATCTTTTCCACCAGTTCCTGCACATGCTTATTGGGCAAGATGAATGTGCGGCAATACAAGGCGGCGTTAATCAGCGCTCGGACCTGCTCACGTAACTTCAGGTTACGCGCCCCCTCTTCACTCAACAGCAAATATCGCATGAACGTCACCATGCGCACATCGCCCACCTCAGGCCAGGTAACATCCTTGACCACGCCGCGGTTGCGCACCGCCAGCCCATGCTTGTCCACGGATTCGATCTTCCAGCCGGCAGGATCCTGATAACCAGGCAGGCGGGTCATGAAGAACTCCTGCAACTCCTCCAATCGGTTGATCCGCTGTGTGGCCAGCTCAAACGCTTTCCGGCTCTCCTCTTCCGACAACAGAACCTCTACGGTGCCGAGTTTCCGCCGCGCTTCCGCATATTTATGTTTGCGCAGCAGCTCCTTGATCTCCCCCTCGCGACTCGTTACCACGGCAATCTCATCGGCGATCTTCAGCTTACGCGCCGTTTCGATGGCCTGGATCATCTGATTGCTCTTGGCTATGTCGTTTTCTAAAGCGATACGCTGCTGCTCCAGTAGGAGGCCCTTACGAATCACCTGCACGAGATTGCTGACCACCAGCAACTCCTGCCGCAGGTTTGCCAGCTTACGCCGCGCCTCCTCTGTCTTGGAACCTGTCGCGGTGTAGGGCTGCAACTGCCCTTCAAACGCCAGGGCCTGTACGCTCAACGACTCGACCGACGCGGTCGCCGATACACCCGCGACCGCCGCGTCAAGCGCATCTTGCAACCCCGCCGACTCGCCGGCCAGTTCATCCAGCCGGTACATCCCCCGGTACATATTGCGCACATTGACGATCACGGGGTTCTTGATAGAAGACTCCTGCACAGGATCCACCGCCGGGGAGGTTACCACAGTACTGGCATTCGTGCCCGCCGGGACGGCCGTACCGACCAGATTGGTACCGCGTTCCAATGTCGCCGATAACCCGTTGGTACCAACCGATGTACCCGTCGTGGCAGACACCGGCTTCCCGCTGGCAGGCGACGGCGGACGCAGCGGGATCATGATCTCGTACTGCTCCGCACCCAGCACATTCGTCACCGCCGCATTGGCCGCACTGCACAACCGCTCCGCCGAGGCGGCCCACGCCTGCAGGTTTGTACGTACGGTATGCGCCAAGGCCAAATGCCCTTGTAGTTGCTGTTTGGCGCCATCCAACTCCTTGGAACCGGTGGCCCCGGCAACCGGGGGTGGTGGCACCGCGCCACCCACCGGCCCGACGGCATTGCGCTTGGCTAGGAACCAGATGCCAGCACCAATGCCAGTCGTCAGCAGCAGACAGAATACGACCAGCAAGACCACCACCCCAACCGGCACCCCCGTCTTGGCCGGTGCCACTCCCGCGGCTGTGGCTTTCGCAGCGCCTGCGCCCGTCCCCCCCCCTTTGGTCGGCCCCAAACTCAACGACACGCCGGCCTTCTTGATCACAAATTTGGGCGTAGATTTGGCTGGGCTAGCCCCCCCTGACGAAGCCGTGGTCGGAGCCACCACGGCGGCCATCTTCCCCGTCACGGGGATATTCGTCGCGGTCGAAGACTGTCCCTTCTTCTTCAATACCATCTTCTTGCCCGTCAAAAATCCAGGCCCGGCACGATCCAAAAAATGGCGCAGATCCCCCAGTAACGACTCATAAGTCGGATACCGCATAGACGGCTCCAACTGCAGCATGCGATCAATAATTGTCTCGATTTCCGGATCCAGATCCGCACGCAACTCGCTCAGCGGTTGCGCGGGCCCCAAAAAGCGCGCTTTCACTACGGCCGTTGCATCGGCACCATCAAAAGGTGGCTTACCGACCAAGGCGTGGTATAAGGTCCCGCCCAGACTGTAAATATCGGCCCGGCAGTCAGCCCGCTGCCGTCTAACTTTTTCCGGCGCAATATAATACGGCGTACCCCAGACTTCCTGGGACTGGCAACCGGCTAGTTGCGCAATACCGAAATCAACCAGCTTGCCTGCGCCCTTTTCATCCAACAAGATGTTTTCCGGCTTGATGTCACCATGAATCAACTGCACCTGATAGCCGGACTGCAGGGCCGACGCGATCTCCAAACCAATCCGCATCACCAACGGCGGATCCAGCGGTTCCCCGCCGGTCATCTGGCGGTCCAAGCTCCCGCCGGTTACCAACTCCATCACAATAAATGGTTGCCCTTTGAACTCGCCAAAGGAGTAGATCTGCACGACATTCGGGTGATTCAACCGGGCGGCCGATTGCGCCTCGCGCCGGAATGTTTCCACGAACTTGGGGTCATCGCCGAAGCTCTTGCGCATGATCTTGATGGCTACATCGCGATTGAGCGCCTCGTCCCGTGCGCGATAGGCGCTGCCCATCCCGCCGGCACCCAGCAACTCCACCAACAAAAAGCCACCCATGCGCGCGGGAACTTGCATTTCCGAACGGCACGCCGGACACCGTACAGGGGTAAAAGGCTCCCGCCCGGCCAGATCCAATTTCGCGCCGCAAGTCACGCAGGGAAAAACTGGCATCGGGTCGGTTATAATCTGCAAATCGCGTGCGTCGCTCATGCGCACATCATCCTTGTGGTCTCCAGGTAGATCAGACAATATAAAGTAATTCGCATACCCCCCTGCTGTCGAATTAAAAAAACAACAATCGCAAGGACCCCATGCCTTCCACCCTGTTTGAACTTGGCCCCATCACGATCCGAGCTTTTGGCCTGATGATGGCTACCGGCTTTCTCTGCGCCGGCTATGCCGCCTTCCGACTGGCGCGCGGTACCCACCGCAACCTGGACTATCTCTCCAATCTGGTAGTCTGGATGATGCTGGCGGGCGTGATCGGCGCGCGCCTAGCCTATGTTGCCGAACATTGGTCGGCAGAGTTCGCCAACTGTTACGCTGACATTCTGCGAGTCGATCAGGGCGGTCTCATGTTCTACGGCGGGGTGGCCGGGGCCGCGCTGGCCCTGTTCCTGTTCGTACGGCAACGTCACGAACCGTTTTTGGCGCTCTCCGACTTGCTGCTGGCAGTCCTGCCGCTCGGCCACGCCTTTGGTCGCATGGGCTGTTTCCTGAACGGCTGCTGCCACGGGCGCATTTCGTCGCATGCGCTGGCGATCAGCTACCCGCCGCACACCCCCCCTGGTTCCAGCAACTCGACCAACATCAGATTACGGCCGACGCCGTTCGTAGCCTGCCGGTACTCCCCACCCAGTTGTTTGAGGCCGGCGCCAACTTCTTGCTCTTCCTCCTGCTCTACCACGTCTACCGACGCAACGCCAGTCAGCACGGCATAGTCACCGCCCTCTATTTCCTGGGGTATGCGCTGATCCGGTTCTTCCTAGAACCGCTGCGTGGCGACCCGCGTCTGCAGGTCGGTTTCTTTACAATCGGCCAATTCATTAGTCTCATTCTGTTTGCCGCAGGCGTCATGCTGCTGTGCTGGCGGCAACGCCACCCGACCATGCCCCTCCCCCCCCCGGCCATCCCATCATGAACGAACTACCTGCCACAACGGAACCATCTGCCCATACCGGGCTTACGCACACCGTGACCGCCGCCGAGGCTGGCCAGCGGCTCGACGTCTGGCTGGCCACCGTGCTCCCCGGATGCTCCCGCGCCCGGGTCCAGGCGCTGCTACGCACCGGACAGATCACGCGCGACGGGGCCACCCTCCGCCCTAGCGAAATGACCCGCACCGGCCAGGTCATCACGGTCGTGATCCCGCCGCCCACACCGGCCACGCCGCAACCCGAGGACCGCCCACTGGACATCGTGTACGAAGATGCCGATCTTGTCGTACTCGACAAACCGGCCGACCTGGTCGTGCACCCCGCCCCCGGCCATGCCACCGGCACCCTGGTCAATGCCCTGCTCCATCACTGCGATGATCTCGCCGGCATCGGCGGGGTCGAACGCCCGGGCATTGTACATCGCCTCGACAAGGATACCACCGGACTGCTGGTAGTCGCCAAGCATGATGCGGCCATGGCCGGCCTCGTCCACGCCTTTCAGTCCCATCAAATCCGTAAGGAATACCTCGCCATCGTACATGGTACGCCACGGCAGACCGCCGGCACACTCACCACCCGGATCGGCCGCGACCCTGCCAACCGCAAACGCATGGCCGTCGTGCCGGTACATGGAAAAATTGCCACGACACATTACCAGATTGAAGAGAAGTTCCAGGTGGCCACGCTGATACGCGCCCGCATCGAAACCGGCCGCACCCACCAGATTCGCGTCCACCTGGCGCACCTCGGCACGCCCATCGTCGGTGACCCGCTGTATGGCGGCACGCGCCGTGACCGCAACCTCCCGCTGCTCCCCACGCGCCCCATGCTGCACGCCACCCGCCTAGCCTTCGCCCACCCCATGCAGGGCACACAGCTCTCCTTCGAACGCCCGCCGCATGCGGACATGCTGGCCCTCTTGCAGGCCTTACGCTCGGCACCCGTCGGCAGGTGAAACGGTCATTACTTTGCCACGCAGACACGCAAGATACCGTTGGTGTAGCGGGCGGTAAACAACGCGGTATCACCGGGGGTATGCGGCAGGAGCACACGCCGTTCCATCCCCCCGACCTGATGCCCCTGCTCATCACGCAACCTGGCTTGGACCGCCATCACGCGCCCGGTCATCGTGAGCCGGATATCATCATCCCGCACGCCAGGCAGGCTAAACGTCAGCAGATAGCCATCGGCAGATTCCGCCATATCCATGCCGGGCGAAGCGGGCAGGCGGGCCCATTCCTGGGGCTCCACCCCGCGGATGGCCCATCCTTCACGGACATTCGACACCCTTGCCGACTGGGCGAACGAGACGCTTCGCACGCCCACCCGACCGACCGCCACCTCCCGCATCACCACCGGCTCCGCAGATGCGCACTCCACCATCAACCGATGCACCAGCAGCGCGCCCGTCAATGGCCGCGCCTCCTGCGCCCGCCACGAACGCCACCCTAGCAAGCCTAGCAAGACGGCCACCAGCACCAGTAGCAGCACGTTTACAAATACCAATAATCGCTTGTCGCGATCGTACATAACGCATTTCTCTCCACGTCCGAGCCACCTTTCGGTAGCAGAAACTGCGCCAAACAGCCATGACCTATGCCGGCAGGTGGTTGGCTGGGGGTTTGGACAGGGGCAGGATCGCCGCAGACAATTCAAAGTGGCCACAAAAGGCGCATAAACCACAAAAATCAGGCTGTTTTGTGTCTTTTGTGCTTTTTTGTGGCTAGCTTCCGCCCGGCGGGTAGTCCGCAGAACCATGCCTTCAGGAAAAGACCATGTCATTAACGATCAGTGGCCGCTGCCACAGGAGACGCGACAATTTGTCGTTCAGCCGCGACATCTTGTCGCATTTGGCTTGACCTTAACCTTGTTTATCTATGGAATTAGCGATCGGCACAACCTCTGCTATAGCAAAGCACCTGAGCATGAACCCCTACCTGCCTATGCATGGTTCCACCCACAGAAAACCACACCTGCCGCTCCTCGTGCGGGCGGCGCTGGTATTGTTGTTAGCCGCTGCGGTGGCCGGGCTGGCACTCTGGTATCTCAAACGCATGCACGACCGGGCCGTCCACACCATGGCCACGCGCACCGTGCTGGAACAGGGCGAGAAGATCGCTGACTACCTAACGGAAATCAGCCCCTTCTGCCCCACCCCGCTAACGCCAGAGCAGTGGCAGATGTATTATCAATTGGTGGATGGACTCCATGCCGCACAACGCGACCTGCAGTTCGTATCGCTTTCCCATAACGGTCTCACCATCATCAACCGGCAGGCCAAGCCGTTCACAACCCCTGCCGACCCAACCAATGCCACCCGCCACAAGCGTGGCACGATTCACGCCAGTGTCGGACATCAAGTGCTGGAACTTGGCGGCACCGAGGTGCCAGTTATGGTGTTCCGGCGGGAAGTCCAGCTACAGGACCACGGTGGACAAATGGAGATTGAGGTCGGCTTACGCAAAACGGCCGTTGACAAAGAGGAACGTGCTGCGGCACAAGCAATTACGTCACTATTTCGCCTGTCGGTACTGACCGTCTCCGCAGCGTTTGGCGTCTGCCTTTTGCTGCTGATCTGGCTGGTCGGACGCGATCGCCGCTGGGCGGAGCAGCGCCAGCAAGAGGAGCATCTGGCCTTCTCCGGCATGTTGGCCAACGGCATTGTGCACGATTTCCGTAACCCCATGTCATCGGTCCGACTGGACGCGCAGATGCTGGAGCGCGAGGTCAACCGTCCCGAGGGGGCGCGCCCTGAGCGCTTGGCGGATCTGGCTACCCGCATCAACCGCACGGTCGGGCGCATGGACAAAGTCTTCCAGGAGTTTCTCTACCTTGCACGCCCCGTTGAGGAGCGTCAAGAAGCGGTGGATCTGACGGAGTGCGTACGCGAATGCCTAGAGACGCTGACACCGCGCTGCGAACAGGCCGTGGTCGTGCCAGTCATCGGCTGGACGGTGCCACCGCCCCGCGTGCAGGCCTCGCCCTTTGCCCTGCGCCGCGCCCTGCTGAATGTGCTGTTGAACGCGCTGCAATTCTCCCCGCCCCACAGCCAGATTGAACTACAGTATCAGCGCCATAACGACCAAGTGGAACTGGATGTACTGGATCGCGGACCGGGCATTCCGACCGCGGAGCGCCGCCGCATTTTTGAGATGTTTGTCACCACCCGCCCCGGCGGCACCGGGCTGGGTCTCTTCCTCGCGCGCACCGCGATCCGCAAATGCGGCGGCGAGATTGTCGCCCTGCCACGCACCGGCGGCGGCACCCTCATCCGCATCACCTTACCCGTGGCCCAGTCACCCAAGGACCCCCTCTACCCCACCGCATCCAAACCATGACCCCAAGCACCGCCGAGCCCCCTATGAAACCAACCATTCTCATCGTAGAAGACGACCCCGACGGCGCACGCTCCGTATGTGACGTGGCGGCGGACGCCGGTTTTACCGTAACCCTGGCCACCACCGGCCGCGACGGCCTTGAACGTTTTCGCGAACGCACGCCTGACGTCGTGCTGACCGATCTTATCCTGCCGGATATTGATGGCATTGAAGTCCTGACACGTGTCCAGCGCCTGGACCGCGAAGTACCGGTGCTGCTGATGACCGCCTATGGCTCGGTGGATTCCAGCGTCAAGGCCATGCGCAGCGGCGCGTACGACTACATCACCAAGCCGCTGGATCTCGACGATCTGCAAACCAAACTGCAGCGGGCGGCGGAGACCAGTCGGCTACGGCGGCAGGTGGACCAACTCGCTGCCTCGGTCCGCACACGCTTCTCCGCCACCGCCATGACGGCTGAATCACCCGCCATGCAGGCCATTCTGCGCCAGATCGAAGCGCTGGCCGACACCACCGCCACCGTGCTCATCCAGGGCGAAAGCGGCACCGGCAAAGAATTGGTGGCACGCGCCCTGCACGTAGACAGTCGCCGTGCGGCCGGCCCGTTTGTCGCGGTCAACTGCGGCGCCTTCGCCGAATCGCTGCTCGAATCCGAGCTATTCGGGCATGAAAAAGGGGCCTTCACGGGGGCCTTCGCGCAACACAAGGGTGCCTTCGAGCGCGCAGAGGGCGGCACGCTCTTCTTGGATGAGATTGGCGACGCCCCCCCGGCGGTGCAGGTAAAACTGCTGCGCGCCATCGAGGAACGCGAAATCCGCCGCATTGGCGGGCAACAGCCGTTCCAGGTTAATGTCCGCCTGGTTTCAGCCACCAACAAGGATCTGCCGGAACTGGCCGCGGAGCAGAAGTTCCGCGAGGACCTGCTCTACCGGATCAATGTTGTCACCATCACGCTGCCACCGCTGCGTCGTCGGCGCGAAGATATCCGCCCCCTGGCCGAACGGTTCTTTGCCAAGGCCAAGGCTGAGCATCAGCGCCCCATCATCCGGCTCGAACCGGCTTGCTATGACCGGTTGCTGGCCTATGACTGGCCCGGCAATATCCGGCAACTGCGCAATGTCATCGAATCTGCGGTGCTGCTCGCCAGCGGCGACACCCTGACGGCCGACATGCTGAACCTGCCCAGCAGCAGTGCCGGGCGTGCGGCTGCCACTGGCGGCCAGGAGTTTCAGGTGCCCGAAAACATGACGTTGGCTGACATAGAGAAGAATGTGCTGGAACAATCCCTCCGCCGCGCGCAGGGGAACCGGACCCTGACAGCCGAGCGCCTGGGTCTTTCCCGCCGCACGATCCAGCGCAAGATCAAGGAACACGCGCTGCCCTATTAAATCGCCCCCCAATGCCCGGCACCACAAACACCTTCACCTACTGGCACACTTTTTGCTATTGTTCAACGCGTCGTGCGGCCACGGGTACGAGCGTGGCGACGGCGCTTTGCACGTAACGTTTCACTCGCACGCCACGGCGGCCTTGACCTCCGGCGCGTGCCAACCGCAGACATGAGGGGACAAGCATGCTGACAGTCAGCGAGCTCAAAAAGAGTTTCGGCCCCATCCACGCCGTTAACGGGGTCTCTTTCACCGTTAATAAAGGTGAAGTGTTGGGATTCCTGGGGCCGAATGGCGCCGGCAAGAGCACCACCATGCGGATGATCACCGGCTTTCTGCCGCCCTCCGGCGGCACCGCAACCGTCTGCGGGCATGATATCCAGAGCGATCCGGTCGCGGCCAAGCGCTGTATCGGCTATTTGCCCGAGAATGCGCCAAGTTATCACACCATGACCGTGACAGAATTTCTCACTTTCATTGCCGAGATCCGCGGCTTTGGCGGGGCCGCCGCCCGCGAGCGCGTGGAAAACGCCATTCAGAAAAGCCGGCTCGATGGTGTGCGCCACCAGGCGGTCGAGACACTCTCCAAGGGGTATCGGCAGCGCACCTGCTTTGCGCAGGCCATTCTGCACGATCCGCCTGTGCTGGTGATGGATGAGCCCACCGACGGCTTGGATCCTAACCAGAAATTCGTCGTGCGGCAGATGATCCGCGACATGGCTGCCGAAAAAGCCATCATCATCTCCACGCATATCCTGGAAGAAGTCGATGCCGTCTGCACGCGCGCCATCATCATCGCGCGTGGCCGAATCGTGGCCAACGGCACGCCGGCCGAACTGCGGGCCCGCGATCCCAACGGCCGACTGGAAGAAGTCTTCCGCAAGCTAACCATGACTGAGGAGGGCGTAGACCATGTCTAAACCCAGTGTAACGGGCACCATTTTTCGCCGCGAGTTTCGTAACTACTTCAACTCCCCCGTGGCCTACGTCTTCCTCGTGGCGTTCCTGCTGCTGGTGAATGTGCTGACGTTCCTCTTCGGTCAGTATTACGAGGGGCGCCAAGCCGACTTGATGGTCTTCTTCCTCTGGCATCCGTGGGTCTATCTACTGCTAGTGCCGGCCGTCACCATGGGGCTCTGGGCCGAAGAGCGGCGTACCGGCACCATCGAACTGCTGCTGACGCTCCCCGTGACCCTGGGGCAGGCCATAGCCGGTAAATTCCTAGCGGCCTGGGCCTTCATCGGCATCGCACTGGCGCTGACCTTCCCGATCATCCCCACCACGATCTTCGTACTGGGTGGTGATCTGGACTTGGGCGTGACCTTTGCCGGCTACCTGGGCTCATTCCTGCTGGCAGGCGCCTGCGTGGCCGTGGGCACGCTGACCTCGGCTATCACCCGCAGCCAGGTGGTTGGCTTTGTGCTGGCACTCTGCGTCTGTCTGGTCTTCAACCTCGCCGGCTTCGATCCGCTGGTGCGCCTCTTCTCCGGTTGGTTCCCGGCGCTGGCCGATTTCGTGGCGCAGTGCAGCTTCCTGCGCCACTTCGAAGCACTGCGGCGCGGCGTCATTGACCTGACGGATCTGGCTTACTATGGCGGCGTCATCATGTTGGCGCTCACCACCACCCACGTCGTGTTGAACAGCCGCAAGGCAGCCTAACCCCACCCAATCTGGAGGTCTCCCGCATGAAAACACCCCAAGGCATCGCCAGCAAAATCGGCACCGGCATCACCGGCATTGCCCTGCTGGCCGTCATTGTCATTGCCGTCACGTTCATCCTCTCTAACGCACGCATCCGCATGGATCTGACCAGCGACCGGCAATTCTCACTGTCGGACGGCACGCGCAAGATCCTGGAAAAGCTGGATCGCGAAGTCGTTCTGAAATACTACTTCAGCAGTTCCGCCGACATCCCGATAGACATGAAGAACTATGCCAGGCATGTGGAAGACCTGCTGCAGGAATACCGGCTGGCTGGGCGTGGCCGCATTATCCTCGAGCGCTATGCCCCCACCGCTGACTCGGATGCTGAGGAATGGGCGCAAAACGAAGGGCTCGAGCCGCAAACCGTTAATCCCTTTGCGCCGCCCGCCTATTTTGGCCTGGTGGCCAAATGCGGCAGCGAGCAGCAGTGCATCCCGTCCTTTTCTGGCATTGACGATGCTAAACTGGAATACACGCTCACCCGCCTCGTCAGCCGGGTGCTCTACCCCCAGAAGCCCGTGATCGGGGTCTTAAGCTCCCTGCCCATCATGGGTGCCCCCATGAACCAGATGGCAATGATGATGCAGCAACCGCGCGACGAAGGGTGGATGGTCTGCAAAATGTTGAAGGAGGACTACGAATTGCGCACGGTTCCGCCGGAAACCGAGCGAATCGATGCCGAAATCACGCTGCTAATCGTGATGCACCCGAAGGAACTGAGCGATAAGGCGCTCTTTGCGATCGACCAGTTCGTGCTGCGCGGTGGCCGCCTGATCGCCTGCGTGGACCCGCTGAGCAGCATGGATGCCCGCAGCGGCGGCAACCCCATGATGCGTATGATGGGGGGCACAACTCCTTCCACGCTAGGCAAGCTGTTCGATGCCTGGGGGGTCGGCTTCGACACCACCAAGGTCATCGCGGATCTTGGTGCCGTCACCACGCTCTCCAGCCAGGGACGCGTCGTGGAGAGTCCGACCTTCCTCTGGCTCAAACGCGACCGGATGAACCGTAACGATCTGCTCGTCGCACCGCTCAGCCAGCTCATGCTCCCATTTGCCGGCTCGCTGGTCGATCGCACGGCGGGCAAGCTGGTATTCACGCCGCTGCTCAGCTCCTCCGAGAAAGACTCCGGCCCCATTGATGCCATGGGCGCCCAGTTCGCCTCGGTTGCCTCGATTCGTACGCAATTCCGTCCGGACAACCAGCCGCATGTGCTGGCCGCGCGCCTGAAAGGGACGTTCCAGACCGCCTTCCCGCAGGGGGTGGACAACACCCATTCCAACGGCGCGGCGAATCAGCTCATCAATGGCAACAGCGCCGTACTGATCATTGCCGACACGGATTTCCTGGCCGATGAGAATTGCGTACGCGCCGTCTCCATGGGGTTTGGCATGCAATCCTACCAGCCCCTCAACGACAACCTCGCGTTCTTTCTGAATGCCGTCGAGCAGTTGACCGGCCGGGAAGAGCTACTTAACCTGCGCGCCCGCGGCTCCCTCAAGCGCCCCTTCCGCCATGTGGACGAACTGGACCTAAAGGCCATGCGCGCCTGGCAGAGCAAGGAAGATGAGCTCTCCAAGGTGTTGGAAGGCACACGTGCCAAGATTCAGGCGCTGCAGGCACAGAAGAAGGGGGCACAAAAGCTGCTCCTCTCCCGCGACCAGCAGGCCGAAATCGAACAATTCCGCGTCACGGAATCGCAGGTTAACCGGCAGTTGAAAGAAGTGCGTAAGGATCTCAATCGCGACAAGGAGACCTTGGGCGTCGTCGTCAAGTCCGTCAACATCGCGGTCATGCCTGTGCTACTGATTGTGTTCGGCATCATGCGGACCGTGTCGCGCCGCAAACGCTTGTCATAACTGTCAGCCTGAAACTCACCCCCCTGCCAGCAGAGAGAAAACCATGAAACCAGGAAAACTGCTCCTTCTCGTTATTGTTGCCGCCACCCTGGTGGTGCTAGCCATGTGCTCCGCCCGCCAGCAGCGCGCTGCACCGCCGAGTGTCATCGGACGGAAACTGCTCCCCGCGCTCGAGCTCCAAGCCGTCGCCCGCGTGGAGATTGCCCGCCAAGGCGTGCCCATTGCGCTGGTGCGCGAGGATTCCGGCTGGGTCGTGGCCAACCTCTTCAACTATCCGGCGGACGTGAGCAAGCTGCAAACCGCCCTGCTCACCCTGAGCGGGCTGAAGATTGGCGAGGTCGCGCGCGGCGTAAACATAGACACCAACGCCACGCTGGTAGACCTGCAAGGCCCGTCCGGCAAACCGCTGGCCACCCTGCGCCTGAGCCCCGCTGCTGCCATGCGCATGGGCGACGACCGCCGCCCGCCCCGCCCGTCGCAAGGGCGCCATGTGGCCGTGGCCGGCAACAACCAGGTCTATCTAGTCAAGGATGGCCTCGAGACGTTCGACGGCGAAGCACGCGACTGGGCCGATAGTGAACTGCTGAAAGTAACGTCCAGCGACATACAGAACATTGAACTCGCCAGCCCGGCCGGCAGCCTCACCCTCACCCGCGAAGGCAGTGCCCTGCAGGTGCAGGGGCTCGCCCCCCATGAGGAGCTCGATTCCAGCAAAGCCTACGACGTGGAATCCGTCTTCAGCTACCTGCGATTCAACGACGTGGCTGATCCGAAGCTCACGCCCGTGCAAACTGGCCTGACCACGGCCAGCACCTACCGCGTCACCACCAAAGGTGGCGACAGCTATACCGCCCGCATCGGTGGCGCCGCCGCTAGCGGTGACCGCTACCTGCGCTTGGAAGCCGTCCTCGCGCCGCCCGGCACCAACGCCACCGCCAAGGCGGAGTATGACACCCGCCAGGCGGAACTGAACCAGAAGTTTGGCAATTGGACCTATCTGGTGTCCACCGCCACGGCTGCCAACATGACGCTTACCCGCGCCGATCTGGTTAAGCCCAAGGTCGTTACCACCAATGACAGCGCTTCCGCCCAGACACCGGCGGCACCGTAATTACAACCTTCACGCGCCAAGACCGTCACAGGAGTCAACATGGACATCCAGAACACGACCCGTCAGATAGCCGATCAGGCCAAGACCCTGGAACGCCTGCGGCAGGAAGTCAACAAGGTCATCGTCGGCCAGGAGCGCCTACTGGACCGGTTGCTGATCGCCTTGCTCACCGGCGGGCACGTCCTGCTGGAAGGTGTGCCTGGCCTGGCCAAAACAACGGCCGTGCGCACGCTGGCGCAGGCGCTGGGGCTCACCTTCCGCCGCATCTCCTTCACGCCGGACCTGCTGCCCGCCGACGTGATCGGCACAATGATCTACAACCCCAAGGAGGGGACCTTCGCGCCCAAGCAGGGGCCGGTCTTTACCAACCTGCTCCTGGCCGACGAGATTAACCGCGCGCCCGCCAAGGTGCAGAGCGCTTTGCTGGAAGCCATGCAGGAACACCAGGTCACCCTCGGCGACCACACCTACCCCCTGCCCGCGCCGTTCCTGGTGCTCGCCACCCAGAACCCCATCGAACAGGAAGGGACCTACCCGCTGCCGGAAGCGCAGGTGGACCGCTTCATGTTGAAGTGCATCATCAAGCACCCGTCGCGTGATGACGAACGGCGCATCATGACCCGCTTCGCCAACCGCCAGAACATTGAAATTTCGCCGGTGCTCACGCGGGCCGATGTCGAAGGGCTACGCCAGGTCATGGACCAGATTTACTGTGACGAAAAGGTTGGCGAATACATCCTCGACCTCGTGTTCGCCACGCGCGACCCCAAATCGTTTCAGCTCCCGGCGCTGGCCAACCAGATTGAAATCGGCGCCTCGCCCCGTGCCACGCTCTATCTCAACCTAGCGGCGCGCGCCAATGCCATGCTCCACGGCCGCGCCTATGCCACGCCGCAGGACGTCAAGGAAATCGCCCACGACGTGCTGCGCCACCGCCTGATCCTGACCTATGAGGCCGAGGCGGAGGAGGTCACCAGCGAAAAGATCATCGACCAAATCCTGGCCACAATCCCCGTGCCGTGAGGAGAGCGGGGTCAGGTGTCAGGTGTCAGGTGCTAGGTGTTAGGTGTTAGGTGTCAGAATGACCGTCCAAAGCCAAGAAACAAGCGTCCCTGAACCTGAACACCTGCCACCTTTCTCCCTACCACCAAGCACCTAACACCTAACACCTA
>CAIOST010000043.1 GCA_903861045.1 uncultured bacterium | reverse complement strand
GACCAGACGGACACCACCCACCAGCATCGCCACGCCTGCCAGGATGCTGAGCGCCACACGAGCCTGCGGCCCCAGCAAGCCGTGATCAATGGAATACTTCAGGAATAACCCAACGCCGACCACCAACACCAGGATGCCACCGCGCAAAAGCCAGTTCGTCGCCATGGCATACTCCCACGACATGCCCGGCCGGCGGAATTCATCGCCGATCACAATCCAGTTCCAGATCTTCTTCAGGGCCGCCTCGGCCTTGGCTTGCATTTCGTTCGGTTCTACCGGCAGGGGCGACGGCAGGGATGGCACGGCCGGCCACGGTACCGGCGCCTGAACCGGGCGAATCAGCGGGGGCGTGGGCCTGCGCAGCGCCGCCGACAGCGCCGCCGGCGTGGTGGCGGGGGCAGGTGCCAATGTAGTGGCGGGGGCGGGCGTGGGTGTGCTCAGTGACGGGGGTGCGGCCGCAATCACCGGCAAGGAAACCGGCGGCGCTTCACGCCGCGTCAGCAGCCGCTCCAGTAAGGAGGCCTGGCGTGCCAGCTCGCTGCGCAACTTGAAGATTTGAACCAGCGCGATAATTGGCACTACGACCAAAGCCAGCAAGAGTGCAATCGCGACCACAAAAAAAAGAAACTCCGCCGTACCCCTATCCATACCCACACCACCCTTTTCGATTACCACCGACCACACACACTCACCAACACACACACCCACTCACTCACACACCCACTCACTCACTCGCACTCACCCATCGCTCGCCCAACCGATGCCACCTATTCGCGCTACGCAACCGCATCTGCCGCCAGGTCATAGCCGCGTCCGCCAGTCAAGCGCACTGGGATGAATTGTCCCGGCTTCGCGTTGTCTGGCACGCCTTTGACATGCGTAACGCCATCCACCTCTGGTGCCTGGCGCGCGAGACGCGCCAGCCAGATGACATCGCCCGGTCCTTTGCGTCCATCGCCGCGCAGCGGCTGGAGCAGCAGCGCCTCGGCACGGGTCCCCACTAGCGCCCGGCGCCGTGCATCCACCACCTGCCGTTGCAGACGCAGCAAGCGGTCACGGCGTTCCGCCGCGACCTCAGCCGGCGGTGTATCCGCGCGTCCGAATGCCGCCGTCCCCTCCTCCGGCGAAAAGGCGAAAACCCCCAGATGATCGAACTTGGCGTCCGCGACATAGTCCAGCAGATGCTGGAAATGCGCCTCGGTCTCGCCGGGGAACCCCACGAGGCAGGTGGTACGCAGCACCATCCCTGGCACGGCGCGGCGCAAGCGTTGCGGCAAATCCGCCACGGCGCGTACCGCATCCGCCCGCAGCATGCCCCGCAGCACCTCCGGGTGACTGTGCTGAATAGGGAGATCCAAATAGGCGCAGACATGCCGTGCGGCGGCCATTACCGCTAACAATTCATCCGTGACGCGTGAAGGATAGCCGTACAGCACCCGGAGCCAGAACGTACCGTCCAACGCATCCAGCGTACGCAGCAGCGCGGAAAGCGTCACACCCGCGTTGGACGACCGTCGGTCGCGGCCATAACTCGTCGTGTCCTGCGAGATCAGGTTTATTTCGCGCACGCCGGAAGCTACCAGCGCGGTGGCCTCGGTCAGCAACTCCACCTGGGGGCGCGAGCGGTAGCGGCCGCGAATGCCGGGGATGGCGCAAAAGGCACACGTGTGGTTGCACCCTTCGGCCACCTTGAGATAGGCAAAGGGGCCGCCGCTAAAACGCAACCCCGGGTACGGCGAGGCAAAGAGCCGCGTGGGCGCCTGCCCGTCGCCGCCGACCTCGCGGCGGCGGCCGGCGGCCACCTGCCGTGCAATGGCAGCGATCTGGTCCAATTCATCCACCCCTACGAAGGCATCCACATCGGGGAAGGTCTGTGCCACACGGTCACGATAGCGCTGCGGCAGGCAGCCGGCCACAATCACGGCCCGACAGCCCCCCGCAGCCTTATGGCGGCAGGCCCGCAGGATGGCTTCGGCGGCTTCGCTGCGGGCGTCTTCGATGAACGCGCAGGTATTGATCAGGATGATGTCCGCCTCTTCCGGCGAAGGGGCCAATTGCAGCTTCTCAGCGAGGAGCACACCCGCCATGACCTGTGAATCCACAAGGTTTTTGGCGCAACCGAGACTGATGAAGCCAATGGAAAGCGGAGGGGGTGTCATAGGCGCGTCGCACTACTAGCGGTTAGTCAAAATACGGTGCGGCCGGCGGCAGCACGCGTTCCACGGCTATAGGTGGCCGGGCTGCGCGGGGCGAGGGCGGACGTTTTTTGCAACCACGTACCCCCAGCAGCAGCAGCACCACCAGCAGGGCCACGCCACCGCCGACCATTACCTGGCCACGCGTAGGACGCCAGCGGAGTAGGTCGGCGCCCCAGAACGGCGTTGCATCCACCGTGCCGGGTGGCCGGAATTTAGCCGGCATCGGCTTGCCCGCGGTAGCACCGGTCGCTGGACGTACCCGCGGCGGCACCGTGTCGCCAGCCTGGGTGGGATCCGCCACGGAACGCACCGCCTCGGAGCGTACGGCGGCTATGGAGAATAGATCCGGCTCGCCGCTCGGCATGGCACTGACCAGCACGTGCGGCGCGGTGGGCGTTGCGGGCGGCGCCTCCGACGCCAATTCCGGGGAAGCTTCAGGTGGCGGGCACGCCGCCGCCACGCACGGCGGTTCCGCCAGCGGCGCAGACGCTTCCGTCCGTCGCGTCACCTGGGGGGCGCGTGATCCCGTATAGATCTCCACGAACTCCCGGATCAGCGGCTCGGCATCCAGCGCCAGATATTCCGCATAGAGCTTAATAAAGCCGCGCCCGTAAATCGGTGCCGCAATCCGCCGGAAATCTTCCCGTTCCAGATCCTCAACGATTTGGGACATCATGCGCGTGGCTTCGGCTACCTGCGAGATCGTCAACCCTCTATTTTCGCGTGCAAGCCGAAAGGTCTCTCCGAGTGACATGCTCTCCCCCGTTCTGCATTTTCTAACCAGCAGCCTTCGTTCCGCTTCGACCGGGAATCACGGGACGACCGCTGGCAACCCTATGGTTCGTCTTTCTTTGCGTCCTCGGACGAGTCCATGGCGCCGACATTGTTTGGCATCTCGGCATCGAGATCAATGAGAATCTCACGCGGCTCGGCGCCGCGGGTCGGGCCGACCATGCCACGCTCCTCCAGAATATCCATCACCCGCGCCGCGCGGGTATAGCCGATGCGCAACCGTCGTTGCAGGGAGGAGGTGGAAGCGCGCCGCGTGTCGCGAATGACCTGGATGGACTGCTGGATCAACTCCTCGTCTGCGCCATCCTCGCCGTCGCCGGGGGGTGGGACGCCACCCGCACCGGCGGCGGAGTTGCTGCCGGTTGACTCCTCCTCCTCCTCATCCCCCGAGGACTCCACCACCTTATCCAGCTTATTGGACAACAGCACATCAAAGGAGGTGCCCGCCTGGGTGCGAATGAAGTCCGTGAGGCGTACGATCTCGCCGTCGTTCACCAGGGCACCCTGCGAGCGGATGAGTCGGCCGTTCTTGGGATTAAGGAAGAGCATATCGCCGCGGCCGATGAGGGTTTCCGCGCCGGACTGGTCTAGGATCGTGCGACTATCAGTCTTTTGCGCCACCTGGAAAGCGATGCGTCCCGGGAAGTTTGCCTTGATCGTGCCGGTGATCACATTCACGGAGGGTCGCTGGGTGGCGAGGATCATGTGGATGCCGACGGCACGCGAAAGCTGCGCCAGCCGCGTGATGCTCTGCTCGATCTCCTGGCCCACCGTGATCATGAGGTCTGCCACTTCGTCGATGACGACCACAATATATGGCAGTTTGGCAGGCAGCGCGGCCTCGCCGCCCGCACCGGCCACGCCATCCAGCGGCAGTTCCACCTGCTGTGCGACCGCACGGGTATTAAAGCTCACAATATTGCGCACTTTGGCGGCCTGCAGCATCTTGTAGCGGCGATCCATCTCCATGATGGCCCAGCGCAGGGCAAACGCCACTTTCTTGGCGTCGGTAACCACCGGCACGAGCAGATGTGGCAGGTTGTTATAGGGGGGGAATTCCACGCGCTTAGGATCCACCAGCAGCAAGCGCAACTCATCCGGCCGGCGCGACATCAGCAATCCGGCCAGGATGGAATTCAGGCACACGCTCTTACCGGAACCGGTGGCGCCGGCCACCAGTAAATGCGGTGCGCTGGCGAGATCGAAGACCATATCCGCGCCGCCCACATCCTTCCCCAGCGCCAGCGGGATTTCCATCTTGTTCGTGGTCCAGGCCCCCCCTTGCAGGATCTCACGTAGCGTCACCATGCGCGCCTTGGGGTTCGGCACTTCGACACCGACCACGTTCTTACCCGGCACCGGCGCCTGGATACGCAGACTGGTGGCCTTGAGCACCATCTGCAGCGTGTTGGCCAGCTGGGCGATCCGCTCCACCTTGATGCCGGCGGCCGGAAGCAATTCATAGCGTGTCACCACCGGGCCGGGCTCGACATGCGTGACTTCCACCAGCAGGTTGAACTGGGCCAGGGTGTCCACCAGCAACTTGGACATGGCAGCTGTGTCGCCGTGGACCGCTTCCCCCGCCGGGATCGGATCCAGCATGGCAATATCCGGCAGGCGATAACCGGCATAGGCGGCCGGTGGCGCTACCACTTCCTGGGGTGGTGTGGACGCGGATGGCTTGCGCGCTGCGCCATCCGCCTTGCGCTCCACCGGCTCCGCCGCACGGCGCTCGGCGGCCTCCTTAGCGGCCAGCTCCGCGGTCTGGCGACTGGCCGCACGCGCCTCCTCCGCGCGGCGGCGCAGTTCTGTGCGCCGTTCCTCCTCCGTCTTGTCCGCCGCCGTCTTATCCGTACCCTCTGCGACTGGCTGGACGGCGGCCGGTGCCCGCTCGCCGGCTGCGGATTTGCGCTCGCGCCGCGCCGGCGGCTCCGCCCGTCCCCGCGCACTGCGGCCGGCAAACCCCTGCTCCGCCGCCTTGGAGGCCTCCTGCTCGGCCAGCAGCTGCTCCTGTTCCGCCAGCGCCGCCAGCCGCTGCTGCGCCGCTTCGGCACGCTGCGCGCGCCAGGTCTGCCACCCCTGCCAAGTCCCGCGAACCACGGTAAGCAGTCGCACAGGACCAATCGCCATGACCCAGGCAAACAGCATGACCGCCAGCGCCAGGATCCCCCCGCCGACCGGACTCAACCATTGTTCCAGCGTGCAGGACATCAGCCAGTTGCCGATGGCGCCACCCGCATTGGGACCTAAGTTGTTATCATCCAGCCAATTCCCCATCCAGCCACTGGCCAACTGCAGCACAGCGCAAAAGGACAACAAAAAGAGCAGATTCCAGCCCGCCCGCCGCCACACTTCGGCCGCACGGTCAAACATCAGCAACACGCCCACCACGGCCAGCCAAAGGGGTATAACCCAGAGACCAAACCCCAGCAGATGATAGCCAAAAAAAACGGTCCAGGCCCCCGCTTGTCCGATCAGATTGGCGGGGGGTACATTCGGCGGCGACTGCATCCAGTCAATATCCCGCCAGTCGTAGGTCACCAGGCTCAGCAGCGCAAAGAGCAGCAACGGCACGCACGCCAAACCTAGCAGCCGATGCCAGCCCACCACCGGCTCCTTCTTTTTGCTCGTTTCTTCCATAATGATTTCGCAATGATTCCGCCTAGGGAAAATGGCACACGGTACCGTGCCCCGCAGAACGTACCCGCAACGGCCGGTTGCCGTCAACACCGGATGTTGAAACCTGACTTGTGACGCGGTGCCGGGTGGGCTATGATGCGGACCGGTTTTTTGGTTTTTGGCAGGAGACTCCATGCGCATACTTTCCGGCATTCAGCCCTCGGGCAAACTGCACCTGGGCAATTACTTTGGCATGATGCAACCCGCGCTCCAATTACAGGAGCGGGGCGAGACCTTTCTTTTCATCGCCAACTACCACGCGCTCACCACCGTCAGCGACGCCACACAGTTGCGTGCGGACACGCTGGCCGTGGCGCTGGACTTTCTGGCTTGCGGACTGGATCCGCGGCGGACCATCTTCTTCCGCCAGAGCGACGTGCCGGAGGTAACGGAGCTGGCCTGGCTCCTCTCCACCCTCACGCCCATGGGGCTGCTAGAACGCTGCCACTCCTACAAAGACAAGCTGACCAAGGGGCTCGCCGCCACCCATGGGCTGTTCAGCTACCCCGTGCTCATGGCCGCCGACATCCTGATCTACCAGAGTAATCTGGTGCCCGTCGGCCGCGACCAAAAACAGCATGTCGAAGTTACCCGCGACATCGCCATCAAGTTTAACAACCAGTTTGGCCCGGTCTTCACCATCCCCGAACCATCCATCCGCGACGAGGTGGCCGTAGTGCCCGGCCTCGACGGACAGAAAATGTCCAAAAGCTACGGCAATACCATCGAGCTGTTTGGCGACCCCAAGGAGACCAAGGCGCGCATCATGCGGATTGTCACCGACTGCAAGCCGCTGGATGCGCCCAAGGATCCGGACACTTGCAACATCTTCGCGCTCTACCAGCTTTTTGCTACCGCCGAAGAACGCGCTGCGCTGGCGGCCCGCTACCGCGCCGGCAACTTTGGCTACGGCCACGCCAAGAAGGCGCTCCATGACGCCTTTGAAGCCAAGTTCGGCCCGCTGCGTCAGCGGCGCGCCGAACTGGCCCAGAACAGTGACTACATCGAGGAAGTCCTGCGTAACGGCGCCGAACGCGCCCGCGCGGAGGCGCGCAAAACCCTGCGCGCCGCGCGCCATGCCATGGGCATCGAGTAACCATCGCCATGGAAGACGCACCCGCCACACCCTTATCCGAGGACTACAAGATCTCCCTCGAGGTCTTCGAGGGGCCGCTGGATCTGCTGCTCTACCTGATCCGGCGCGACGAGCTCGACATCTACGACATTCCCATCGAGCGCATCGCCGCGCAATACCTCTCCTATCTGCAGATGATGCGGCTGCTCGACCTTACCATTGCGGGCGAATTTCTGGTGATGGCCGCCACGCTGATGATGATCAAAAGCCGCATGCTCCTCCCCGTCGAGGAACGCCACACCGAAGATGAACCCGAAGAGGAGTGGGTGGACCCCCGCCTGGACCTCGTGCGCCAGCTCATTGAATACAAAAAATTTAAAGATGCGGCCACGACCCTGCAGGAGCGCGAACAACGGCAAGCGGAATCGTTCGCCGCCGGCCTTGAAATCCAGACGCCCGCCGAACCAGCCGACTCCGCCGCCATGTTGGGTGACATCGGGCTGTTCGATCTGCTGACGGCTTTTCAGGAGATGCTGCAGCGGGCGCCGGTTGAACCCCTCGGCCACCTGGAACCCATCCGCTGGTCCGTGCCCGACAAGATGGAGGATATCCTCACCCACTCCCGGCGCCAGGGCTCCCTCGGCTTCTCCCGGCTCTTCCACGCCGGCTCCCCGCGCGGTGAAATCATCATTACCTTCCTGGCCCTGCTGGAGTTGCTGCGACAACGGCGGGTGACCATCCTTCAACACGCAGCTTTCCTGGAAATCACGATCCAGCCGGTGGCGGAGAGCGTCGCGGAGACACCCCTGCCCCAGCCGCCGGTCATGGAGGGTGCGGATCATGTCACGAACTGAAGAAACCCCGCTGCCAGCGGCCTCGAGCCTGCAACAAGTGGTAGGCGCGCTGGTATTCGGCGCCGACCATCCCTTGTCCGTGGACGAGATCCGCAACTGCCTGCGCGAGGTGGCCACGGAAGACCCGGAAAACGCCACGTTTGCCGAAGCCACCGTGCGCGACGTACGCGAAGCGCTGGAATCGCTCGCCAAGGAGTTCCCTCGCCTGCAGGCGGGCGTAGAACTCGTCGAGGTCGGCAGCGCCTTTCGCTTCCAATCCCAGGCCTGTTGTGGCCGCTGGTTGCGCTGCTTGCTCAGGAAGGAGCGACCCAACCGCCTCTCACGCCCTGCGCTCGAAACCCTGGCCATCATTGCCTACCGCCAACCCATCGCCAAGTCAGAGATCGAGGGGATCCGCGGGGTCACCGTGGACCACATTCTCAAGGCGCTCATGGAACTGCACCTGGTGCGCATTGTCGGGCGCAGCGATCTGCCGGGGCGGCCTTTCCTCTATGGCACCACCGCCACCTTCCTGGATCATTTCGGGCTCAAGAACTTGAGCGAACTTAACGAGATGGACCCCACGCTGCAACGCACCAAACCCTCGGAGCGCAAGCACGCACCGCGTAAAACTGCCAAGACCGGCGCCAAGGCGGGCGAGGAGACGCAGGCGGACCAGGCCGATCTCCCCGCCGCCAGCGCGCCAACCGCCGGCCGCAAGCCCAATCTCGTGGCGGAAGTCCTGGGGCCGAGCGAAATGCCATCCGATGCCGAACCGATCCACGAATCCCCGGCGAAATAACCCTGCCTGGCCCTTGGAGAAACCCATGAACCGAGTCATTGCCATCGACGGCCCGTCCGGCTCCGGCAAATCCACCGTGGCACGCTGCCTGGGGATCAAGCTGGGCTTCCTGCATGTGGATTCCGGCGCGCTCTACCGCATCATGACCTGGCAGGCGCTGCAGCATCAGGTCGACACCCAGAGCGAAGCAGCGCTCGCGGCCTTTGCGCCGCAGGTAGACGTTTCGTTTAGCGTGCGGGACGGGGCCGTGGTCTATGCCGTCCAGGGTGTCGAACCCGGCGACTGCATCCGCACCCCCGAGATTAACCAGCACGCCAGCCCGGTGGCCAAGGCCCCCGCCGTGCGTACACGCGTCACCAACTGGCTGCGTGACCTGCGGCAGCTTGGTGATCTGGTGGTGGAAGGGCGTGACATCGGCTCGGTGGTCTTTCCGGACACCCCGGCGCGTTTCTATCTCGATGCCGCGCCGGAGGAACGGGCGCGCCGCCGCCATACCGAAGAGAACCAGAAGGGCATTGCCGCGCAAACCCCGGAAGCCGTGCTAGCCTCGCTGCTTAACCGCGACCGGATTGACAGCTCACGCGCCACCGCCCCGCTGAAAATCGCCGATGGCGCCATGGTGCTGGACACCACCGCCCTCTCCATCGAACAGGTGGTCCAAGCCGTCTACGCCAACCTGCCAGCAGCGTGGCGAGCGAGCTGAGCGGGCCGTGTTGCCGGCACCGACCGGCGCACACGCAGCCCCTCACCCTAGCTGGGCGATGAACGCGTCCAGTCGGAATGTGGACAGATCGTCTAGGACTAGGTCGGCAGCGGCCACATCCTGGGGAGGGGCGCCCGAGCGAGCCAGGGCCACACAACGCATCCCGGCAGACTTAGCCGCGCGCACGCCGGCGGCGGAATCTTCGAAGACCAGACAGTTCGCAGGGGGTACGCCCATCTGCCGGGCTGCCATCAGAAAGCAGGCGGGATCGGGCTTGCCCGGCGCATAATCCTCGGCACCCAGAAAAAAGCGCACGTACGGCCCAATCTCCATCAGCGCGATGCTCTCGGCAATATCCGCGCACGGCGAACCGGAGACAATCGCCACCGGATGCTCTGCGGCCAGGCGTTCCAGCAACGCCACGGACCCGACGATGCGGACATCGGTCGCGGCCCGCAGGCGCTGCAGTTCTACCCGCAACTCCGCACCCACGCGTGCCATGCCTGTGGCCACCTGCGGAAAACGCTTTTCGATATCCAGATAGATATCGTGCCAGGAACGGCCATACACCAGGGTCATGGCCTCCGCCGGCGTTACGGCAGCCTGATGGGCCAGCAGATAGGTACGCGTGGCCTGCACCCAAAGAACTTCGGTATCGAGCAGGGTGCCGTCGAGATCAAAGAAAAACGCGCGTATCATGGCACCCCTATTGGGCCGCGGGCTCCGTGGCCGCCACGCCGCAACACTTCTTCGACTTCTTGCCACTACCACAGGTACAGGGATCATTCCGCCCGACCTTGGGCGCCTCTCGCCGTACCGGCGGCGGACTGACCACCTTGCCGTCGATGAAACGCCATTCGCCATCCACACGGCCAAACTCGGCGATCTCATGATGCTCAAAATCGGTTTTATCAATCTGATACTGCGCCACAAATTCAATCACGGCGCTGGCATCCTGCTCGCCGCCGCCTTCGGCCTGCCGGATCGCGAACCCTTTCCACTCCGCCGACTGCGCCCACTTGCGACTGCTCTCCGCATCGAACTCCCGGCGCACGCGGGGGCCTGAGGTCTGATAGAGATAATCAATCTCCGCCAGGGTATATGCCGTATAGCGGGCCCGCATCACGGCTTCCGCCGTTAAGGCGCGGGTTTGACCCAACAAAAGCGGCTCGCAGCACAGTTCATACGAACGACCGCTACAACAGGGACAATCGCTCATGCCAGACTCCTAGGAATGCGGCCGTCACCGCTTCAGCGCCACCTGCGCGGTGCCGCCACAACCCCGTGACCGAAACTGGTGGGAGATACAGGACTCGAACCTGTGACCCCTTGCATGTCAAGCAAGTGCTCTAACCAACTGAGCTAATCCCCCACGGGGAGGAAAGAAGGCAGCAGTGTAAACAACGCGCGCACGGAAGTCAACCTCGACAAGCGCCAGAAAGTGTGCCAAGCTGAACGCACATTGGAAAAAAGGAACGACCTGATGATGCGCGAAAAATGCCTGATCACCGGCGGGGCCGGGTTTATCGGTTCCCATCTGGCGCGGCGCCTGTTGGCGAGCGGCCACGAAGTCACCGTAATGGACAATCTGTTCACCGGCACCAAGGCCAACATCTACGATCTGTTGGAAAATCCCCGCTTCACGTTCATTCTGCATGATGTTACGCAGCCGTTCTGGGGGCAATTCGACACCATTTTCAATTTGGCCTGTCCCGCCTCCCCCATCCACTATCAACGCCATCCGGTCGAGACCACCAAGACCTCGTTCATGGGGATGCTCAACGTGCTGGAACTCGCGCTCAAGACCAAGGCGCGCGTGCTCCACACCTCCACCTCCGAAATCTATGGCGACCCCCTCTGCCACCCGCAACCGGAAGCCTACTGGGGGAACGTCAACACCATCGGGTTGCGCAGTTGCTATGACGAGGGGAAGCGCGCCGCCGAAACCATCAGCGCAGACTTTGCCCGCGAATACGGCGTGGATGTGCGCCTCGTGCGGATCTTCAACACTTACGGACCCAACATGCACCCGCACGACGGCCGCGTGGTCAGCAACTTCATCGTGCAGGCACTGGCCCCCACGACCTGACCATCTACGGCGAAGGCGCGCAAACCCGCAGCTTTCAATATGTGGATGACCTGCTCAACGGCATCCTCGCGCTGATGGCGATGCCCAAGGCACGCCTCGATGCCTTTTTCGTACCGCGCCGGTTCGCCATCCCCGTGGTCAACATCGGCAACCCCGGCGAATTCACCATCCGCGAACTCGCCGAGAAGACCCTCGCCCTCATCCCGGAAAGCCGCAGCAAAATCATCTTCAAACCCTTGCCGCCGGATGACCCGCAACGCCGCAAGCCCGACATTGCCTGGGCGACGGAACTGCTCGGCTGGAAACCCGAAGTAGACCTCGATGCCGGCTTGCGCCGCACCATCGATTACTTCCGCACCGTCGGCTGTTCCCGCTAGGAACGCGCAACGTGCGCCGGGCCACCCGTCACGCGGCCACGTCCGCCGCCAAACCGCCTCAGCATACCACCGGGGAGACGCCTTGCCGCCCGAAGCCATGCGACCTCTGCCCCCAGGCCTGCTCACCACCATCGGGCAGATGCTGGGCCCGGTCCTCCTGCTGACCGGTTTGCTGCTGTTCCTGCAACTGCCGTGGCGCTATCGCCACGACGCCTGCCTGCGCACCACCCTGCCCTTCGGCGCGGCCCGCCTGCAGACCCGCCGCTGGCTCCCGTCGGACGTCATCCTACTGCTGTTCGCCCTGCTGCTGCCCATCCTGAACATCTGCCTCTCACGCCTCCCCGCCGCCGCCACCCCAGCCGTCCCGCCCCCAGCCAATCTCGCCGGCGTGCTGCCGTTCCTCGGCTATTACATGCTACTCTGCGTCGGCATGCTGTTCGCCGCACACCGCCTCACGGGCGGCATCGGTGCCGCGCTGGGAACCACCCGCCACAACTGGCCCGCCGCCGTACGCACCGGCATCGAACTCGGGTTGGCCATGCTGCCGCCAGTGCTGCTGCTGGCCTGGCTGTCCGAACTGCTCTGCACCTGGCTGGGCTTCACCCCCGACAGCCAGGAAATTCTACACGCGCTGCGCGATCCGCGCGTAGATACGTCCACACGGAGCATGCTGATTTTCCTCGCCGTGATCGCGGCGCCCCTGGCCGAGGAGGCCGCCTTTCGCGGCGTGCTCTTCCCCAGCCTGCTGCAGCAGCGGCATATCTGGCGTGCGCTGCTGCTGACCAACCTGCTCTTTGCCCTGCTACACCTCCACGGACCATCCATCCTGCCGCTGCTGCTGGTGGGGTGCGCGCTCTCCTTCGGCATGCTGCTCACCGGTTCGCTACTGACACCGATTATCATGCACGCCATCTTCAATGGCGAAATGCTCCTGCTGCTCTATGTCTGGCCGTCGCTGAGCGGTGGCCGTTGACAGGCATTTCTCCGCATCACATGTCTACAGCCGCGACTCCTCGTGACGACGCAAGCGAACGGGGTTCAGGCTGACCGGGTTGGGGCTTCTGCTTTTTGGAACCAGCAGCGGCGCCATGCGCAGCGTTGTTTGAGCCCACGCCATCGGGCAAAAAGATAGGCGGCGGTCCTAAGACCGCCGCCTTCCTCTACAGCAAGCGTAGCACGCCGGCGCAGGCTTAGTCGTCCTTTTCAGCCTCGCCGCCGCCATACAACTGATCGAGCGCATCGCCGATCATGTCAAGCCCTTCCTCGAGCTCGTCGTCCTTGACATTCAGCGGCGGCACAAAGCGTACCACATGTTCGCCGGCCACACAGCAGAGCAGCCCCATCTCGCGGCACGTGTTGACCACTTCCTTGGCGGCGCCCTCCACCACCAGACCCAGCATCAGACCTTCACCGCGGACTTCCACCACCTGGTCGTACTTGTCCACGAAAGCCTGCAACCCTTCGCGCAAGAGCTTGCCGGCCTCCTCGGCGCGTCGCAGCAACCCCTCTTCTTCGATGACATCCAGCGTCGCCATGGCCGCCGCGCAAGCCAACGGATTGCCGCCAAAGGTGCTGGCATGGGTGCCGGGTGTGAAGACATCGGCCAACTTCGGCCCCGCCACCAGCACGCCCATGGGCACACCACTGGCCACGGCCTTGGCCAGCGTGAAGGCATCCGGCTTCACGCCGCTCTTCTGCCAGCCAAACCAGGCGCCGGTACGACCCATACCGCACTGAATCTCATCGCACAGCAACAGCAGATCATGCGCGTCGCACAAGGCGCGCAACCCGGTCATGAACTCCTTGGTGGCGGGGAGCACACCGCCCTCACCCTGCACGGCCTCAACCATGACGGCCACGGTGCGTCCGCTAACCAGCGCCTTCACGGACTCAAGATTGTTGAACTCCGCATGCACGAAACCCAGCGGCAGCGGATCAAACCCCTTCTGCACCTTGGTCTGCCCGGTGGCCGCAATCATCCCCAGGGTTCGACCATGGAAGGAGTTGAGCATGGTGATGACTTCAAACCGCCCCTTGTCGTGCCCATAGAGGCGCGCGAGCTTCACCATGGCTTCATTGGCCGTGGCGCCGCAGTTGCAGAAGAAGCTCTTCCCCCCCAGCGACATCTTCGCCAGACGCTGCGCCAGCAGGGCCGCATTGGGTGAATAAAACAGGTTGGAACAGTGCATGAGCGCCGCCGCCTGCTCCTGGACGGCCTTGACGACCTTCGGATGGCAGTGCCCCACATTCTGCACGGCAATCCCCGCCGTGAAATCAAGGTAGGCTTTCTTATCGGCATCCCAGACCTTACAGCCATGCCCGCGCACCAGCGTCACGGAGGGCGCATAGGTGTGCATGATGTACTGATCGAACAATGCGGCTATATCTGTGCTCTTACTCATCGGCTATGATCTCCGTTCCCACTCCTTGTTTCGTGAAAATCTCTAGCAACAGTGAATGCGGCATCCGCCCATCCACCAGGTGGACTTTGCCCACGCCAGCTTGGATGGCCGCCACACAACTGTCCAGTTTGGGGAGCATACCGCCCCCCACCACACCCTCGGTCTTAAGCTGTTCCACCTCGCTAACCCGCAACGTGGCGATCAGCGAGGCAGGATCGTTGACGTCCCGCAGCAGCCCGGGCACGTCCGAAATAAAAGCCAACTTGCGAACACGCAGCGCCTTGGCCAGGGCGGCGGCGGCGGAATCCGCATTCACATTGTAGAGCTGGCCGTCCGCATCCGATCCCAGCGGCGTCACCACGGGGACCAACCCCGCATCCAGCATCTCCAGCACCGGCCGCGTATCCACCGAGATCGGCTCCCCGACAAAACCCCAATCCAGCTCTGCCCCGGTCTGCGCATCCCGCCCCTGCTTGCGGCGCACGCGAATGATCCAGTCGCCATGCAGCGGACGCGCATTGATCTTGCGCGACTGCAGGATCCGCACCACCGCGGCATTGACTTCCTGCTTGATGACCTGCTCGACCACCCGCATGGTCTGCTCACACGTGACACGCAACCCCTGCACAAACCGCGGCGCAATGCCACTCTGCTCCATGCCCCGCGAGATAGCCTTGCCTCCCCCATGCACCAGCACGGTCTTCATGCCGGCGGTGGAAAGAAACGCCACATCCGTCAAGAGCCGCTCCAACGCCTCACGCGACTCCATGACGCTGCCACCGACCTTGACCACCACCAAGGCGCCCCGGAAGTCCTGAAGATACGGCAGGGCCTCAATCAATGTCGCTGCTTTTTCAATGGCCTTCTGCATGCAAATTCCCGCTTACGCGCATCCTAGGTCGTATAATCCGCGTTGATCTTGACATAATCCAGGGAGAAATCACAGGTATAAATGGTGTCCGCCCCCTTGCCTAAGTTCAAGTTCACGGTCACATCAAAGGCGCGTCCCTGCATGACCGCCTTCAGTTTCCGCAGGGTCGCCGCATCCGCCACGCGCCCGCAATCGTAGGCGCACACGTTGCCGTACCAGATCTGGGCGCGCTGGTCCTGCACCTCCGCGCCGGAGTATCCGGCGGCACAGATGACGCGCCCCCAATTCGGGTCCCGTCCAAACCACGAGGTCTTGACCAGCGCCGAACGGGCAATGGCACGAGCCGCCTGTTGCGCATCGCGGGCAGACCGCGCCCCTTGCACGCGCACGGTCACCAGCTTGGTGGCCCCTTCGCCGTCCATCACCATCTGCTTGGCCAGATCTGTGGCCACCGCCAACAGCGCCTCGCAAAATTCGCGCCACTGCGGATGCGTCGGCGCCAGTTCCCGGTTCCCCGCCGCGCCGCTGGCCAGCAGAATCAGGGTGTCGTTGGTGCTGCGATCGCCATCCACCACCACGCGATTGAAACTCGCATCCGCCACGCTGCGCAGCGCCTGCTGCAAGGCGCGCCGCTCCACGGCCGCATCGGTCGTCAGGAAGCCGAGCATCGTGGCCATATTGGGCTCGATCATGCCAGAGCCCTTGCACATGCCACCAATCACCACCTCGCGCCCGTCAATTTTCAGCTTGCGGGCGGCCTGCTTGTCCACGGTATCCGTGGTCATAATGGCCCGGGCGGCATCGGGGCCTCCGTTGCGACGCAAACACTGGGCCGCCTTTTGCGCGCCGGCCACAATCCGGTCAATGGGCAGGTTCGCACCGATCACACCGGTCGAACAGATCAGGACTAGCTGCTCGTCGATCCCCAGCGCCTCCGCCGTGGCCCGTGCCATGGCGAGCGCATTCTGCATGCCGAGCTTGCCGGTACAGGCATTGGCGCATCCACTATTAATGGCTACGGCTTGCGCCCGGCCCCCACGAATATGCAGTCGGTCCAGCAGCACCGGCGCCGCCGCTACCTGATTGGTGGTGAACACGGCTGCGGCCACCGCCGGCTGATCGGCCACCAGCAAGGCAAAATCCTTGCGGTTGGCATACTTAATGCCGGCCTCCACGCCCGCTGCGCGAAACCCCTTGGGGGCCGTGACGCCACCGGTAACGCTGCGAATTTTCTGCTTGGTCTTCATGCCATCCCTGCCATTCCAATCCCAAAAAAATCAGGGGCTTACTATCGGCCATCCGTCGCCATAAGTCCACGAAAAACGTTTCTGGCCTTAGGCCCCGGGTACATCCCTGTTCCCCTGGCTTTGCGTTGTAGTGTTGTAGGCCGCAACTCCGGTTGCGGCCCATTCCATGGCCGGAACCGGAGTTCCGGCCTACTGAACGCAATTCTGTAATGAAACAGGGATGCGCCCCGCGGTAGCGGCGGGCACTCCCCTGCCCGACGCACATCACGCGACAGGGTGGGCGCTTACCTGCCACCTGCCAGCATGCCGCAGGCGGCCTGGATCTCGTCACCGCCGCTGTAGCGGCGGGCCACCGGAGCGGGCACATGTTGGCGCAGCGCATCGCGGAAAGCATGGCGCTCGGCCTCATCCGGCGGCCGGTAGCTGCCGGTCGGATCGTTCACATCCAGCAGGTCTATCTTAACCGGCAACCCCGCCACCCATGCTCCCAGCGCCCGGGCATGGGGTTCGTCCACATTCACACCGGCCAGCATGATCCAAGCCAGCGTCACCCGACGGCGTAGCCGGTCATGATAGAAGCGCAACGCCTCCAGCAATTCGGGGAGCGGGTAGCGCCGCGTCACAGGCATCAGTTCCTGACGCTGCGCCGGATCCGCGGACGTCAGCGAAACCACCAGCCGGAACGGCAAGCGTTCCTCCGCCATGCGCCGGATGGCCGGTGCGATCCCCGCCGTAGAAATCGTAATCGCCTTACCCGCGATCGCTAGCCCGCAGGGCTCGGCCATGATCCGCGCCGCACGTATCACGGCCTCGTAATTCAGCAGCGGCTCCCCCATCCCCATGAAGACCACGCCGCTCACCGGATGGGGCGAATCCGCGCCAACCTGTACCACCTGGTCCACCATCTCCCACGTGGCCAAATTGCGCACAAAACCCAGACGCCCCGTGGCGCAAAAGACACACCCCAAGGCGCACCCCACTTGGGAGCTGATGCAAACCACGTATTTCTCATCGCCCGGCCGATGCAGCAAGGGGATGCGCACGGCCTCAAAACACCCCTCGGCCCCTTCCGCGCGAAAGAGATATTTGGTAAAGTCATCCCGCGCGGCGACACTCTTCTCCACCAACTGCAGGCGCGGAATGCGGATCAGCGGGCGCACCACCTCCAAGCGCTTCGCCCCTACCGTCGGCAGCCACGCTGGCAACGCCCCCTGCCGCAGCACCACCCGGCGGATCTGCCGCGCCACATGCGCCGGAATGCCATGCGGCGCCAGGGCCGCCTCCACAGCAGCCCCCTCCATATCCGACAGCACCATATCGCCATACCCGTTCTTGGTGACAAAGATCGGGGCGTCCGCCGCGCGGCATTGTTCTGATATCTTAGCCGTATTCTTCAAGTCTCGGATGGGTATGATTTGTGGCATACTGAATTCACTTTGTTGTGGCACATCCGTGATCACGCGTTTGATTTGCTGTCTCGCCACAATCAACCTAGAATCGTAAGTTTTTGACGGTATCAAATCAAGTGCCGCAGCGCCCCCGGCGGCCTTGTGCCGCCGGCGCGGAGAGTTCAGCAGCAGACGTAAAAGGCGAAGAAAGTAGCGGCGCGAGGTCAGGCCGCAGCGGCCATACTTCGCGCCGCTCCTGCTGCTTTGATTTTCTCGTTTCTTCGCTGCTTTCTCTGAACTTCCCGTTCCGGCGGCACAAGGCCGCCGGGGACGGCATGCAAACGCTCACCGTAAGAACGCCCGTGATCGCCGCAAGGGGCTACAACCACTAACCATCCAGCCTAATCCTGTAAATCCTGTCAAAACCATCCGCTCGCCAAAGTCCGAGCGCAAGCGATAGCATCAACTGAAGTGCCATGCACCCGCGGTGCAAGCGCGCATCACGCCACGCTGGTGCGCGCGCCACGCCGCAGGCGCACTTCCTGGATCGCACCACCGGGCAGACGCACGCGATACACGCCGTCCTGATCCGCCGTCAGAAACGCCGACGTCAGACGCCCCGCTTGCCAGGTGATGTCCACGGTGACGCCGCCACGTGCCCGCAAGCCAGCGACCGCCCCGCAGGGCCAGCCCGACGGCAGCGCGGGGAGCAGGTCAATCACCTGCCCATGACTCTGCAACAAGAGCTCCGCCATCCCCGCGGTGGCGCCAAAGTTGCCGTCAATCTGGAACGGCGGATGGTCGTCGAAGAGATTGGTGAGCGTCTTTTCGCGCAATAGCCCCAGAATATGCGAGCGGGCCGCCTCGCCATTCCCCAGGCGGGCCAGGAAGTTGATCAGCCAGGCCTTGCTCCACCCCGTATGACCGCCGCCCTGCGCCAGACGGCGCGCCACCGTGGCGCCAGCCGCCGCAAAGAGTTCCGGCGTGCCGTCGCGCGTGATCTGCGTGAGCGGGTGCAGCCCGATCAGGTTCGAGATATGGCGGTGTCCCGGCTCGCACTCCTCGTAATCTTCGATCCATTCCTGCACGATGCCCAGGCGCGGACTGATCTTCACCGGCGCCAGTTTTGTCTGAACGTTGCGCAGTCGCACTTCCAGCGCGGGCTCGCTGATCGCAAGCAAGTTCATCGCCTCCAGGCAGTCTGCCACCAGTTGCCCGATCAGCGAGAGATCCATGGTGGCGCCATAGGTGAACATGCTGTGCGAGCCGTCGGCCGCGACAAAAACATTCTCCGGCGAATGGCTGGGGCTGGTCACCAACTTCCCCGCGCAGGGCGTGCCAGCCGGCGCCTCGACCAGGAAGTCGCAGGCAAAGATGGCCGCGCCGCGCATCAGCGGCCACAGCTTCTCGGCCAGCAATTGCTTGTCGCCGCTGAAGCGATAGTGCTCCATGCCATGCGTGGCTAGCCAGATCGAGCCCATCGGCCAAATGCCGCAGGCGCCGTCCATGGGCTCCACGCAGCCGTGCACATCGCAGACATGGTGCGCCACCCAGCCGTCGCAGTTGTAGAGCTTGCGGGCCGCCTCATGGCCGGCCGGCTCGATCAGGCTCATCCAGTGGAACAACGGTTCCTGGCACTCGATCAGGTTCGCCGGCCCGGCGGGCCAGTAGTTCATCTGCATGTTGATGTTGGTATGGTAGTCGCTGTCCCACGGGGCCGCCATGTGGTTGTTCCACACGCCCTGCAGGTTGGCCGGCAGCGAGCCAGGCCGGCTGCACCCCATTAGCAGGTAGCGGCCATAGTGGAAATAGAGCGCCTCCAGGCCGGGATCTTCGGCGCCCTTCTTCACCCGCTCCAGCCGCTCGCTGGTCGGCAGTTCGTCGCCGGGCGAGGCAGGCAGTTCGAGACGCACGCGGTCGAACAACCGGCCCTGTTCCGCCACATGGTCGGCGCGCAGGCGGTCCCACGCCTTCCCCGCCGCGGCGGCCAGGGTCGCACGGCAACGTGCCACCGGATCGGCCGAAAGATCGCCCGGCGCCACGTACGAAGTAGCGACAGCCAGCCGCAGCTCCACGGCATCCGCACCGTGCACGCGCAGGCAGTCCTCATCGGCCTGCAGCGTACCGCCGATCACCCGCGCCTGCAGCAGCATGGCAAAACGCATGCCGCCGCGCGTCAGGCGGCCGGTCAACAGCAACTGACCGTCGGGAGTAGCTTCGCGCGAAAGCACGTCCTGCTCGCGCTGCAGGTTCAGATCCAGATCTCCTTTGCCGGGGTCGAAGACAATCCGCGTACAGATCAAGTCATCCGGCTTCGAGCAGAAGTGCTCCCGTTGCTGCCGGACGCCGCGGCAGTTGAAACGCGTGGTGGCGATGCCGGTGGCCAGCTCCAGGTCGCGCTCGTAGTCATGCACGGCATAGACGACCTCCCACCACGGCCCCCCGGGCGTCGGATTGAAGAATCCCATCTCGTGGCTCGGGCGCACCCGCCCGCCGGCCCAATCGATCACCAACTCGCCCGCGCTCTGGTAGGAGTCGATGTTGCGCTCCGGCGAGAGCAGCGCCTCCTCGGCCAGCGTATAGGCCTCGCTGTTCCGCCCCGCAAACAGTAGCTCCCGGATCTTCGGCAGCTCCTGTTGGGCGCGCGGGTTGGCCCGGTCCAGACGCGTACCCTCCCAGAGCGTCTCCTCGTTGACCTGGATGCGCTCGCGCGCCACGCGGCCATGCACCATGGCGCCCAGGCGACCGTTGCCCAACGGCAAAGCGTGATACCAATCCCAGGCATGCTGCCGATACCAAAGCCGCGTCGGGGAAGAAAGTGCTGCCGAAGTCATACTTATGGCCCTCCTCGTGTTGCCAGTCTGGTCAAGCGGACCCACCGGGCCCACCGTACGTATCCTGTGAATTCCTGAAAACCGTTCTGCCGCATCCGTGTTACGCCCGCGCCACGCGTACCTGGCAGGCATGGCCATTCAGGTCCAGCGTCGCACCATCGGGTAGCGCCGTCACCCGCATACAGGCCACGGCCAGCGTCTCATTGGCAATGTAGGCGCGGTGGGCCTGCACGGCCGCCGCCACCTCCTCATCCCCCACGAAATCAATGGCAATGCGCTGTGAAACCTCAAAATCCGCCTCCTTGCGCAGATTCTGGATCCGGCTGACAAACTCCCGCGCCAGCCCCTCGCGCACCAGCTCCGGCGTCAGGGCCGTCTCGATCGCCACGATCACACTCTCCGCCGCGGCCACGACCATCCCCTCGCGCGGCGTGCGCTGCACCACCACATCCGAGCCTTCGATCTTCACCGTTTCGCCATCCACCTCCACCATGACCGGCCGGCCTGCCGCCAGCAGCGCCGCGGCCTCCGCCGGCAGCGCACTGATCGCCGCGGCCGCCTGCTTCATCTTGGCACCAAATCGCGGCCCCAGCTTGCGGAAATCGGCTTTTAACTGGATGTGCGCGAGCGCCGATTCATCCGCATCCGTGGCCAGCGCCTTGATGTTCAACTCGTCCATCACCAGCTCCGCAAAGGCCGCCACCTGCTGGCGCACCAGCGGATCCGCGGAGACCACATGCAATCGTGCCAGCGGCTGGCGCACCTTAAGGTCGTGATCCGTGCGCAACTGGCGCCCCAGTTTCACCACGGTCTGTGCCAGGGCCATGCGCCCTTCCAGCTCGGTATTCCGGGCGGTCTCGTCGGCCGCCGGGAAGTCGCACAAATGGACCGACTCGGGCATATTGCTTCCGCGCAGGTTGCGGTAGATCGTGTCGCTGATGAACGGCGTGAACGGCGCGGCCACCTTGCAGAGCTGCACCAGCACATAGCGCAGCGTGCGGTAGGCCTGCGCCTTGTCATCGTCGTTCTGCGACTTCCAGAAGCGGCGGCGGCTGCGGCGGATGTACCAGTTGGTGAGGTCCTCCACGAACAGCACAAACGGCCGCACACTACGCTGCAGGTCGTAGGCGTCCATGGCCGCGGTCACGCCGTGGATCAGCGTCTCGAGCGAGCTAACGATCCAGCGATCGAGTTCGTTCGGGCTGTCGGGTCGGACCAGCGCATCCTCCTGCCACCCGTCCACGTTGGCGTAGGTGACAAAGAAGCTATAGGCATTCCACCACGGGATCAGCAGGTCGCGCAGCACCTGCTTCACGCCACTCTCAGAGAAGCGCAGGTTTTCCGCGCGCACCACCGGCGAATAGATCAGGTAGAGGCGCAGCGCATCCGCACCATAGGTCTCGAGGATGTGGGTCGGGTCCGGGTAGTTCTTGAGCCGCTTGCTCATCTTCTTCCCGTCCTCGGCCAGCACCATGCCGTTGACCACCACATGCCGGAACGGCACCTTGTCAAAGGCCAGCGTGCCGAGCACCAGCAGCGTGTAGAACCAGCCGCGGGTCTGGTCCAACCCCTCGGCAATGAAGTCGGCGGGAAAGAAGGCGTCGAGGCGCTCGCCATGCTCGAACGGGTAGTGCTGCTGCGCGTAGGGCATGGAGCCAGACTCAAACCAGCAGTCGAGCACTTCCGGCGTGCGGCGATAGGTCTTGCCGTCCTTGCGGATGACGATCGGGTCCACAAAGTGTTTGTGCAGGTCCGTGACCTTCTGCCCCGAAAGCTGCTCGAGCTCGGCAATCGAACCGACGCAGATCATGTCCTGCGGATCCGCCTCGTTGATCCAGACGGGGATACACGAACCCCAGAACCGGTTGCGGCTGATGTTCCAGTCCTTGGCTTCGCGCAGCCAGTTACCGAAGCGCTTGTCGCCGACATACTCCGGCATCCACTGCACGGTCGCATTGTTGGCCACCAGGCGGTCGCGGGCGTCCTCCACGCGCACGTACCAGGCCTCGATGGCGCGGTAGATCAGCGGCGTATCGGTACGGTCGCAGAACGGATAACTGTGCACGAGGGTCGTCTGGTGCACCAGCTTGCCGGCCTGCTTAATGCGGCGGATAAGTTCCTTGTCGGCGTCCTTGCAGAAGCTGCCGGCATGCTCCGGCACCTGGGATGTGAAGCAGCAGTTGTCGTCCAGCGGATCGACGATATTGATACCGGCGGCGCGGCAGACCCGGAAGTCGTCCTCGCCATAGGCGGGGGCGAGGTGCACCAGACCAGTGCCGTCCTCGGTGGTGACAAAGGGGTCGTTCAGCACGCGGAAGGCGTGCGGGTGTTGGGCGAAATAGGGGAAGAGCGGCTCATAGTGCCACCCCAGCAGGTCGCGCCCCTTGCAGCGCCCCACGACCGTGTAATCTTCCGGCTTCTTGTAATAAGCCGCCAGCCGCGACTCCGCCAGCACGTAGCCCTCGCCGTCCTTGGCATCGCGCACGCAAAGGTAATCCAGCTCCGGCCCGGCGCAGATGCCGAGGTTGGCGGGGAGCGTCCAGGGCGTGGTGGTCCAAATCAGCAGGTGGCAGCTCCCCCACTCCGCTGGCGCACCTTCCGTCACGCGCAGGCGGCAGGTTACGGCCGGGTCCTGCACATCCTTATAGTTATTGCCGGCTTCGAAGTTGCTCAGGGGGGTATTGAGCTTCCAGCTATACGGCATGATGCGGTACGACTTGTAGACGCGCCCCTGCTGCCAGAGCTGCTGAAAGACCCACCAGATGGTCTCCATGAACGCCGGGTCCATGGTCTTGTAGTCGTTATCGAAATCGACCCAGCGCCCCATGCGCGAGACGGTCTTGCGCCACTCACTGACGTAGCGCAGCACCATGGCGCGGCACTGTTCGTTGAACTTGTCCACGCCGAAGGTGCGGATCTCATGCGCCCCGTTGATCCCTAGCGCCTCCTGCGCCAGGGCCTCGATCGGCAGGCCATGGCAATCCCAGCCGAAGCGGCGCTCCACATAGAATCCGCGCATGGTCTGATAGCGCGGCACAATGTCCTTGATCGTGCCGGCCAGCAGATGCCCATAGTGCGGCAGCCCGGTGGCAAAGGGCGGTCCGTCATAAAAGACGTATTCGCGCGTGCCGCGGTTCTTTTCCAAGCTCTTGCGGAATGTCCCGTGCTGCTCCCAGAACGCCAGCGTCTCGCGCTCCATCGCTGGGAAATCAACTTTGTTCGAAACCGGTGTGTACATAGGCCCTCACGATCCGAAAGCCCCACACTCTATCGGCCGCGCCAAGCCGAGGCAAGAATGGAGTGACAAAAGGACGTGACTCGGGCGCATCCCTGTTGCACTGACCTCGCTACGATTCACCACCCGCTGCGCTGGAGACACGGAGGCGCGGAGCTGGCGTGCGGGTCCGTGCCCTCTTCCGGAGGACTGTTGCGCGGATTTGCCACGCTGTGCGGCCATGAACGATGGCTTCATCCAGGGCT
>CAIOST010000042.1 GCA_903861045.1 uncultured bacterium | reverse complement strand
GCTTGCATCTCGCTGGCTGGGTTGGTTGGCAGCGAGGCGCTTGGTCGCGTCCCGTTTGTTTGTTTTTTTTCATACGCCTGTAGGCTACAGGCGAACGACCACCCAGTCAGCTTTTTTTTGCATGCCCGCGGGGAAGCCTATGGGATGCTAGTGTACCAAGAACTTGATGATATCATGCAAAGCGCATTCATAACCTTAGGAGAATTCTTATGCCCGAAGCTACTAACCTGTACGCTGCGTATTTGACTTGGCTCGCTGACAACTGGTCAAAAGCTAGACTTGCCAGGATCGTTGAGCCACGAGGAAGTCATAAGGGGGAGAGCCTTTATACGGATGCTGCCATAGAGGCCCTCGCGGAAAGATATAGCAAATTAGAGAACTATACGGATTCCGTCGGGAGTTCGTTAAAAAATTCATTATCAACCGTGCTGCAGCCATACTTGCCGCCTCAACAGACTAAAATCGGCATCTATTTTCGCGATTGGCCGGTCCCCTGTTTTGACAGAAAGGCTGCCCTTGCACCCGTTGAGTGCGGGGGGGCGGTGGTTCCAGCCAATATCATGTGCGGGGCCATTGAACGAGTACTGTCAAATGAAAGGCGCTATGTGACACTGTCGCGCGGCCTTCGAGCAGCTCACGAAGTGGTCAAGAGTCTCGATCGTGAATGTCCTGATGATTTTGAAGTGTATGTTCTCGGTTGCGTGGTTGGGGATCTGGTAAAGTTGCAAGCCTTGTTTAAGGGAGTTGATGGGTCGGATTTCCAGAAATCGCTTTCGAAACGGTCTTGTCATAGTTGGGGCATGTATGAGTTTGCCGGAAATGTTTTCGCTGAAGAACTTAATATGCTCCAGCTAAAGACTGTTATTGGTTTCGGCTCAGAATCTGTTTGGAAGCCAGCACTGGAATCTATGAAGAATGTTTGGCGGATTCACATCGTTAAAGACAACAAAGTTATGGGTGTGCCGAACTCAGATCTCAAATTCTATCTTCTGCCACATCCGCAAGCTTTCGGAGGCGCTCTTCAACGGTGCATTCGATTGGTCACCGGCGTTGAGATTGACCTTGAACCACTATCTACCGATAATCCTGAAGCTGATCTTGATCTAGAGTCAAATTCAATTCAATCGGATAACCCTCTGTATACTGTTGTTGAGGACTGGATTGAAGAGCAGTTTGGTGGTTGGGATGTTGAACCGCATCATGCCAATGGTGTCGGACTGCGAACGTTTAAGCCTGAAGGGAAGAAACGTGGAGCGATATATGGCAGTACACCGAGAGGTCGATACCTTGTTTTTCGTTGCCTGAACAGGGATAAGTGGTTGTTGCCCGATGCGGTGCCAGGTTTCAGAATTAAGAGAGGCAACGACAATCGATATGGCACGGATGATCGTTTATGGGTTCATATTCCCAAAGATGCAGATCTCTCGATGCTGAATTCTTTGCTGCTGGACTGGAAGTCCTGATCGAACTATTCCCTAAAGAGAGGAGCCGCAATGTGCGATTTCATTATGACGGATGCTGAGGGTCGTCAACTTGTGCTGACGACGAATATTGATCGAAACTCATTTGACACTGTGACATGTTCGCCGAACATGGGGCTAACCGTCCTCAACGGTTTGCTTGGCGACTTTAATAGCCGGGACCAGTTAGCGGAAGTTTGTCGCACGACGGTCGAACGGAATGAGGTCTGCATTCTCCCGGATGACTTCCATCCTGAATGGCGAATCCTGCTGACACCAAACGTGAGCGCACGTGGAGAGGCCGGCCGCGATGAGGCATGCCGGTTAATGGTTGATCTTTTTACTGCTTGGAAATCGTTAGGGAAAGATTATAAAACGCTATTGATTACTCACTTTGGTTGCGTCAGGGACTATCCAGAATCGCACATCGTTGGCATATTCAGTGCGCTTGAGAAGTTACGCCAGAGGTCATTTTGTAATCTCAAGGTGCTGGGATTTGAGATCGCCCCGCAGCATAAGCAACGGTTTGATGAGCATGCACGCGCGGTATTGTCGATTTGATTTTGACGCTTCCGGGCCGTTGTGCGAGCGTGGTAGTGATCTGCGACGGTTGCACGATTGCTTCGGCAGCGGCAAACCCCGGCCAACATCATCGCAGCATGTTGGAAGTCGGCCTGATTTGACCAGTTGACGCAGAGCCGATAGAAGATCGGCTCTGCGGCTCACCGGATGCTACTCTGTTTCAGGCCTGGTATCATACATCGCGTTGCGGAAGCGTGTTAGACCTCTTTGCAACGCTCGCATGGCGTGTTCGAATACGGACTTGAAGGACTCGGGCGGCACGCAAAACAGTTCAACGCACGCTATGGTGTTGTCTTTAGTGGGCCAAATCTTAGTAACTTTGGTGGTGGCGGTTGCGTGAAGTGCGGCCTGCTCGACCCGCACTCGTTCGGCGTCGTTGTTTATGCTCCAAATGTCGAAGAGTGTAATGCTAAAGAAGGCTTCGTCCTCAGGGTCAATCAGAATTGTGTACGTTTTCCCCTCGCCGGTGAATACAACGTCACCCTCGCTGTCAATTCTCGGGATATAGGTCTCCTCCCTCAAATACTGACAGTTCATCTCGGCGCGTTCTGCCTTGGTCATGGTTGTTCTCCTATTTGTATCGGGCTTGGCGATTAGCTTTTGCCCATTATTCGCACTCAACATTGCTGGCCATCAACCGGATCTCGTCGCGGACCATTTCACGTAATTCCGTGGGTTCCAGGACCTTGACCTCGTGTCCCCAGGCCAGCACCCAGTTCCTTACTTCATAAAGGCCTCGGCACGGGAAAGTCAGTTCCAGGTCACCAGAGCGGCGGCGTTGAGTCGTTTGTTTTGCTTGCCATTCTCGTTCCGCGACCAACCCGGCTACTTTCTTGGTGAACAGTAGGCGAACGTGGTAGGTCTCCGTGCCGGTCCCTGTAAACCGGCCGAAGGTATCCTCCAACAATTTCGCCGGACTAAAGTCAGCCGGGACCGTAAAGGATGCGTTGGTCACAATGGCCTTTTCAATCCTGGAGATAGAGAACTGCCGTCTTTGGGACTTTTCAGACTTGTCGGTAATATCCGCATAAGCTCCGAACAGGTACCATTCGCCCTGCAGGTTGGCGATATGGTAGGGATTGACCAGCACATCCCTGGCGGTTTCCGCGGCATCGGGAGCCACCTTGCGGTATCGTATCTTCAAGGTCTTCTGATCGCGCAGTCCCTGAATGACGGTTGACCAGATTGCGGTTGTGATCGTGCGGGCAGGGGGGCTACGGAAGGAAAAGCGGGTGAAGAGGGTGGCGGGGTCGATTTTGACTTTGTCTGGCAACATTTGCGCGAGTTTGCCGAAGATGTGGCGGAGATTCTCCGCGGCCGGCGTGCCATGGTACTGCTCAAGGACCTTGGATGCTAGAAGGACCGAAAGGATCTCGCCTTCCGTAACCAGCATGGACGGCATCGACCAGGTCGGTTGGGTAAAAACGTAAGACTTACGGTTCGAATCGTATTTGAGCGGCGCATTCATCTGGTCTCGCAGGAAATCAATATCCCGCTGCACCGTCTTCGTCGCGACGCCCCATTTTTCCGCGAAAGACCGGCAGTTGACGGCCTGCTTGTTGGCCTTAATCAACTCGGTCAACTCATTTAGGCGACGGAACTGTGATTTGTTGAAGTTCACTGGCATGCCCCCCACAATACTGGAACGACCCGGACAAAACGTGTCCGTCTTAAAGAAATAATATATTCTTCTACGGTCGGACAAGCAATGGCCGTCTTGAATATGCGCCGGGGGGCGTGGGGAGCGTGGATCTTCCGCACGCCCGCTACGATGGCGTGGTCGGGCACGTGTTGGACCAGCTCCATCAGAACGCTGGCGACGTGCCATCTGGGGTGTGGCTGTGACGGCCGGCGGGATATTGCAGGTCAAGCCGCCACACGAAAGTATGGTGTAAACGGCGGCGAGTTCGCGCAATCCTGTCGGGACGCCTAACCGGCGAGGAGTTGCAGGATGGCGTGGATGTCTGCCTGAAAGACAGGCAGATACGACTCGGCCACATAGCCACGGATGTCCTTGATGGAAAACGGAAGACCGCTGTTCACCAAGTCGTCTTGGGTGGCCCCGCGTAAGCGTCCGGTGCCCCCCCCCCCGCGACCCTAACCTCTTTCCTCCAGCAGTTCTCATTATGGAAGTCTGGTGTGCTGAACAGACAAAGTAGAAAGATGAAGAGGGAAGACGAAGGATGGCTGTCGCACCCTACTTTGTCTTTCATCTTCATCTTTCTACCTTGTCTTTCACCCCAATCTCCCGTACCCGCGACCCAAGGTCGCGGGGGACGGTGCCATAATGAGAATTGCCGTTTCGACTGGCGAGGGGGGCGCGTTTTCAGTATCGTGACCTTTGAATGCTGCCACGACCGCGGATGATGAAGCCGGCCATTATGTACCCATACCTGCCATGAAGCGCTTGCTGCCACCTGCCACCGCAATGTGCCGTTCCTGTGAGCGCCCGGCGCCGCCGCTGGCGCTCACCTGTCCGTATTGCAGCGAGGACCTGTCACACCGGTGCCAGCGCCTGTGGCTCGGACTGCTCATCCCGGCCGTGGCCGGGTGCGGCGCCATCCTGTTGCTTCTATGGCGCGGCGGCCTGAGCATGTCTGGGGCGGTCACGCTACCCGGCAGCTTGCTGACCGCCGCCGGCCTCGGACTGGCCTTGATCCCCCCGGACTGGCCGGGCGTGGCCGGTGCCACCCGCCGCATACGCTTGTGGCAGCTCTTGCCCCGGTATGCCGGGGGGCTGGCCCTGACCCTGGCCACAACCCTGACCCTGTGCGCCATCCGTGCGCCGACACCATGGACACCCGCCACCACCGCGCTGGCGACCATTACGGGCCTCGCACTCCTCCCGTCCACCATGCTGCTGGGACTCTCCTGGCACCCCCTCACAGCCGGCCTGCTGCTGGCCGCTGGCTGGCTGCTGCCGACGTAGCTTTCAAAGAATTGCCCCGTGGGGCAAATTCTATCCTTGCGCAACTCGTTTGTTTGGTGTGGAATACACGACGCGGACGACACTGGAGCCCGGTGCTCCGGTTTATCCGGCCGTTCCTCACCATATTTTAACTACGGATCCACATTACCATGCGCTGGACACGTGCCCTCATCTCTACCCTTCGTGATGATCCGCAGGAAGCGGAAATCGTCAGCCACAAACTCATGTTGCGTTCCGCCCTGATCCGCAAGCTCTCGGGCGGCTTGTATACCTTCCTGCCGCTGGGGCTGCGCGCCCTGCGCAAAGTCGAACGCATTGTCCGCGAAGAGATGAACCGTGCCGGCGCGCTGGAAATCCTGATGCCGGCCCTGCAACCGTCCGAGCTCTGGGAGCAGTCCGGCCGGCTGGCAGCCATGGGCCCCACCATGTTCAAGCTCAAGGATCGCGCAGAGCGGCTGATGGCGCTGGGCCCCACGCATGAGGAGGTCGTGACCGACCTGATCACGCGCGAGATTAATTCCTACCGGCAGCTCCCCTGTACCGTCTATCAGGTCCAGACGAAGTTCCGTGATGAGATCCGCCCGCGCTTCGGCCTGATGCGCGCCAAAGAGTTCATCATGAAGGACGCCTACAGCTTCGACACGTCGCTGGACGCGGCCGACCGCAGCTACCAGGCGATGTACGACGCCTATGTGCGCATCTTCCAGCGCTGCGGCCTGCGCGCCAAGGCGGTCGAAGCCGACACCGGCGACATCGGCGGCAAGTGGTCGCATGAGTTCATGGTCATGGCCGAGGCCGGTGAGGACGGCATCGTCGAATGCGCCGACTGCAGCTATGCCGCCAATCAGGAGCGTGCTGAGCGCCAACTGCCGCCCGCGGCCGTGACCGGCGCCACGCCCGCCGTACAGGAGGTATCAACCCCCGGCGTGCGCACCATGGAACAGGTGGCCGCCTTCCTGAAATGCCCGCCGACCAAACTGATCAAGACCTTGCTCTATCTGGCGGATGGCAAACCGGTGGCCGCGCTGGTCCCCGGCGACCGCGATGTGAATGAGCACAAGCTCAAGCGTACCCTCGGCGCCAAGCGGCTAGAATTGGCTGATGAAGCTACCATTCGCCAGGTCACCGGCGCGGCCGTCGGCTTTGCCGGCCCCGTGGGGCTGACCATCCCCATCTATGCCGACCAGGCGCTGCGCGGCGCCACGGCCTGCTTCACCGGCGCCAACAAGGACGATACGCACTTGGGCAACGTGGATCTCGCACGCGATGCGCAAGTCACGGAATACCTCGACCTGGTGATTGTCGGTGCCGGCGACACCTGCCCCCGCTGCCCCGGCACGCTACGGGTGGCGCGCGGCATCGAAGTCGGCCACGTCTTCAAGCTGGGCACTAAATACTCGGAGGCCTTCCAGACCAAGTATCTGAATGAAAAGGGGCAGGCCGAGCTGATGGTGATGGGGTGCTACGGCATCGGCGTCACCCGCACTCTGCAGGCCGTGATCGAGCAGAGCCACGATGCCGACGGCATCATCTGGCCGGCGGCCGTGGCCCCCTATCACGTCGCCCTGCTGCTGTTGGATCCCAAGGATGCCGCCGTCACCGCCGTGGCCGAGAAACTGGCCGCCGAACTGGAGGCCATCGGCGTGGAGGTGCTGCTGGACGATCGCGAAGAGCGCCCCGGCGTGAAGTTCAAGGATGCCGATCTGATCGGCCTCCCCTTCCGCGTGGTCGTCGGCGCCAAGGGGCTTGCCAAGGGCGGCGTGGAGATCAAGGCGCGCACCAGCAAGGAGTTTCAAGTGGTGCCAGCCGAACAGGCCGCGGCCCGGATCGCCGAATTGCTGGCCCCCGCACCGCAGGTTGCGCCGCCAACCGGCTTGTAATCTACTGCCCTCTTCGCATCCTTACGCCTTACATGGAGAAATCAAGCATGAAAAACGAAGAATTCGACACACCCGAAGCCGCCGCCAGCAACTCCCTGACCAAGCGTAAGCTGGTCATACGCATTTCCGCCGAAACCGGCCTGCGGCAGGAGGATGTCTTTGATGTGCTCCAGCGCTCGCTGGACTACATTACGGAAGCCCTGCAGCAAGGGAAGCATGTGGAGTTCCGTGATTTTGGCGTCTTCGAGGTCATCCAGCGTAAGTCGCGCGTTGGACGCAACCCGAACAAGCCGGCCAACGTGGTGCAGATCCCGTCGCGCAACGTGGTCAAGTTCAAGCCGGGCCGCAAGATGAAGCAACTCGCCGTGTATGCCCCGGTAGAGGCCTGATCCACCGTTCGCGCGTGTCACGTCCCGTCGTCACCCTATACCCATGAGTAACGAACCTCTCTCCTTTGAGCCGCCGCGCGGCATGCGTGATTTCTATCCGGAAGACATGGCTTGGCGCAACCGCGTCTTTGACGCCTGGCGCCAGGCCGCTACCATCGGCGGCTTCGCCCCCTACGACGCTTGCGTGGTGGAGAACCTGGAACTGCTGCAGCGCAAAGCCGGCGAGGAAGTCTCGGAGCAGATCTATGCCTTCGAGGACAAGAGCGGCCGCAAGCTGGCCCTGCGCCCGGAGATGACCCCCACACTTGCGCGCATGATCGCCGCCCGGCAAGGACAACTCCAGTTTCCGGTGAAGTGGTTCACAATTGCCCAGTGTTTCCGCTACGAGCGCATGACCCGCGGGCGCAAGCGCGAACACTACCAGTGGAACCTCGACATCGTCGGCGAGGACCGTGTGACCGCCGAGGCCGAGATCCTAGCCGCGGCCGCCCGGGCCCTGCGCGAGATGGGGATGCCCGACGACGCCTACCGCATCCGCGTGAACAACCGCGCGTTGCTGGGCGAACTCCTGCAGAAACTCGGCGTCGCCGCCCCGCATCACGCCGCGGTTTTCCTCGCGCTCGACAAGCGTGGCAAGATCTCGGACGAAGAGATCGCCCAGTTGCTGGCCACCGCAGGGGTGCCACCGGAGGTGGCCGCCAAGGCTTTTGAAATGCTGGCCATCCAGTCGCTCGACCAGGCCGCGGCAGTGGCCGGCCCGGACTCCCCGGCCATCGCGCAGTTGCGGGAACTCTTCACCTTGGCGGAGCTGCACGGCTTTGCGGACCGCCTGATCTTTGACATGGCCGTGATCCGCGGCCTCACCTACTACACGGGCATCGTGTTCGAAGCCTTTGACACGGCACGGAAATTCCGCGCAATTTTTGGCGGCGGCCGCTATGACAGCCTGTTGACCACCATCGGCGGCGCGCCGACGCCGGCCGTAGGGCTGGGGTTCGGCGATGTGGTCGTGCTGGAAGTGCTGCGCGAGCAACCCGGCGTCAGCGCCACACTCGCGCGCGACGGCGCCATCATCGGCTTCATGTTGCCGGAACAACGCGATGCCGCCATCCGGTTGGCCACCCGCCTGCGCGCCGAGGGCACCCGCGTGGATCTCGGCCTCGCGCCGCAGAAGCCCAAACAGTTCTTCGCCCGCGCCGGTGCCAGCGCCTGCCTCTCCGCCATCTTCCTCGGCCCCGATGACGTGGCCAAGGGGAGCGCCCGGCTGAAAAACCTGGAGACGCGCGAGGAGCGCGAGATCGCGCTGGGCTAAGGCCCCGCACCACACCCCAGGCAGGGCCCCCGTCGCTCACACCTTCGAAGGTGTGATCATAGCCGGATTCCGGTGGCCACTAGCAGTAGATGCACCAGCAGCCCTATCGCAAGGGCAATCACGGTGATGCCTAGCGCCGAAATAAGGGCAAACTGGAGCCCGCGTTCCTTCTTCATGATCAGCAACTGCGCGACACAGGGGAGGAAGAGTGTCAGCGTGATGGCCGCGACGACCAGTTGATTGCCATCCAGCGCGCCGGACTTTTGCAGGTCATACAGCCCCGCCGCCCCATAGTCACGACGGAAAAACCCGAACAGGAACGCCACGGCCGTCTGATCGGGTAACCCCATGACATGCACCAGCGGCGTCAAACCGCGCACGCATAGTTGAAACAGCCCCGTAATCTGCCCGACCCAAATCAGCAGGCTCGCCAGCAGAAAGAGCGGGAAGACTTCGCAGAAATACCAGACCATGCGGGCGTAGGTCTTGGCACACACATTGCCGAGCCGGGGCCAGCGTAGCGGCGGAATCTCCATGTAAAAGCGCGGCCGCTCCCCCGGTAAAAAGCGGGCGGCCAGCGTGCCGGCCACCAGAAAAACCAGCAGGATCACACCCACCCACACCACTAACCCCGCCGGATGCCCCGCCAACAGGCCGAGAATGACACCCATTTGCGCGGAGCACGGCACCGCCAGGGCCAGAAGCAGGCTGGCAATGATCCGCTCGCGGGTCGTCTCCAGCGTGCGCGTGACGATCGTCGCCATGGTGTCGCACCCGAGGCCCAACACCATCGGGATTACCGCGCGGCCATTCAGCCCGATTTTCTTGAAGATCCGATCCAGCAGCATGGCCAGTCGCGGTAGATACCCGCTGTCCTCCAGTAGCGAAAAGGCCAAAAAGAAGGTGCCGACAATCGGGAAAATCAAGGCCACCGCATAACGCACGCCCAAGGTAATGAACCCATACGGCCCGATAAACAGATCGCGCCACAGCGGCCACGGTATGATGGCTTGGATCAGGCGGTCCACCCAAGGGGTGATATAGAGGCCGAATACGGTATTTTGCAGAAAATCCACCAGCGTCCCCGCGCCAAAGGAGCCGACAAACTGGTACAGGCCGAAGTAGAGCACCAGCAGGAGCATGGGGATGCCGGTCAGCGGCCGCATCAGCCAGCGGCTGATTCGTTCCCGCAAGACCAGCGCGCTGCCAGCGGGGAACTGCACGGCGTCCGGCAGGATGCGATCCACCGCCTGCTGGGTCGCCAGCGTAGCGTGGTAGCGAATGGCATGCGCCAACGACCGGCGCGCCGTTTCCGCAATCCGGGTAATCGGCTCGGCTTGGGACTGTTCCGCCTCACCGCATAACAGTCCCTCCACGGCGGGCGCCGCCTGCAGCAGGAGCAGCGCGCGCATGCGCTTCGCCAGGGGGCTGGGGGCGCTCAACAAAGGCGTCGCCTGCCTGATCGCTGTCTCGATAGCGGGCTCAAACGAAACCCGGCAGGCGGTCGCCGGCTGGGCTTCGGCCATGCGGGCGATTACCTCGCGCACGCCCGCCCCGGTCGTGGCCACGGTCTCCACCACCGGGATCCCGAGGGTTTGTTCCAAGCGGCGCACATCGATCCGGATCCCCGCCAACCGCGCCTCGTCGGCCATGTTCAAGACCAGCACCACCGGCAGTCCGGCATCTGCCAGTTGCAGGGTCAGCCCCAGCATCCGTTGGATGTTCTTAGCATCGATCACATGCACGACCGTGCGGGGCTGTTCGCGCAACAGCAGATCGAGCGTGACGCGCTCCTCGTCCGTGATCGGCGCGAGCGAATAGATGCCGGGGGTATCCACCACTTCGCAGCGCCCCGCGGCCGTGGTCACCGTCCCGCGCGAAACCTCCACCGTGGTGCCGGGATAGTTCGAAACCACCACGTAGCTGCCAGTCAGCCGGTTAAAGAGCAGGCTTTTGCCCACATTGGGCGAGCCCACAATCACCACCTTCGGCAAGCGCGTTGCCTCCTCCGGCTGCGCCGGCCCCGCTCGCCGCCCTCGCAGCCTAGCCAACAGGGTTCGGAACCGTGACGTGGTCATGACCGGGACCCTCCGGTGCCGCGTTTGCTGGTCTTGCCCGCGGCCAAATAGGCCCCGAACGCCCGCCGCCAGTTGGTTGCCATCGCCGGTTTCGTCGCGGCAAAGCTGACCGCCTCGCGCAGCCGCTGATGCGCCGCGGCGTCCAGCGCGTGCTCCAGACGGCAGGCATTGGTATCCGCCGCCTGCTCATCCAGCAGCAGCACCTGCATCAGCAACGCCCGGATCAGATCGTGGCGGGCACCGGTACGGCCGGCAATCGTGGCCCCCGTCGTGGTCAGGGTCACTAGGCCGTAGCGCGCATGCGTCAGCAACTCGCGCGCCGCCAGTCGTTTGACCATGGCCACCACGGTGGACTTGTGCACCCCCAGCGCCGCGGCCAGTTCGCCGATCCGTGCCGCCCCCTGCGCCTGTTGCAGGCGCAACACCGCCTCCAGGCAATCCTCCTGGGCCAATGAAACCACCGGGAGCCGCTTCATGTTTGAAGATCCTTACTTTGTTTGCTGAATAAAACAAGCATAGCCCGCCCGGCGGGCGGGTGCAAGGGTTTTTGCGCGCCCAGAACGGCGGACGATTGGGGGGGGTGGATTTTGGGGCCCACCGCTATGCGCTTGCGTTTCCGGAGCCGGCGGCGCATAATGATCTCGTTTTGGGGGCGACCGGTTTCGACGGGATCGTTGAAGCTCCAGTTGCGCGCCGAGGAATCCTGGTTGGCCTCGTAAAAAATCCGGGAAATGATTCAACAGCCAACGAAGAACTGGCTCTCGCGGCCTAATTAAGCCTCGACGTTCCGCCGCTGATGTCTGCTAGGCGGGTCGGAGCGACGACAGCAGGTCCTGCGCATGACCGAGTAGCCGGGTCATAACGCTTGTAGCTTCCGTGGTTGCTCTGCTGTGCGGCGCGTTTGTTCGTTGTCATGCCGCCCAGCAAGACTAAACAACGGAACACGCGCGTAGATGCTAGAGTGACTCGGTTTCGGACGGGGGTTCAACTCCCCCCGCCTCCACCATTTTTAACGTTGCTGGGCAACGAGTTGTGACGACAAAGGGTCTGGCGACCTGTTTTTGCTCCGAGTCGGCAACTTGCTGAACTCGGCAAAGCCGTCGTGGTCATTGGTCGTGGCTGGAGATCGCCCGACCATCACCGTGCAGGGCCGCCTGGCGACGGAGGTCGAGGCCAGCGCCCTGCCAAAGCCGGAAAGCGTGGGCATCGACGGTCTGCTTGGGCAGTCGTTCCTCAAGGCCTTGCGCATCACGAGCCCCCCCGGAGCCAATTCCCCGGTGCAGTTGAATCCGCGCTACCCGTGCAATCGTGCCGAGGTAGCTGCTTGGTAGTTCGGCCATTGGAAAGTGTACCACCCTGGGGCACGATTCCTTCAGACGCCAAAGATGTTGCTGGTGGCGGCCCGTACGCTCGCCAGAGATGATGAGGAAGATGATCGTAGAACCGTAAGTTGAGCACCTCTTTGGCTGTACGAATCAGTTGCCGCAGCAGACCACACACGGCAGCGCGGCGGTGCTCCCCGGTGGGCTGTCCCCACCGGAAGCTTACACTAGCCGCTTACACGTAGTCGAACTGCGTAGTTGAAATGGCCGCTACAATGGGGCACTGCCTGACCACGCGACGCCGCCTGGATAACCGAGGGGACTTGTGGCGGCGGGTCCGGCGGCCCCGCCCAATAACAGTGTGAAATCGACGAATTATGGCAGGTAGGGCGGGGCCG
>CAIOST010000041.1 GCA_903861045.1 uncultured bacterium | reverse complement strand
GCCGGGACTGGGTTTCTCAATCACTGCTTGATATGGCGTGCCCGCCAAGGAATCACAGCAGACGGCTTGTTTCCTTGTCTTCCCAGCCTTCCAAGCATCCAGCCCCCCAATCTTCCGCAGTTCTGGGTCCCCGTCCCCTGTCTTGCCTTCCAACTGCCCGAACGCGTATAGTTGTCGGCCATGCAAGCAGTAGTCAACAGCGTGCCGACCACGAACTTAAACCTGCCGGGCTCCTTACCGGCCCACACGCCACGTGCGCGGCTGCTCGCAGCCCTGAGCCATCGTACGCCCGACCGCCTCCCCTTCACCTGGGGCTTTGGCGCCACGCCGGAGATGGCCGCCACCCTGCGTGCACATCTGGCGCCGCAAGGTGTCGATTGGGATAAGTTGCAGGCTGCCACGGAGGACAAGCTCCACGTGTCGCCCACCTACCGCGGCCCCGCCTGCGCAAATCCCAGCCTCGGGATCTGGGGGATCAACGTGCGGTCTGCGAATTACGGTGAGGGTCACTACGAGGAGTTCACCGACTTTCCCCTGGCCGGCCTGACCACGCCGCAAGCGATTGACGCCTATCCCTGGCCCAACCCTGACTGGTTCGATTATACCAGTGTGGCCGCGGCCATCCCCACCTACCGCACACGGGCCACGCAGTTCGGCGCCGGCAACCCCTTTGAGCTCTACTGCTGGATGACCGGGATCGAGGAAGCGCTGATGAACGTGCTGGCGGAACCGGCGCTGGTGCAACGGGCGCTGGAGCACATTACCAACTTCCTGGACATCCGGCTGCAGCGCACGCTGGCGTCCGCCCCGGACGGTATAGACCTGGTCTTCTTCGCCGACGATCTCGGCACACAGCAGGGTTTGCTCATGTCGCGGGAGGCGTACCGGGAGGTCCTGCAGCCGTACCACCGGCGGCTGACAGATACCGTGCGTCGGCTGGCGCCGCGCGCGCACTGCCTGCTGCACAGCGACGGGGCCGTCTTCGATGTCATCCCCGATCTGCTCGATGCCGGTCTCGATACGCTGGAGGCGGTGCAGACCGATGCCGTTGGCATGGAGCCGGAGCGGCTGAAACGCGCCTATGGCGACCGGCTCTCCTTCCAGGGCGCCATCAGCGTGCAGCACCTTCTGCCGCACGGTAACCCGGCGACGGTGCGGGCCGAATGCCTGCGGCTCATCGAGGTGCTCGGTGCCCAGGGCGGCTACCTCGCCGCGCCAGCGCACGCCATCCAGGTCGGCACACCGCCGGAGAATGTGTTGGTCATGCTGCGCACCGTGCTCGGCGAAAGCGCCTACGAACGCGCCTGGCAGCAGGCGCGCGGATGAGATGGGGACCGGTCGACGACTACGCCGACGATTACGGTGGACGATGGAATGTGCTCTCCTCGTAAGCCGTAGTCGTCGCCGTAATCGTCGACCGAATCGCCGTGATTAAACCGACTGGTAATATGACAAAAAAGAATACCCCCGCCCATTCCGCGCTTGTGCCGGACACCCATAACCGCGACTACCCCATGTACGACTGGCCGACGCGGCATCACGCGATTCTGGAGCATACCGCCGGGCGCGAAGCGGGGGTCGTGTTCATCGGGGATTCCATTACGCACCGCTGGGGCGGCGCGCCCATCGATCCGAGCGATACCACGCCCAAGACCGGTCTGCGCGCGTGGGAGACGTTCTTCGGGGCCTGGCAGCCGCTCAACCTCGGCTGCGGCTACGACCGCACGGAGAACGTACTCTGGCGCATTGAGCAAGGTCAGGTGGACGGCCTGCGCGCCCGGGTGTTCGTGCTGCTGATCGGCACGAATAACATTGGGATCAACACGCCACCGGAGATTCGCGACGGGATCGTCGCGGTTGTCGACCAGTTGCACCGCCGCCACCCGGCCGCGCAGATCCTGGTGCTGGGCGTGCTGCCGCGCGGTGCCACGCCGGACGATGCGGGGCGGCAGGCCGCCACGGAAGTCAACCGTCTGCTCGCCCAACTGCGGCGGCCGTATCTAACATTCGCGGACATCGGCCATGTATTGCTGCAAAGCGATGGCACGATCTCACCGGAGACGATGCCCGACTATCTCCACCCCACGGAGCTTGCGTACCGGGCCATGGCTGGCGCTATCCACGCACACCTCAGCGACGTGCTGGGCGTCGTCAACGGCGTGCCCATCGACCTCTGGCCCGCGCGGGCGCTGACGCCCATCGCCGAAACGGTGGACGAGAACTTATACGTGCGCCATGTCGTTGTGTCGCAGGTTGTCCCCTTTTTGCCACCTGCCGAAAAGGCCAACGGCACGGCGATCCTGGTCTGTCCCGGCGGCGGATATACGCTCCTCGACTGGACGGCGCATGTTGAGCGGCTGGCGCGGCGCTTTAATCCGGCAGGGATCGCGGTGATCGGTGTGCGCTATCGCACCTCGCCGCCGAGTACCAACGTGCCGGGCGATGCGTTGGAAGACCTGCGCCGGGCGATCCGCATCGTGATCGCCCACGCCAAGGCCTGGCGCATCCAGCCGGACCGCCTGGTGGGGCTCGGCTATTCCGCCGGATCCAACCTGCTGCTGGTGCACGCTTCCACGCCGGACGACTTGCTGAATAGCGATGCCTTGCACCGGGGCGAGGCGCGGCTGGGACACATGGCCCTGCTCTGCCTCTGGCCGCACGACAAGCCGGTCAGCGCGTACGCCATCCGTCCCGATGCGCCCGATGCGTTCCTTTGCACCACGGAGGAAGACCCCGTGGCGCCGGTCGCTTTTTCGCAAGGCATTGCCGCTGCCCTGCGGCAAGCAGGGCGCGACGCGGCGGTCACAATTTTTCCCAAAGGCGACCATCTGGCGTTCAACTTCAGGGAAAACGGCCCGGAGGTCGACTGGACACCGGCGTTCCTGGCCTGGCTGGAGCGGCAGGGCTTACGGTGAACATTCGCAAATACGGCCGGATATGGAAATCCGGCCTACATCAGGGCAGTTTGCGAAGCGGGATGTAGGCCGGAACTCCGGTTCCGGCCTCTACGGAGGCAGGGACTTCTTGTTGACACCGCCAATGTGTCACGGTTATGTATCACACATGAAAATAGCTGCAATCTCTTTATCCATGGAGAAGATGAAATGACAACCGAAACGTTACGTTACGAGGCGATGTTGCGCGAGTGGGTGCTGGGCAAACTGGCGCGAACGTTCAAGGAACCGACCGGGTCCCTGAAGCATCCGTTCATCGATCCCGGGGGCGGGTATGAAGGGAACCTTTGGGATTGGGATTCCTTCTGGGGGGTCTACGGCACACTCAATCTGCTGGATCGGAACGGCGCGCTCAACGGCGTGCAGACCGTCGCCGGGCGCCCGTGGATCGCGTATGCCGAGGGGAATATCGCCAACTTCTTCGACCATCAGGAGCAGGACGGCTACCTCTCCACCTGCATCCTGAGCTGGGAGCAGGAGTCGTATCTGGCCATCCAGCACCGGCAAGGCGAGGTGCTAAACATGCACAAGCCGTTTCTCGCCCGGCAGATGGCCCTGATCTCCGGCTGGAAGAAGGATCGCAACTGGGCGGCACCCTACCAGAATGGGTTGGCCGCGTATTTCGCGCGCTACGAAGCGGACTATTTCAATGCCCACTGCGAACTCTATGTCTGGGCCGACGATGTGATGATCGGCATGGACAACGATCCGGCCTCGTTTGGTCGTCCGCGTTTCTCCACGGCGAATCTGTTCCTCAATAATTTCATGGTCGCCGAACTCCGCGCGGGCGCGTCGCTCTTTGCCGCGTGGGGTGATGCGGCACGTGCGTCCGCATTGCTGGAAAAGGCTGACAAGTTGGCTGCCGCCATCCGGGCCGAGTGCTGGGATCGCCGCGACCGCTTCTTCTATTCCGTGGACGTGGATATCAAGACCCGTTCGTACCACTGGTATCACCAGGGGCTCGGCGTCTTCTGGAAAACCCTGCCGATCAAGATCCGGACCTGGAGCGGGTTCCTCCCGATGTGGGCGGGCGTCGCCTCGGCGGAGGAAGCGGCGGCGCTGGCGGATTTGCATTTTCGGGACGAGAAGACGTTCCTGTCGCCGAACGGCATCTGTTCGCTGGCCATGGACGAGAAGATGTTCGATCTGCGGGAGACCAGCAATCCGTCCAACTGGCTCGGACCGATCTGGCTGGTCGTGCAGTACTGCGTCTTCCGCGGCCTCCTGCGCTACGGCTATCGCGCGCAGGCGGAGGATCTCTGTGCCCGAACCCTGCGCCTCCTGGGGCGCGACCTGGAGCAGACCGGCACGCTGCACGAATACTACAACCCGTTCACCGGCGAACCGGTAATGACCCCCGACTTCGTCAACTGGAACGTCCTGGCCCTCAACATGGCGGACGAACTGCGCGGCAAGCCGTCGATGGAGGACCTCATCGCGCCCAGCCGCACGTAACGCCCCAAAACTGCGGAAGATTGGGGGGCTGGATGCTTGGATGGATGGGGACGGGCAGGAAACATGCAATTTCCTGCGATTCGTAGGTAACCATGCTACATCAAGTGGTGCTTGAGGAATCCATTCCTAGCAGCAGGTGTAAATCGACCATGCCAGGCGCGGGG
>CAIOST010000040.1 GCA_903861045.1 uncultured bacterium | reverse complement strand
GCGTTGCTCCCCGACAGCGTGGCTTGCAGCGTGGCCGAGGTCGTCAGCACATTGGTGGCGGCCTGGTTCTGGATACCCGCGCCGCTAGTAGCATAGCGCACGATCACGATGCCGGAACCGCCCTTGCCGCCATTGCCACTGCTTCCTTCACCACCGCCACCGCCACCACCGCCGCCGGTGCGCGGGGTGCCATCCAAGCCGTTTGGTGGGTAGCCGGTATGTGTAGCGCCGTTACCATTACCGCCGGCACCACCGCTGCCCGATCCGCCGGCACCGCCGCCGTTCCACCAGCCGCCGCCGCCACCGCCGCCGCCGCCGCCATATAACGTCCAACTGCCAGAAATCGCATTGCTCACACCGGCTCCGCCTGCCCAGCCACCCCCATAATCGTCTGTCGCATCCATACCCGGCGCGCTGGCACCGCCGCCGCCACCCCCCGAACGTCGGTCGCCTGTGTAACTGCGACCACCGTTGCAGCCCTGGCCGGTCGTGCCAAGTCCGGCGGTAGTCTGCGAGTCCGCGCCGCCGCCGCCCGATCCGCCAGTGCCCGCGGCCTGGGTTCCGCTGCTAGTCGCACCGCGCCCGCCGCCAAGTGTGCTAATTGTTCCGAATGACGACGGGGAACCGTAGGCCGCGTTTCCGCTGTTAGCCGTTGATCCCGCCCCACCGTCTCCGACAGTCACTGTGATGGTACCGACGCTAAGAGGAAAAGCGTTTGAGTAGATCACGCCGCCGGCGCCACCGCCGCCCCCGCCGTCGCTGACGCCTTTTCCGCCGCCGCCGCCGCCAGCCACCACCAGCACTTCGACATTTCCGCCTGCCGTAATTGTAAGGCTGGTCGTCCCCATGGTTGTGAAGATATGCGCAGTCCAGTTCGTCCCACCCAGCGTGTAGTTCGTCACGGTTCCGCCCGTGGCGGCAACACCACCCGCTGCACCTACCGTCAAAAAGCTAGCCGGCGCGGACCAGGCCTCGCCCGCGGCGTTGGTCGCATAGACGCGATACCAATACCGAAGGCCATAGGTCAGGCCCGAGAGCTGAGCCGAGACCGACTGCCCGCTAGTCGCGGCGCCGGCGGCGACGATGTTCGGCCAGGCGCTCGTCGCGCTGTTACCGACATCGGCCAGCCCCCAGCAGAAGTAGACGGCTGTCGCGGCGCCGCCGTCAGAAGTCAACGTGCCGTGCAGGGTTGCGCCGCCCACGCCGACGGTGGCGTCGGAGACCGTGATCAACGGGTCCGTGAGCGTGGTGAAACTCGCAGAGCCGGTGGTCGCACCCCACACGCTGCCCGAGGCGTTCTGGGCGAAGAAGTTGTAGTAGCAGGTTGTCCCCTTAGTGAACGTGGCCTGATACGACGTATTCGTGGCATAACTCCCATTGGTCAGGGCGATGCCGAAGGAGTTGGTATAGGCCCAGAGGTTGGCGTTGGTGGTCTGGTCCGTGGTCCCCCAGTAGACCCAGACCGCCGTATCTGAGGTGCCGGTGCTGGTCAGATAGCCGTTGAGATACGCCGAGGTGGTGGTGATGTTCGTCGCCGGGTCGTTGCGGATGGCGGGCAGGACGCTGGAGGTCGGCAATCCCAGAAAGACTCCGACATACGTGTAACCGGAATCGTTGATGATGAAGTCAGAGGGCGTGAGATTGCCGATGGTTTTGCTGCCATACGTAGCTGGATCGAGCGACTGGAGACGTGTGAGATGACTGGTGAGTTGCTGGCTCGTCAATCCATTGGTGATCACGCGCAGTCGGGCATAGTCGTCGCTGCTGTCCAACAACGCACGCAGTCCCGTGGCTCCTCCAGCGGTATAGGTCTGCGTGTTGTTGGTAGCATGACTGCCAGCCCAGCGCAACCCCCAATACCAGCCGTTCGTCGCGCCGTCGATTCCGGGCAGCGTTACATTGATCTGGTTGTATTTGTAGTGATTGGCACCGTCATTGTTCAGCTTGGATGGGTACTTGAGCGTGAGACCGTCCGAGGCGGAGTTCTGTATGTCCAATCCACCTCCGCTCCCGATGTCGGCGGCTGCGTAGTTGTGGTCCCCGGGGTTAAAGGCGTTACTCCCACGGCCGCCGAAATATGCCTTGCCGCCGGACGCCACCGCGAAGATGGCGTTGTTGTAGAGGGCCAAAACGCCGCACTTGTTGGGTTGGGCTTCCGTTTGCCCGTCGTTGAAGGTGGTGTAACCGAGGTACAGATTGCCGGCTACCGCCCGGCCGTTTCCAATCTCCAACCAACCCCAACGGTAGTAGTTTTCTCCCGTACTCGACGATCCCACCTCAACGTTTCCAGAAACGTCCAAAACCACGGAGGTGGCCGAGTTCAGATAGACATAGCCGAAACCCTGTCCGCTGCTGTGGCCCCCAAACCCTAGTTTCATCGATGTGAGGTAAGCCGCGAAGGCGCTGTTCGAGCCGGCGGTCAGTGTGCCGTAGCTACCGTTATTTAAGTTGCCAGTCTTCTGCCCCATCTGAATCGTACCGCGAGAGGATGGAGAACCGACCGTCAGGCTCATGTTGCTGAAGAACAGATAATCTAACAGGGATGAACCATAATCACCTTCAGTAGTGCCACGCCCATAGGCCAGGTACAGGTTATTCATGGCTAGGCTGGCGCCAGCCACCGTCCCATTCAGATTGACGTTGTGCGTGGTCTTAAGGGTGCTGCCAGCCCAGTCCATCTTCAGGTCCGAGATGGAATACTGGCCGTTCACATTGATGTTGTCTGTGTAGGTCGCGTTGTTGACCGAGGTCCAGAGTGCGTTATCGCCCGCGCCTGGGTACGGATTGCCGCCCCAGTGGGCGGTGTCATTCCAGTCGCCGCTCTCTCCGTTGTCCCACGTGCGGTCAGCCGCCTGGGCCTGCGGCGCGAGCACGGCCAGGAGAAGCAAACTGAAAAATGAAGATTGAAGATTGGAAATTACAGATCGCCGAGCCCGGCACCCGCCGCCCGGCTTTGCGCGGAGACTGCGCGGCGGCCCGCCCGCCCCGTTTATCCCGAGTAATGCAACGCGACACCCGCTTCCTGATTGGGTCTTCATGGTTCCGTCCCTCTTTCAACTGCTCCGCACGCAGAACTGACCAATTGCCTTTGCCTTGATCATACCTGATGCGTCATTGGTACACATAGCACATAATAAGATACACGATGCGGCGGAATATGGCCATGGACGTCGGGACGGGCGGGTGATCCGGGCGAGACGCCTTTTTCAACGCCCAACATCCAACATCCAACAACCAACGCCCAACGGAACTTCGCGCATTCCCTTGGATGTTGGGCGTTGGATGTTGGACGGTGGGCGTTGGGCGTTGGGCGTTGGGCGTTGGGCGTTGAAATCTGGCATAACGCACTGCTTATCAACGACATGAAAAACTTCATTGCGATTCTTAGCCGAACACCTACCCCCTCGGATGGCAATCCGCCCTCGGCCCGGGGGCGGGCCGGGGCTACTGGCTGGTGAGGAGCCTTTGCGGCTTACCGCCTTGTTGGGGCTTCTGATTTTGGCATGGGCCATCAAGAAACAGGGGCGAAATTCCTCTTGAACGCGTCCCGTGTTCCATATACGATATAGCCATTCCTCAAGAGGAACAAGGCGTTGTGCCCTGCCCGGCCAGGCAGCACGCGGCACCGGCCTCGAGCGAAAGCGAGTGTGGCTCCAGTCATGAACATCGTCACCCCTGCCAATCGTCCGGACACGCTCGCCACCCTCGCCACGCTCGGGGAGTGGGCCGCCTTGGGCTTTTACGAAGCCTTGGATGAACCGTGGCCACGCGCCTATGGCCGCGCCTTGCGCCGGCTCTATGAGCGCATGGACATCGTGCTGATGCCGGGGCATCGCCTCGTGCCGTGCGAACCGCTGCCGCGCTCCCGAACCATGGCAGGCCCGCAGGCCGGGGCATCGGCGAGCCTGATCTGCGACTTCGAATACAACGCCGGCCTGCGCCTCAACGCCAACATCGCCGAGGAACGGAAAGTCCAGTTTCCCGCGCAAGCCGCCTTTATTGACCAGCTCTGTGCTGACCTGAAGGGGCGTCTGCCGCATTTCGGCGGCTGGACGCACAGCAATCCGGATATCCGGCGGGTCGTGAGTGAAGGGTTCCTCGCCATGGTCCAGGAGCTCGACCGGGAACTCCGGTTGGTCGAGGCGGAGCGCCAGGCTGCACCCTCCCCGGAACTCGACGCCGCCTGGAACCTGCTGCTGGCCCTGCAGGACTACACCACGGGGGTGGCCGCCTTCCACCGCCGCATCGGCGAGTCGCTGGCCCAAGCCATAGCCGCCGAAGCTGACGCCCAACGCCGCGATACCCTGGCCACCACCGCTGCTGCGTGGCGCAGGGCCTTTCTACATCCGGCTGGCTCATTTCTCGAAGGACTCCTGGCCGTTCATTTCTGCTGGATGCTCGACGGCCATGATAGCATCGGGCGCTTGGATCAGGTGCTCGGGCCGCTCTTCGACCAGGATCTGGCCGAGGGCCGCCTCACCCTCCCCGAAGCCCGGGCGCTGCTGGACGAGGTGTGGCAGTACTTCGAGCATTTCAATGGCTGGAATCTCCAGCTTGGCGGACGCACCCCCGCCGGCCACGATGGCTGCAACCGCCTCACCCTCGAATGTCTGGAAGCCTGCCAGCGCAATAGATTCATCCGCCCGAACGTGGCCTTCCGGATCACCGCGGACACGCCGGACGCCGCGCTCGAAACCGCCTTGCGGGTGCTCGCCAACGGTTCAGGGCGCCCCGCCCTCTACCATGACGATCTCTATATCCGTACCCTCCGGGAACTCGACCTGGGGCTGACGGAGGCCGATGCGCGGGAGGTCGGCTTTGGCGGTTGCACGGAGACGATGATCCCCGGCATGTCCAACGTCGGCAGCCTGGATGGCGAGATCAATCTGGCGTGGTGCCTCTCCCTCGCCCTGCGCGATGGCTACGACGCCATGCAGCAGCGCCAGGCAGGGCCACACACCGGCTCCCTGGCCAGTTTTGCCACCTTTGATGAGTTTCTCGCGGCCATCCGCCGGCAGATCACGAACGCCACGGACCAGCATGTGAGCTGGCTCAAGGACGCCTTGCGCCGCCGCTTCACCGAGGGCGACCCGAAACTCTACCGCACCTTCTTCACTCGTGACTGCGTGCGCAACCGCAAGTCCTTCGAAGGGGGCGGTGCCCGCTACAACTGGTCGGTCGTCTCCTACCACGGCATCGCGAACCTCATCGACTCGCTCTACGCCGTGCAGCAACTGGTCTACGCCGGGAAGAGCATCACGGCCGATGAACTCGTCACGGTGCTGGATACCGATTTTGCCGGCCCCCGCGGTGCGGCACTGCGCCAGCAGGTCGCGACGCTGCCGAAGTTCGGCAACCATCATGCGGCGGTGGACGCGCTGGGGCGCGAAATCATCGGCTTTGCCTGGCGCGCGTTGCTGGCCCACGAGACCCCGCGCGGTGGCCGGTTCCTGCCGTCCTGCATCCTGTTCACCACCTACTACCTGGCCGGCTTGGCGGTGCCTGCCACGCCGGACGGGCGCAAAGCCGGCGAGGTGCTGGCCGACTCCGTCGGACCGGCTCAGGGACGGGACCTGCTCGGCCCAACCGCCCTGCTCAACTCCGTGGCAAGCCTCCCCCTGACGCTGGCGGCGGGCACGCCGGTCCTCAATCTCCGCCTCGGCAAGAACCTCTTTGCCACGGAGGAGGGCGTGCACAAGGTCGCCACCCTGGTGCGCACCTTCTTCGCGCAAGGCGGGATGCAACTGCAGATTTCAGTACTCGACCAGGCGGAGTTGCTCGCCGCCCAGCGGGAGCCGGAAAAGTACGCCAACCTCATTGTCCGCATCGGCGGGTACAGCGAGTACTTCACCCGCCTCAACCGCGCGACGCAGGACAGTGTCATGGCCCGCGTGGAGCATTGAGCCCAGCATATACGATATAGTCATTCCTCAAGCGGAACAAGGCGGTGCGTGATGGCGAAGAAGGTAGAAAACAGTAATGGCGCGGCCTATGCCGCGCCGGCGGTGGACATGGCGCTGGACCTGGTGGAGTTCCTCGCGGAAAATCCCGGAGCCTTTGGCATTAACGACTTGTCGCGGCGCCTCGGCCTGGCAGTCAACTCCGTGTATCGGGTCCTGCGGCGCCTCGCCGCGCGCGGCTATGTGGAGCTGGACCCGGCCTCGAACGGCTACCGGCTCAGCACGCGGTTCCTTTCGCTAGGCCTGAAGTTGCACAACCGCATCGACCTGCGTACGCGGGCCCGCCAGCATCTCGAACGCCTGGCGGCCGAGAGTGGCGAGACCTGCCAGATCCAGACGCTCCAACAGAACCGCATGCTGGTGGTGGACTCCGTGGCGCCGGGGACTGATTTCTATCTGCGGGTCACGCCCGGCAGCCTCCTGTGCGTCCACGCCAACGCCTTCGGCAAAGCCATGCTCGCCTTCCTGCCAGACGAGCGCGTTCAGGCCATTCTGGCGGCAGGGATGCCTGCGCTTACGGAGCACACGCATACGAGTCCCGACGCACTCCTGCGGGACCTTGCGGCCACGCGATGCTCGGGGCTTTCCTATGACCGCGAGGAGTATTCCATGGGGATCTATTGCGTGGGGGCGCCGGTCTTCGACGTCCAAGGTGATATCCTGGCCGGCATGGGCGTGACGGGACTCGCCAGCCGCCGGACCGCGACGACGGACAAGAGGCTGTGCAGCCAGGTTCTTGACTGCGCCGCCGCCGTCTCGGCCGACATGGGATACACGGGAAGTCAGTTCGGTGATTGGAAGAGTTTGTTGAAGTAGTTAAGTCATAGCACAAACAGGAGTTCATCATGAGCAGCGCGTTTGAGTTCTCGATCCCTGTGAAAATCATCTTCGGCCCCGGCAAACTGGCGGAGGCGGGTGCCCAGATCGCCGGGTTGGGCAGGAAAGCCCTGCTGGTCTGCGGGGCGGTTACAGCTAAAAGCGGCCTGGCCGAGCGCGTGCGCAACTTGGCGACGGCGGCGGGTGTGGAGGTGACCCTCTATGCTGGCTCCGTACCCAACCCGACGACCGACTCCATCGACGCCGGGGCCGCCGTCTGCCGCAAGGCCGGCTGCGACGTCGTCATTGGCCTAGGCGGCGGCTCCGCCCTCGACACGGCTAAGGCCATTGCGGTGGCAGCCACACATGACGGCCCGATCTGGCCCTATGCCATGGGCGAGAAGGCCGTCACGGCGGCCACGCTACCGGTGGTAGCCATCACGACGACCTCCGGGACGGGGAGCCACTGCACCTGCTTCTCCGTGATCACAAATCCGCAGACCAACCAGAAGCCGGGCTTAGGTTCGCCCCACATTCTGCCGCGTGTGGCGGTGGTGGATCCCGAACTGATGCTCAGTGCACCGCCAGCGCTCACGCTTGTTACGGGTTTCGATGTCTTCGCGCATGCGGTCGAGGCCTATACGTCGAAGGCGGCAAGCCCGCTGAGCGATATGTTCGCCGAGCAGGCCATCACGCTGCTTGCCCGGAACCTGCCAACGGCCTACCGCAACGGCGTCGACCTCGAGGCCCGCTCCGCCATGGCGCTCGCCGACACTTGCGCCGGTGTGGCCATCTGCCACGCCGTAGTCTCGCTCGGGCACGTCATGGCGCACGTCATCAGCGGACACTTCCACGACATCGCGCACGGCGACGCCCTCTTTTGCGTCTACCGCGGCGTCCTGGCGCACAACGCCGTCGCGCTGCCGGAGAAACATGCGTGGATTGCCGGACAGCTTGTGCCGGGGTGCCAGGACGTCGTCAAGGCCTTCGACACGTTCTTCGCGCCATTCCCGTTTGAGAACCGACTGAAGGCCAAGAAGATCAGTCCGGCGCAGATCGACGCGATGGCCGCCGACACCTTCACCTACATGAAGGGGATCGTCGACCTCAATCCAGCCATGGCCGACGTCGTCGACGCCCGGCGCATCCTGGCCGGATCGTTGTCCTAGTCGGGAGGCCACTCACGTAGTAAAATTACATGACGGTAATTGGTACAGGTGGTAGGGTTCAGGTGTCAGGGTTCAGGGTTCAGGTTTTAGGTGTCAGGTGGTAGGTGTTAGGTGTTAGGTGACAGTGTTAGGTGACAGTGTTAGGTGTTAGGTGTCAGAGAAACTTGTCCCTTTTACTTGCCGAAACTGAGGCTGAATGCTTGACAACTCCAAGACACCTGACACCTGAAACCTGACACCTGAACCCTGACACCTCCCGCTGAGGCGTTGCTTTTGCATCAAGAACCGTTACAACGGAGCACAAGAAATTATGATCGCATCTGATCGTCTCTCACCACGCCTCGCCGCGCTGCGGGCTGATGCCATAGCACGGCAGGGCGCTTTCGTACGGCATGCCAATCCGTTGCTGTGCGACGTGGCGCTGTGGCGGTCGTTCGCGGCGGGGCAGTCGCGTGTCCAGCGGCGCGCGGCGTTCCTACGCGAACTGGTCGTTCTGGCGCCTGTCGACATCGGCCCGGCGTGGAGCTTGGCCGGCGAGCACCTGCGGCCGCTGCACGCCGGGGTGGGAGCGTGCGGCAATCCCGCGTTAGCCGCGTGCTTTGCCGAGTTCGGGATCGATGCAACGGAAGCGGAGGCGGTCCGACGCTGCGCCGGGGCTTGGAACGGCGACATTGGCACGACCATGCCGCGGGGGACGCTCCATACGGATGTTGGTGTTGCCGCACCGGGCAGCGAGTCCGGCAAGGGCGGCTGGGGCGGAACCACAGGCATGGACGTCTTTTGGTCCAATGGTTGGATTGAGAACCATAGCATCCGGGATTTCGCCAAGGTCCTGCGCGTCGGTTTCGCCGGAATCCTGGAGGAGATTGATGCGGCCCTGGCGGGCGGCGACCTGACGGACCCCGATTTCCCGCGGAAAGAGAACTTCTGGCGTGGCGCGCGGAGCGTCTGCGAGGCTGGTATCCTCCTGGGCAAGCGCTATGCGGCACTGGCGGCGGAGCGGGCGGCCGCTACAGCCGATCCTGATGACAAGGCGCGGCTGGAGCGGATGGCCGAAGTCTGCGCGCAGGTGCCGGCCCGCGGCGCCCGCAACTTTCACGAGGCGGTCCAGGCGCTGTGGTTCGCGCACATTCTCACCTGCGGCGAGGATGGCATCAACGCCAACTCAATCGGTCGCCTCGACCAGATCCTCTTCTCCTTCCTCTGCAATCTGGATTTCGGCAGATGCCTGGGCGCCACCCCGGACGGTCGCAAGGCCGGGGAACCCATTGCCTATTCGCTGTCGGCGCAACAGGGGCGCGACGAGCGCGGCGCCACCGCCATGCTCAAGTCGCTCGCGCACCTGCCGCACGACCGGGCGGCGGGGGCGTCGGCGGCGATCATCGAGCTCGATCCGGCCGTGGTCGAGGGGGAGGCGGGTGTCGAGCGCTTGACCACCCTTATGCGTGCGGCCCTGGCGATGGAAATCGGCCAGCTCCAGTTCAACGTTGTCACCGTCGAGAAGCTCCGCCAGGCGCAAAAGGACCCGGAACACTACGGAGACCTTCCGGTGCGTGTCGCCGGCTTCTCCCAAAAGTTCAAACTGGTCCCCCCTGATCTTCAGGAGCACATCATCGCCCGCACCAAGCACACATCTACCGCATGACGCTGTCGGCATCAGAGGTGCAGAGTGACGGGCGGGGAAGCAGTGAACAGTAAAGGGAGCGTAGACATTATGAAACACACACAGAGCAGTAAAGACGGAGTGTCACGAATCGCTGGCGCGGTTCTCGCGGGACTGATGGCGGTCGCGGCCAACGGGGCCACAGGAGCTGAGAAAGCGGCGCCTGCGGACTTCACTGTCGCGGTTAGCGGCAAGGATAGCAACCCCGGCACGGCGAAGAAGCCGTTCGCGACGCTGGCGAAGGCGCGCGAGGCGGTGCGCGAAAAGATCAAGGCAGGGCTGGCCAAGGATCTGGTCGTGGAGATCCGCGGCGGGACGTATCCCGTGACCGAGACGTTGACCTTCGGGCCGGAGGATTCCGGCACAGAGAAGTTCTCGATCACTTACGCCGCGACACCGGGCGAGAAGGTGGTTCTGAGCGGCGGGCGGAAGATCACCGGCTGGAAGAAAGGCACG
>CAIOST010000039.1 GCA_903861045.1 uncultured bacterium | reverse complement strand
CTCTGCCAACCAACACCTCGCCACTGCTAGCATACACAAAAGCGGCTTCTGCGGTTACCACAAAGCCCTTGCTACAGCCAGCCTGCGTTAGGTGGCGCTTCAGGAAAAGACCATGCCCCGTTGTGGGCGTCAGGGCGGAAGATCCTTGCACACCCCTTATGAATCGGGATATCGTTCAAGCCATGGTTCGTCCGCGGAATGCGCGGCCTAGCCTGCCAGACAAAGAAGGGTGTGATGATAGAGACATCGGGCAATATTCTGAAACAACTGGAAAAGGTGCGGGATCTCCCTACCTTGCCGCTGATCTTGGACCGGCTTAACCAAACCATTCGCGACCCGAACTCGGATGTGGCCAGCGTGGCCGCCATCATCGAGGATGACCCGGTCATGATGACGCGCATCCTGAAGGTGGTCAATTCGGCGTTTTATGGAATTGCCGAGCCGGTGGCCTCCATCCACCAGGCCGTCACCCGCATGGGGTTCAATGCCGTGGGGAACATCGCCATGTCCACCTCCGTCATCCAGACCATGCAGGATGCCGGGCATAGCGGACTGGACAAGGAACAGTTTTGGCGGCACTGCATCTCCTGCGGCATCGCAGCGACCGTGCTCTACGATCGGACCCGTACGAACCTGCGGCGCTCCTACGAACCGGAGCTGCTGCGGTTGGCCGGTCTGTTGCACGATATCGGCAAGGTGATCTTTATCCGCTATTTCAGTGATGAGTTTGCCCGCGCCATGCTCCTGAGCGGGGAGAAGCAGATTCCTCTGCACTTCGCGGAACAGGAGATCCTGCAGTGCGATCATGCGGCCGCCGGCGCCTGGCTGGGACTGCGCTGGCGCCTGCCGGCTGGCCTGATCGAGGTCATCCACCGCCACCATGACCCGGATGCGGCGGCGGATGAACACCGCGAGTTGGTCATGCTCTGCCACTGCGCTAACTACATCTGCAACCACGAGCGTATCGGCGACAGCGGCGATAGTCAGGCCCCGGCCTTTTTCTACAGCGTCTGGAAACGGCTGGGGTTGCAGGTGCGCGATATCGCCGGCGTGGTGGACCAGGTCAAGGAACAGTCCGCCAAATCTGCCATCCTGCTGGCCATGACGTAGCGGCCGCCGCAGGACCACGCCGGGAACTTCTTCACCGCGAGGGGCGCGAAGGTGCGCGAAGGAGGGTGGTGGCAGGTGCGAACGCCCATTAGCCGGCAGCGCGGCTGGCTTGCTGGCTGTAGGCGCGGATGGCGGATTTCAGCTTGAGGATGGTCAGGGTGTGGATCTGGCAGACCCGTGCTTCCGTGATCTCAAAGAGCAGGGCGATCTCTCTCAGGCGGAGCTCTTCGTAATAGTAGAGGTAGAGGATCTTCTGTTCGCGCGAGGCGAGGGTGCGGAAGGCCAGGCGCAGGACGCGGCGCATGTCCGCGCTCTCAGCCTCGGCCGCGGGGTCGGCTGAGTCGGGGTTCTCCACGACATCGCGCAGCACGGTCGTATCATCGGCGTTGTCGGCGCAGATAGCCTGGTCGAGTGAGAGCCAAGGGCGGGCGCTATCCATGGTGCGGTTGAGTTCGCCGGTGGACATCCCCAGTGCGCCCGCTAGTTCTTCCTCGGAAGGGGGCGTGCCATGCTGGCGGATTCCCTCCTCGATGGCGGCCTCCACCTTGCGGACACGAGCGCGGGTGCCGCGCGAAAGGTAGTCGTTCTTGCGCAGTTCATCCAGCATGGCCCCTTGGATGCGGTGGCAGGCGAATGATTCAAAGCCGGCCTCCATGTCCGGCCGGAAGCGCTCCATGGCCCCATAGAGCCCGATCAGGGCCGCTTGCAGCAGATCTTCGCGGGCGACGTGCGGGGGGAGCCGGATGGCAATGCGCGTCAGCAGCGACTGCACGAGCGGCATCCACGCATCCAGGAGCTTGGCCTTCGCATCACTGGAGGTGCGATCCTGCCAGTAGGCGAACCAGAGGTTCTTATGTTTCAACTCGGACATGGCGGTTCAGGCTGGTATTTCCGATGCGGCGGCCGCGCGGGATGTTAGGCGGTGGCGGCGGCTCATGCGACCAGCGCCTCCTTTTCCGGCGTGGCCAGGGCGGCCATGCCGACGACCTTGACGTTCACGGCATCGGGTACTTCCAGGAAGGAGAGGACGGAGACGGCGGGCAGGTCATGCGAGGCTAGTTCGCGCAGGTGGGGGCGCACGCCAGGCGCGCAGAGCAGCACCGGTTCCACCCCTTCGTCGCGGGCGGCCTTCACGGCTTCGATGAGCCCATCCACAATTTTGCGTGCGATGGTCGGCTCCAGCGTGAGCATGCCGAGCGTGCCGGCTTCCGGACGGATGGACGTGGCGAGGAGCGATTCCACTTGTGGTTGCAAGCCGATGGCCGGCAGCGTGCCGTCGGCGGCCAGTCGTTGCTGGGTGATCTGCGAGCCCAGGGCGCGGCGGCTGAGTTCCACCAGCACGGCGGTGTCCTGCGTGCGGTGTGCGTTGTCGGCCAGGGTTTCCAGGATCAGCCCCAGATCGCGGATCGGCGCGCGTTCTTTCAACAGGCCGGCCATCACGCGATGGACACCGCCGATGGTCATTTTGCCGGGGATCAACTCTTCCACTACGGACGCCTGGCTCTCTTTTAGTCGTTCCACCATGGCGCTCACGTTTTGACGTGTCAGCAAGCGCCACGCATGGATTTTGCTTTGCTCGGCCAGGTGGGTGGTGATCACGCTGGTGCAGTCCACGGCGGTCATCCCTTTGGCTTCGGCCGAGTCCTTCATGCCCTCGCTGATCCAGTAGGCCTCGAAGCCGAAGGCCGGTTCGCGCACCGGTGGCACGCCTTCCATCGGTTCGGCGCCGCCGGGGTTGATGGCCAGCAGACTGCCGGGGCGAACATGGCCATCGGCCATGCGCACGCCGCGCACCTTAATGGCGTATTGGTTGTTTTTGAGGCTGATGTCGTCGCGCACATTGACGGGGGGGAGCAGGAAGCCGAGTTCCTCGGCGATCTGCGCCCGGACCTGACCAATGCGGTCAATCAGCTTGCCGCCGCGTTTCTGGTCCACGAGCGGGACCAGGCCGAAGCCGATGTCCAGATCGAGCGGAGAGACCTCCGGCACATTCTTGGGATCGCCGGGCGGGAGGGCGCCGACCGGTTCTTTGCCTGCGACCTGTTTGCCGCGGCCACGCGGCGTGGGCATGCCATCCTTCTCGGTCTGCGGTTCTTGCTCCTTGTTCTTGCTGACGAGCATGCCCACACCGCCGATGACGGCGCCAAGTGTGGCAAAAGGCCAGAAAGGTAAGCCCGGCACCAGCGCGATGATGCCGAGGATGCCGCCGGTCATCAGCAGCGGCCGAGGGCGCAGGAAGAGCTGGCCGCCCACATCCGAGCCGATGCTGGCGTTGGTGGCGATGCGGGTGACGAGCATGCCCGCGGCGGTCGAGATCACCAAGGCGGGGACCTGGGAGACCAAGCCGTCACCCACGGTCAGGATGGTATACGTGCTGAGGGCCTGGGTGGCGCTCATCCCTTGTTGCATGACGCCCACCGCGAAGCCGCCGACGATGTTCACCGCGGTGATGATGATGCCGGCGATGGCGTCGCCGCGCACAAACTTGCTGGCACCGTCCATGGCGCCGTAGAATTCGGCCTCCTGGGAGATACGTTCGCGGCGCGCGAGGGCTTCCTTCTCGGTGATGAGCCCGGCGTTCAGGTCGGCATCAATGCTCATTTGTTTGCCGGGCATGGCATCCAACGTGAAGCGTGCGGCCACTTCCGCGATGCGGCCGGCACCTTTGGTGATCACCATAAAGTTGATGGTGACCAGGACCAGGAAGACGACGACGCCTACGATGTAGTTGCCGCCCACGACGAACTCGCCGAAGGCCTGCACGACGTTTCCGCCAAAGCCTTGCAGCAGGATCTGCCGCGTGGTAGCCACATTGAGCGCCAGTCGGAAGAGGGTCAGGATGAGTAGCAGGGTGGGGAAGGAGGACATCTGCAGGACATCGTGAATCTGCGTCGTGAGGATCAAGACCAGCACCGCAGAGCCGATACTCAGCACGAGTAGCAGATCGAGAACCTGTGTGGGGACCGGCACAATCAGGATGGCGAGGATGGTAAACAACGCCACCCCCATGAGCAGGTCCGGCATATGGCGCTTGAATGTGTTGTCAGGCATGATGATGCACTCCGGTCAGCTAGGATGCCTTCAGGCCGACATGGCGGCCCAGTTTATGGAGGTACGCCAGGATCTCTGCCACGGCCCGGAAGAACTGGGAGGGGACCGGGTGACCGACTTTGACGTACTTGTAGAGGGCGCGGGCGGTTTCCGGGCGCCGGACGATCGGCACGTTGTTTTCCCGGGCGACCTTCTTGATGCGTTCGGCCATGAGGCGCACTCCCTTGGCCGTGACTTTGGGTGCGCTCATGGTCTTGGCGTCATATTCGATGGCAACGGCGACGTGGTCAGGGTTGGTGATGATGACACTGGCGTTGGGCACGGCCGCCATCATGCGCGAGACCGTCATTTGCCGCATGCGGCGCATCATGGCTTTGCGAACGAGCGGACTCGCCTCTTGCTGCCGGAATTCGTCCCTGATTTCCTGCTTGGTCATCATGATGCTCTTCTCGTACTGCCGCTTCTTCATGATCCAATCGACGGCCGCGATGACAATGGCGGCCACGCATACCATCAGCGCCAGCCGGTAGATCAGCAGGAAGAGCCAGCGTGCCGACGAGATCAGATCCACATCCTGCAAGCCGATCAGGAAGGACACTTGGTCGTGGCATACCAGATAGGCGGTGAGCACGACCACGACCATCTTCAGCACCCCCATGAATAGTTGGCCTACGGCTTGGGTGGAGCAGAGTTGTTTCATGCCTTTGGTCGGGCTCATGTTGCTGAAACCCATCTTCCACGCTTCCATGCTGAAGAAGGGACCGGTCTGCACCATGTTACCGATCACAGACCCTAGCATGACAGGGACTAGGAAGGGGGCCATCATAGCCGCCATGCCCAGGCAGCCCGTGGCAAAACCGTTACAAACGAGGTCGATGGTCCACGGTTCATGCACATTGAAGCGGGTGATGCCGGTGAAAAAGCTGTGAATGTGCGCAAACATGGTGGGCACGGCATAGCGTAGCGCGACCACACCCAGCAGCAGGACGCAAAGCGATGTCACTTCCTGCGACACGCAAAGATTCCCTTTGCGCCGCTCATCCTCGCGCTTGCGCTGCGTCGCGAATTCTGTCCGGCCGTCTTTGCCTTCCATAACTGCAACGCGCTCCTAGGCTTGTGCCGGAAGCGCGTCCTCCTTGGTGCCGTGTTAGAGCATGATTTTGGCGCACTGTCCCAGCATTTGTTCAATCAGACGTGCGAAACTGCCGGCGCTGCAGCGCAACATGATACCCAGCAGCCCCAGTCCGATGCACAAGCGTACGGGTAGGGAAAGGAACATGATGTTTACCTCTGGTGCCAGCCGGGCGATCAAAGCGAAGCATATGTCTACCAGCAGGGCTGCTGCCACGATGGGCATGGCCAGCCCTACTCCCAGCGTAAACATGCTGGTGCCAAGGGCTAAGACCCGTTCGCCCAAGCCCGCGGTGATCCAGGTCATGGCCGGGGGGATGGTGCGGAAACTGGCCCCCAGCATCCGCAACAGGGCGAGATGGCTATTGCTCAGCAGGATCATCAGGATAAAGAGAATGCGCAGCACCTGTTCCATGGCTGGGCTGGATACGCCGCTTAACGGGTCGAGGGTTTCGGCGGCGTTGAACGAACTGCTAAAGCCAATAATTTCGCCGGCCATCTGGCAGGCCCCGACAAAGACGTTGCAGATGAGGCCGATGATGCCGCCGAGCAGCACTTCGTTTAGCAGGGCCAGTGTGATCTCAGGCAGGGTGTTGATCGCGCCAGCCGCTTGGACCCAGGAGTCCGGCAGGGTGGGCAGGAGCGCCATGGTCACCGCCAGGGCGATGCCGATGCGGATCTGCATTTCGAGGCGGGCTTCGAAAAACGGTAAAGCAAAAAGTATCGCGGCGGTACGCGCCAGCGTCAGGACAAAAACCTGCGGATAACAGCCGAATTGGATTTCCATGTGGTCACCCTAGGGAGAGGATTGCCCCATCATTGCGTACATGGACTGGAAGTAGCTCAGCATGGTCTGGATCCCCCATGGCAGAGTGAAGACGGTCACCACGGCCGCGGCGGCCAGCTTGGGCACGAACGAAAGGGTCGCATCGCGCAGAGAGGTCACGGTCTGAAAGATATTGATCACCACACCCACGACAATGGTCGTGATGAGCATGGGTGCCGACAGCTTAAAGGCTGTCAGCAGCGCCAGGTAGATAAGATCGAGTGCGGCTTGCTGGCTCATGTTGCAAAGCTCTGTACGATTCCCCGCACGACGAGCGACCAGCCGTCGGCGAGCACGAAAAACAGGAGTTTAACCGGCAGGGAGATCATCATAGGGGGCAGCATCATCATGCCCAGCGACATCAGGGAGGAGGCAATCACCAGATCCAGTACTAGGAACGGCAGATAGATCAGGAACCCCATCTGGTAGGCGGTTTTTAATTCGCTGATCATAAAAGCCGGGATCAGCACCTGCAGCGGAACGTCGTCCAGCGTGCGCGGGGGCTTGGCGCCGGCGAGCTCCACAAAGAGCTTCAGCTCCTCTTTGCCGGTCTGTTTGCCCATGAACGTGCGCAGCGGCACAACGCCGCGGGTGAAGGCTTCCTCCTGAGTGATCTGGCCGGCCATGTAGGGCTTGAGCGCGTCGTCATTAATCTTGGTCCAAACCGGCATCATGATGAACAGGGTGAGGAAGAGCGCAATGCCCGCCACGATCTGTGCCGGCGGGGTCTGTTGTGTCCCCATCGCCTGCCGCAGGAAGCCGAACACGATCAGGATGCGTGTAAAGGAGGTGCACATGATGATGGCCGAAGGGGCCAGCGACAGCGCCGTGAGCAGCAGGAGGATCTGTATGGATTTAGAGGCCTCCTGGGGTGTGGCAGCGCCATCCATCTGGATACGAATGCCCATGGGCAGTGTCGTGCCCGTCGTTTGCGCATAGGCGGCGCCGCCGGTCAGCAGCAGCAGCAGTGCGGTGAAAAACAAGATCTTCTTCATGCCACCACCTCCCCGGATGCTGCTTTGTGCGGCAACACGGCTAGCGTCTCGATCCGCTCCGTACCGGCCGCCACCACCAGGCTCTCGCCGTCGGCTTCCACCAGCAGGATGCTACGCCGGTGATCAATGGCCACGCGTTCGACAATCCGCAGCCGGGCACTCCGCCCAGCCGGCGTGATCCTTCCGCTGCGTTTCCGTAACCAGTAATTCACGGCAAACAGCAGCCCCAATACGAAGACCGTGGCGCCTAAGGAGCGCATCATGCCGGCGCTGCCGCTGCGTCCGCTGCCCAGTTCGTCTATCGCTACGCTGCGTTTTTCACTCTGCTTGGTGGCGGAGAGCGCCCACGGCAGGTCGCGGGGTGTCGATTGGGAGTTTTCTGAACTGGTGAAAAGCAGGCCGGTCGGGTTCAGGTGCGTGTCAGCGCGCAGGTCGGCACCCAAATGATTGGTCTCAGCGGCTGAGACCTGGACGAACAGGCCGATGACTAACGCGCGTAAAAGCTTTTTCATAGAATAAGGTCATAAGCAGGTTCGATGCCACGGCTGTCGCTTGCCCGCGGCGGGTGTACGGCAGGCTTTCTGCCACAAGTTGTGCTTGCGCCCTTGTGGCATTGTGCCTGCTCTTCTTTCCTGCCATAATTATAGCGCTGGCCTGAGGAGACGTACGGTGCGGAAGTATCAAAATGCGCGGAATGGTTTTGTGATCGCCAGCTTGGCCCACACGGACACACTGGGCGCGCGCCCAGCCGACCATGGCTGGTCCGGATCATGGGCGTTACGGCTCGGCCGGTCTGCCATGCTGGTCGGTGTTTGTGTCTTAACAGCAAGCGCCAAAGATGGTTATGATTCTGACGTGCGGCCTGGGCGTACAGCCAGTGCTGCCATCCTGTCGCAGACCGCGGCTGCCATTGTGTCGAACTGGCCGGCGGCGACCATCGAGACCGGCAGCTTGAACCGCGCCGCGCTGCCATCCGGAGAGCGCGTTGATTATAAATGGGCGAATGAGTTGTCGGCCGCGGCCAATAATAAGCAGTCCGAAATGAAGGTCCCCGAGGCTTTTGCCATTCCACCGCCTAGCCCTCCGCGTGGCATGCTGCTGATCCCCGGCGGCCTGTTTGTAATGGGGAATGGGGTGCTGGCGCCAGGAAGTCGTGTGCCGACGCGGAAGGTTGCCAGCTTCTATATTGACGGCTACGAGGTGCCGGGGTGTGTTTGGACGGATATTCGCCGCTGGGCCATTACGCAGGGGTACACGGATCTGGCGGAAGGGCAGGACGGCGCGCGGCAGGAGGGCGGTGCCGTGGGGCCCGATCACCCGGTGGTCAATATCTCCTGGCATGATTGTGTGAAATGGTGCAATGCCCGTTCAGAGAAGGAACGGCTTGTACCGGTCTATTATGTGAATGCGATGCAGAAGGATGTCTATCGGACGGGTGCGCTGAATCTGTCGGAAGTTTGCGTGGATGCGACGGCCAATGGCTATCGCTTGCCGACCGAGGCCGAGTGGGAAATGGCGGCGCGCGGCGGGGTGGCCGGTCAGCTATATCCGTGGGGCGATAAATTGAACCACACCACGGCTAATTATTGGCATAGCGGCACAACCAACCGCAATGGCACCACCCCCATCGGGTTTTTCAATGGGCGCACCGTGGAAATCGATGGGCAGAAACAAGTCGTTTCGGATGAGAATGGCTACGGCTTGCACGATGTCGCCGGGAATGTGTATGAGTGGTGCTGGGACTGGTTTGGCCCTTACACGACGACCAATGCCTATGGGCCCGCTACGGGTACGTTCCGGGTTATGCGCGGTGGCTGTTGGGCCAGCGTGGTGGATGCCAATCTCTCCTGCGGCTACCGGAATGCCATGCGTCCGGCCCAGAGATCGCCGCACATCGGCTTCCGCTGTGTCCGCAAGCATTAAGGCGCACGAGCTTCATTCCAGGATGATGGAGAGGATGATGCGGTCCTGATTGTTGCCGCTGTTGGGCGGGTTGGCGAGTTGCAGCCATTCGCCGCCGGCGGTGAGTTCCAGGCACTTGGCGCGGTCGGGGATCGTCCATTCACCATGGCTGGCGATGGTGAGCCGCCGGGGGTTGAGCGGGATCTCGTCGATCAGAAAGTTGGCGGCCAGACGCGCCCGCTCGGCCGCCAGTTGCCAGCTATCCTGAAAGCTGCTGCTGTTCGTCGCGACGGCCGGCGCATACCCGTCAATCAGGATCTTAACGTTGGTCTTGCGCAGGGCCTGCCCGGCGACGCGGAGTTTCTCCCGGGCTGCCGGCGTCAGCCGCGCGGAGTCCCGCTCGAAATAGATCTGATCCGACACAATGACGGCAAAGCGGTTGCCCGCATTCGCGGAGACATCCAGCACGGGCCGGATGGCTTCGTCCAGTCGCATGACCGCGAACTGGTTCTTGATGTACTGCGTGATATTTATCTTCTCCTGGTAGTCGGAGGTGCCACTGGCATGCCCGTAGTAGGGTGTGGACTCAGGTGAGCTGCCGGAGATGATCGGCTGGTTATCCCGGTTGGTACCGCCGCCATTCTTGGGCAACGGCTTGTTGCCCGTGCCGCTGAGCTCCCCCAGAAAACCGCTGCGGATGGCAATGGCAAGCTCGTTGAACTTCTTCATGTCCATCACAGACATCGAGTACATCATGATGAAAAAGGCCACCAGCAGCGTGATCATGTCGGCATACGTAAGCAACCACCGCTCGGCATTCTCGTGCCCCTCTTCCTCTTCATGACCTCGTTTGCGTTTGTTTGCCATGCTCGCCTGCTACTTTTGTGTTTTGCGCACGTTTGCGTACTACACGCCGCCCCGGAAGTCCCACTGCCGCATCTGGATGAGCACGTCTGCGAGTTTTTCCATGACGACAAAAGTCGTGCCATTATGAATCTTGATGGTGGTGTTGGGATTGGCTTCCATGATCTCGATGTAGTGGTGATTGATGTAGATTTCTTCGCCATCCACTTTGGTGAGTTTAATCATATTGGCAGGCCTCGGTTGGGGGTTGGTAAATGCTACTGGTTGTCCACGTGGTGGTTAGGAAGGACGCACCGTCCTGCCGCGCCTGAATCGTAGCTGCTATATAGCGTTTCGCATGCCACGGAGCGGCAACGACGTGTGCTTGGCAGATGGGAGGCAGAAAAAGTTGTCATGGCGTGCGCGACCGATGTCGCCTCGTTGCGTTCTCCGCCATTATTCATTATGCTACGCGTCATGCAATTCCGAACTATCGTGGTCGGCGGCTTTGAGGTGAACTGTGTGGTGCTCTGGCAAGATCCGGCGCAAGCTTGGATTGTTGATCCCGGTGCGGAGGGCGCGCGCATTCGTGACTTCCTGCGTCGGGAGCACCTGCAGGTGGCTCAGTACGTCTGTACGCATGGCCATGTGGATCATCTCTCGGCGCTCGACGACCTGCTGGTCACCCATCCTGCGCCGGTCTGCCTGCACGCCGCCGATGCCGCTTGGGCCTTCTCGGCGCTCAATCGTATTCCACCTGCCTATCCAGCGCCACCCCAGTCGCCGCGCTCGCTGCAAACCGACCTCGCCGACGGCGCAACCTTGGATCGGGGGGGGCTTACAGCCCGCCTGATCACCACGCCCGGACACACCCCGGGCAGTTTCTGCCTGTACTTCGCCGCCGAGAAACTGCTGTTGTCCGGCGATACGCTCTTTGCCGGTTCCGTAGGGCGCACCGATCTGCCGGGGAGTGATGGTCGTGAGTTGCAACGTTCGTTAAAGAAATTGCTCGCGCTACCCGATGACACCCAGATCATTGCCGGCCACGGCCCGCACACCAGCCTGCACGAAGAACGCCGCACCAACCCCTACCTGTCGCACTAGTGCTGTTGTTCGCTGGCGATAAGCTCCAGCATGCGACCGAGAATGGCGGCGGTCTCGCCCTGACTACGCTGTAGCGTCTGGCAAAGCCCTGCCAGATCGGCGTAATGATGCAGCGTGGTCATGCGCGACTTTTCCATGACGGAGCGACGCTCCTTCAGGCTGTCGGCGACTTCCTCCAGCTCCAAGATGCGCTGTTCCGCGCGTGCCAGCATGCGGCGAGTGTATAACAACTGGCCGATCGTCTGGTCGCGGGTGAGGTCAATGTCCTCAACGCCCATTCCTTCCGGAATCGGGATGAGGAGTTCCTTGCCGCACTCCGTGCAATTGGTCAATAGACCAGCGCCGCGGCAGTCAATGCAGAGATTGTGTCCGCAATGCGGGCAGTTGAAGAGAATATCCGTCAGCCGAGCCTGGTCGTCGGTCTCGTCCGTGTTCTGAAGCTTCTGCGTATGCCGGAGTTGCTTCGTTGGGATTGTCATCACGTCCTCCCTGGTGCAATCCGCCCGACTTCAAAAAGGTGGGCGTCCAGATTCCAGGCGACACGATGCCAGGCCGCTACGCCTTGGTGACCTTTTCCTGCTTAATACAGGAAGTGCAAACCGTGCGCCGCACCGAGTTGCCGGCCTCTTTCACGCGTACGCTCTGCAAATTGGGCAGAAAACGGCGCTTGTTGATACCGGTCGTATGCATGCCGATGCCGCCTTTGTACTTGGCGAGACCGTGCCGCACAATCGTGTTGCCCGTGCGCGGGCCCTTACCGCAGATGTCACATACCCTGGCCATGATCGTAATCTCCTCGCAAAAAGGAATGTATAGTACCATCCCCCCCGCCTGCTCGCAAGTGCCATTTGTGGGGGAAGCCGTAAACACGTAAACTGCTGGCTGGATCACACCACCGACAGCAGGTATAGTGGCGGCTTGGGCGAAAGGTTAGCCATCGGAAGAAAGGATTGCCTTGCACGACGTGAAATTGATCACCACGCCAGCCGCGTTGGACGACCTCGCGGCGGAGTTGTTGCTGCGCGAGGCGGTGGCGGTGGATACAGAGTTTTTCTGGGAACGCACCTTCTATCCGGTGCTCGGGTTGGTGCAACTGGCGACGCCGGATAACCAATGTTGGTTGGTGGATGCCGTACAACTGCCGAACCTCACGGCGCTGGGTCCGGTGTTGGCGTCCGCCACGGTTACCAAGGTGTTGCACGATGCGCCCCAAGATCTGGCTATTCTGGCCCGGGCCACAGGGGCCCGACCGTGTCGGATCTTTGATACGCGGCTGGCGGCGGGCTTCGCCAATCTTGATCCGACCTGTTCATTGCAGTTGTTGTTGCGACAGACACTAGGGGTCGAACTGTGTAAAGACGAAACCCGCTCGGACTGGGTGCGCCGGCCGCTCCGGCCCAATCAACTGCAGTATGCCGCGGCTGATGTTCTGCACTTGCTGCCGTTGCGCAGCGCGCTGCTGGCCCGTTGCGCCGCGGACGAGGTGCGTGCCTGGTTGCACGAAGAACTATTGCGGTTGGATGAGGTGGCCTCCTGCCTGGACCGTGATCCACAAAGTCAGTACCTGCGTGTCAAAGGGGGTTCGCGCCTCTCTGCGCGTCAACTGGCGATCCTGCGCGAGGTAGCCGCGTGGCGGGAGCTGGAGGCGCGGCAACGCGACTGGCCGCGTGGCCATGTGCTGCCCGATGAACTTCTCATTGACCTGGCATGCTTGGCGCCCCAGGATCGCGCGGCGCTGGCACGCTTGCCGGATTTGCCACGCAACATGCCGGAGGCCGTGCTGGCTGACTTGCTGGCTGCGGTGGCGCGTGGACAAGCCGTGCCGGACGCGGCCTGTCCGCAACCGTCCCACCTGGCGGCGCGGCCTACGCCGAAAGCACGCGTGGATGCCCTGCTGGCGCATATCCGCGATGGGTGCGCGGCGCAGCGGATCCACCCCGCCCTCGTGGCTTCGCGCGCCGAGGCGGAAGCCTTTTTAAATCTACCCCAGGCCGATCGCCTTAGCCATCCGCTGGCACAAGGGTGGCGCAAACAGTTTGTGGCGGAAGTGCCTGGCTGACCCACCTGCCACTATGATCACCCAGCAACAGTTTCAAGTTTCTTCGGCCGAGTCGGGTCAGCGGCTGGATGCCGTGGTACGGGCGCATTTCCCATCATCGACGGCGGCGCTGGTGAGACGGGCGATTGAGGCTGGCGCGGTGGTGGTGGCCGGGTGCGACGCGGCGTCCAAGGGGGGCAGAGTGCGGGCCGGCGACCGGGTGCACATTGTGCAAATGCTGGAAGCGGTCGACCTGCGCGTGGCACCGAATCCGGCCCTGCCGCTGGAAATCCTCTTTCAGGACGCGGACCTGGTGGCCGTCAATAAACCGGCCGGTATGGCCGTGCATCCACTGCGCCCGGAAGAGACCGACACCCTGGCCAATGCGCTGGTGGCGCGCTTCCCGGAAATTGCGGAACTCGGCGATCAGCCGCTCTTGGCTGGTGTCGCGCACCGCATTGACACTGGCACCTCCGGCCTCGTGCTGGCCGCGCGCACGGCCGCGGCGTTTGCCTCGCTGCGCGCCCAGTTTGCCGCACGGCAGGTCTGCAAGACATACCTGGCGCTGGTGGCCGGTGTGGTGAAGCAGGATGGCACACTCACGCATGATCTGGCGCACCACCCCACCTGCCGTGGTCGCATGGTGGATGTGCGTTCGCTGCGCGTGCCGGAACGGCCCATGCACGCCGTGACCGCCTACCGCGTGCTGCGGCGGGTGGGGGCGAACACGCTGCTGGAAGTGACCATCTACACCGGCGTCACGCATCAGATCCGCTGCCAACTCGCGCTCATCGAGCATCCGCTGTTGGGCGATACCCTCTACCACGGGCCCGAGGTGCCGAAGTTCCCCCGCCATTTCCTGCACGCCACCGCCATTGCCCTGACACACCCCCGCACCGGCACGGCCATGCGCATCGAGGCCCCGTTGACGCCGGATCTGCGGAAGCTCCTGGCAGAGGGCTGAGGCGTCGGAGCAGCGTACACCGGGCCGTGTAGGTTGACCCGCCCCACCTGAGCAGTTACTCCCGCGGACAGATTAAGACTGGAGATTAAGAGACTCTGCTGCCAGCGGATCCGCGGATGATCAGGCGGGGATGGAGGCGCATGCGTACGGATTGCAGCGGATCGCGCGGCGGCGTGGCGGTGAGGCGCTGGTAGAGCAGTTGGGTGGCCTGGTAGCCGATCTCGTAGAAATCCTGCCGGATGGTGGTCAGGGCCGGGGTGGCCTGCCCGGCCGCGCGAATATCGTCGAAGCCGACGGCCGAGAGTTCTTGCGGAACGCGTACGCCGGCGGCTTGGGCGCCCGCCATAACCGGCAGGGCGATACTGTCGTTGCTGGCCACGAAGGCGGTGGCCTTGGGGTAACGTTTCCGTAGGGTGGCAAAGGCCTCCGCCGAGGAAGTCTCAGAAAAATCAGGAACTTCAATGATCTGAGCGGCAGCGCCTTGCAGTCCGGCCGCCTGGCAGGCCTGGCGATAGCCGGCGCAGCGGTGGCCGAGGCTGGGTAAGGGCCACGGCAGGGTGAGGTAGGCGAGGTTGCGGTGGCCCTGCGCGACCAGGTGCTGCACCGCCAGCGTGGTGCCCGCCTCGTTGTCCACGCCGACGAAGTCGAAGTCCTCTACGTCCTGATCGCACACCACGAAAGGCGTGCCTTGCTGCCGGAACTGTGTGAGCAGGTCCACGGGGCACGCTGGTCCATGCGGCCAGATCACAAAGCCGCTGATCTTCTCGCGCAAGAGCCGGGTGAGCGCCTCGCGTTCATCGGCTGCGTCCCGCGTCAGCAGCGGGATGGTGTGGCTGCGGCGCTCGCGGGCCACATCGTGGGCGGCTTCCAGCGGGCCGAGTTCATTGACCATGATGCCGCGCGGAATCAGTACATGTATCGGTGGCGGGCCGGGTGGGGGCGGCGGATCGCCGGCGTAGAGTTTGTACCCTTCCCGTCGCAGCACGCCTGCGGCGATCAGGCAGGCCAGTGCCTTGTTCACCGCCGGCCGCGGGATCCCGAGCAACGCTACAAAGTCGCGCTCGGACGGTAGCCGTGTGTCGTGCGCGGGGTTCTGCTCGCGCAGATACGCCCGGATCCGGTCGATGCCTTCCTGATATTGGGCAGTCATGGGGCTCCTTGAAATAGATGTAATATACCAGGTGCCTGCGTATTGGCATGCCAAAATAATAGAAATAGTTATAATTGGCTTGTATTGTGCCGCCCCAATCTGGTTATATCTCAATTGTCTGGCTGGTTTGTCGCAGTGGCAGGGCTACGCGAGTACGGAAGGTATGGCGGATTGCGGTCACAACGTTGCGCCGGAAGATGGAAAGACGGCGTATGATCCGGCGCTTCATCACCGGCGTTCGATTCGGTTGCACGGCCATGACTATGCCGCGGGCGGGATATATTTCGTGACTCTCTGCGTGGCGGATCGCCGCCCGCTCTTTGGCACGGTGGTCAACGGGCGCATGGCGCTGAACGATGCCGGCCGAACCGCGACCGCCTGCTGGCGCGCGATCCCGGACCATTTTCCACAGGTCGCCCTGGATGAATGGGTCATCATGCCGAATCATGTGCATGGGATTCTGCGGATCGGTGGGGGCACGGCCTGCCAAGGCACGGCTCCGGCATTTGGTCAGCCGGTGGCGGGTGCGTTGGGCACGATCATCGGCGCGTATAAGGGCGCCACGTCACGGGCGATGCATCGGGGCATGGCATGCCATGCCCCTGCGGCCATATGGCAACGCAACTACTACGACATCATCGTGCGCGATGCACGGGCGATGGACAATATTCGGCGCTACATCCGGGAAAACCCCGCGCATTGGGATACGCTGCGCTATGGCGAACCACGCTATTTTGCGGGCGATCGCGCGCTGCTGGATCTGCCCATGACGGCCTTTCTGGCATCGCGCCGTACGGGCATGGCATGCCATGCCCCTGCGGCATGCCATGCCCCTGCGGCATGCCATGCTGCGGCATGCCATGCCCCTGCGGCAGGCCGTGCGCCTGCTGCGCAATGGCCCGAACGACCCGCCTGCGTGGTCGGCGGCTTTCTTAGCCCCATGGAGCGCGCTGTTTTTGATGCCTGCCTAGGCGATGGTACACCCATGGTTTGGATTCTGGCGCACGGCTTGCCGGAACATTTCCCGCCGGACGTGCAACGCGCCATCGATGGCGGCCGGCTCCTGATTATGTCGCCCTTCGAGGCGGCGGTGGTAGGTTTCAGCGCCGCCCGGGCCGCGTGGTGCAACCAATATGCCTTGCATCTGGCGGCAAGTGCCGTGATTGGCCAGCTCGCGCCCGACGGTATGTTGGCCTGTCTGCTCGCGGACCTGCACCGCGATATCCCGGTTCACTATCTCACGGATGCGACAGGCATGGAGTTGCAGAAGAATGAGCATGTGCCGATGTCCGCTACAAAAAGCGAAGGAGACCCGAAATGACCACGACGTTTCATCTGTTACCGAACGCCCACCTCGATCCGGTCTGGCTCTGGGACTGGCGCGAAGGGATGAATGAGGGGATCATCACCACCCGGACCGTGCTGGACCTGATGGACGAGTTTCCAGACCTGACCTTCATGCGCGGTGAGGCCGCGCTCTATCGGCATATCGAGGAGCACGATCCCGTCACCTTCCGCCGCGTGCAGCGCATGATCGAAGCCGGGCGCTGGGATGTCGTGGGTGGCACGTGGGTCCAGCCGGATACCAACATGCCGGCCACCGAAACGTTCCTGCGGCACTTTGCGCTGGGTCAGGCGTACTTTGCGAGCCGGTTCGGGATTCGTCCGCGTGTGGCCTGGGCAGCGGACTCGTTCGGCCATAGCGCCGGTCTGCCGGAGATCCTGGCGGCCGCCGGCATGGAGGGGTTCTCCTTCAGCCGCCCCGCGCAGAACATTCAGCCGCTGGCCAAGACCGCCTTCTGGTGGGAGGGGCCGGGCGGGAGTCGCGTTTTGGCCTACCGCGTCCCGGATGGCGGCTACTGTTGCGACCGCAATTCAATCGACGGCAAGCTGAACGGCACGCTGGAGCTGGCGCGCCAGTCGGATCTGCGTAACGTGGGTGTCTACTTCGGGCTTGGCAACCACGGCGGCGGCCCGACGCGGCGGCAGATCCTTGATGTCTACGCCTGGGCCAAGGCGCACCCGGAGGTCGAGGTGCGCTTCTCCACGCTGCACCGGCTGCTCGATGCGGTCCGGGCCGAGGCGCGCAAGCAGGGCGAAGGGTTCCTCCCCGTACACCGGGGCGAGCTGAACTTCTGCCTGCGCGGCTGCTACGCGTCGCAGCTCGGCTTCAAGACCCTCTATCGCAAGGCCGAGTCACTGATCAACCGGGCCGAGCGCGTGGATGCGCTGGTAGCCGCGCGGTTCGGACGCAAACCGGCGGATCTCCAGTCATCCTGGGAAGCGGTGCTCTTCAACTCATTCCATGACATCCTGCCGGGCAGCAGCATCGAGCGCGCCTATGACGATCAGCGCGAATGGCTGGGCGGGGCGCTGCATGCGGCCCGCGGCGTGGAGCATACGGCTCTCAATGCGCTGACCGCGCGCCTCGACACCCGCGTGGTGCTTCCTAAGGGGGATATGCCCGGACCGGCTGTGTTTGCCGTGTTCAACCCGCATCCGCACGAATACTGCGGCCCGATCGAACTGGAAGCCTCGCTCGATTATCGCCCCATGTGGGGGTATCAGAACCGGCCTGACGAGCTGCCGGTGGAAGTGCGCGGGCCGGACAAGAAACCGCTTGCGCATCAGACCATCCAAACCGAGCATTCGAGCATGCCCTCGTTGCCGTGGCGCAAGCGCGTGGTCCTGTCGGCCACGCTGCCGCCGCTGGGTTGGAGCGTCTTTGAGATGCAGTGGCTGGAAGGTGCGCGCAAGCCGAAGACGCCGGCGCCGGTGCTGGCGGAAGGTAACCAGATATCGAACGGCGTCTACACCGTGTCCGCTGATAAGGGCGCGGCCGGCGTGCAGATCCTGCTGCGCGGCAAGCCGGTCTTTGGTGCGGTCGGCCTGCATGCGATCACCGTGGACGATCCCTGGGGGTCGTGGGGGACCATGGAGGAACTGCCGGAGGCCCTGAACCTTTCAGAGGTGCGGCACGCCTGGACCGTAACGCAGGTGGAGATCGTGGAGCCCGGGCCCGAGCGCGCCGCGTTGCGCGTGCGCCTGGAAGGCGGCGCGTCGCGGCTGGACCTGACATTTGCGCTAAGCCGCAAGCGCGGCGCAGTGGATGTGGCGGCGCGCCTCTTTTGGAACGAGCGCTCCGCGCGCCTCAAGCTGGTGATGCCGGTTGGTGCGACCGCGGCGGAGTACGAAGTCCCGGGTGGCACGGTGCAGCGTGGCGAACTGGGGGAAGTGCCGGGCGGCCGCTGGGTACGGACACGCGGTGCCAAGCTTGGCTTTGCCAGCGATGCGCTCTACTGCTTCGATCTGACCCAGGGCGCCCTGCGCGCCACGCTGGTGCGCGCTTCGCGCTACGCCAACGATGTTAAGACCGCGCCGGATGCGGAGTATCGCCTGCCTTCCACGGACGTGGGCGAGCACCGCTTCCGGTTTGTGCTGACACCGGGCGGGAGCGAATTGCCGCGCCTGGCCACGGAGCTGGAGATGCCGCCGGTGACCGTGACCGCCGCGCCGCACCCCGGTGAACTGCCACGTACCGGTTCTTTGGCGTCGCTCACGCCGGAAACATTCCGGCTGCTGGCCATCAAGCCGGCGCAGGATGGCAAAGGGTGGATCGTGCGGCTGCAGGAGACGGCTGGCAAGGGCGGGCGCCCGGTGCTGACCTGGCTGGGCAGCAAATTGAAGCTGGATGCGGTGGAAGCGCATCGCATCGCCTCCTGGCGACTGCTCAAGAAGGGCGGCCGGTGGCTGGCGAAGCCGGTGTCGGCGCAGGGGTAGAACGTATAGAAGGTCTTAATCTCTGGTCATAATCTCAGGTCTTTGTCTTTCCGGAGACAGAATAGGACCTGAGATTGTGAAAGGAAGTTCAACGATGAGCACGCCGCGATTCGCGAGGCGGTTTTCTCTGGCGTTGGCCCTAAGCTTGGGTCTGGGGCTCGCTGCCATGGGGCAAACGAAAGGCAATGTCGTGGGGACAACCGATGTAGGAATCTGGTACTGCACGTACTATGGCGATAACTGGGCGAATTGGGGGGAGATGGGGTATCCGCCAACCCTGTATCGGCCGCTTTGCTCCAGCCAGCCGGGCGACTATCGCGCGTATAACGCCACCAATGCCGCGGTCATTGATTATCACCTGCAGCAGATTGCCGAGGCGCAGATTGACTTTCTTCTGTTCGAGTTGACCCCCGGCGGCCTGGGTGGGTATCGGCACTCGATGGATCGATTCGTGGACAATGCCCGGGTGGTGGCCAAACGGATCAAGATCTGGAATGACCAGCACTCCTGGAAGCTTCGCTACGCCGTTGCGGCCGGAGCACATCGGGATGTCTACGGCAACGAACCGATCGGCCTGTGCATGGAAAAGGAGGCGCAGGATGTGTATGACCATTTCTGCAATAATCCTGAGTACGGTGGCCCAACGAACTATTACCAGTTGGACGGGAAGCCGTTGATTGTGTATTGGGGCGACCGGAATCAGAACACGGCCGCCTGGAACAGTTATACGGGCGATAAGACCTATGGGAATCGCTTTGCCGTGCGTTATGCGCAAGACGTGGTGCGCGGTAGCTATGGCTGGAATATCTATTCCAAAGGCACGGTGCTCGACAGCGAAGTGGAGGTCGTGTCGCCGGGATGGGGGCATTACAGCCGCGCGACTCCACCCTATGTTTCCAGGCAGAAGGGCGATTTCTACTCCCAATGTTGGAACACTGTGCTGACGAACCCACGGCCCAAAATCGTCATGATCGTGGCGTTCAACGATTACCTGGAGAACACGGCCGTCTGGACGGCGGATACGACCCTTCTCACCGATGCTGACAAATGGATCGGGCCGGATGGGAAAGACCAGCCCTCGCTTTATTGGGATTTGACGATACGCAACATACGGGCGTTGCGACGCGGACCGACCGCGGACGTAAGCACGAAGGGCGCGGGCCGGGACACTCAGGAAAGGTAGCACCGAGTACGATTGCAACGGGATGATCACACGGTGGACGATTACGGTTGAAGAGGAGATCTTTCCCAGGCGTCCACCGTAATCGTCGCCGTACGCGTCCACCGGAATTACCGGAAAACAGGAGTTCACCGGTGATGCACACGACAAGTTCAAGTTTCAGGAGGAGGATCATTATGGCCACAATTGGATTGAGTGCGGCCGCAATGAAGGGATCAAGACGATGAAGAATAGTGCAAGTATAGCCCTGGCCGGCGCCGGGGTGGCCGCGGGGCAGAGTTCGGCTGCCACGAACCAGATAGCGGCTGGCGGTGCCGTCGGCGGAACTGACGTTGCGCCTGTCTTTCAACGCGCCTAGCCGATCTGGCCGCAGGGGCGTGAAAAGGAGAAGATGTGCTGGGTTGGCCTCGGTAGACCCCGTAAACAAGACTGTGCAACTGCGCTTCACCAACCTGCAACTCGACCGCTGCGAAGGCTCGCAACCCGTGCCCGAGGGCAAGGTGGAGCTCCGCTGGCGTAAAGAGGGCGGGAAGCTGCGGTACACGGTCGCCGTCCCCGTTGGCTACACGGTGCGGGTGGATAATCGCAGTAAACTGGAACTGGTGGAGGAGAAACGATGAAAAAGTTAGTGTTGAGCAGATGCAGTTCCGCCAGGCGCGCTATGCCGCGGTATGTCGCGACCTTGGGCGCTTGGGCGCTTTTGACGGCGTCCGTATCGGCGGCGGATTTCACATGGACCTTCGGGCCCGGCGTTGACGTCGGCAAGTTGGCCTATGGCGACGGGATCGACTCGGCCCCGGGGAATGCGTTCTATAACGGCAGCATGTACTTCTTCGAAGACAGGGAGGGGAAGAGTGCGCATGTCTGGAAGGGCACGAACCTGGATGCGCTGGTCTACCAATATCAGGCTGTTTTGGACAACACGTTCCCGGTATATGCCGGCGATCTGGGGTGCTGGTTTGCTGGATTGTGGATCGATCCGGCCACCGGTGATTTCTATTCCCCCGTGCATCATGAGTTCAACAAGCTGAAGACGCCCGGCTTTGCGGAATCCCGGCGTCTCGGTATTGCCAAATCGACCGATCAGGGACGCCACTGGACCTACCTGGGCGACTGCCTCTCCAGCCCGAACGACGATCTGAAAGGGCCCGAGTTTTGGAAGGGCGACGTGCTGGATGCCGGGTGCGGCGATCCGCACCTGTTTGTGGACACGAAAAGCGGCTACTTCTACCTCTACTACGTGAACAAGTACTTTCTAAAAAGCCGGTCTTCCAATGAGCACAAGATGAAGGTGGCCCGCTGCAAGATCAGCGATAGGATGGCGCCCGGCAAATGGTTCAAGTTCTATAACGGTGCCTGGACCGAGCCGGGGATGGGCGGCAAGGGGACGTGGCTGGACAAGCTGCATGCGTTTCCGGATGTTAAGTACTCGACCTATCTGGGTAAGTATATCGCCATCGGCCAGGCTACGGAGACAAAGTTCGGCATCCAGACCTGTACCAGCATGGAAACACAGGATTGGACCAACGTCGAGAATCTGGGTGCCTTCAGCCCCATGACCTGGGGGTATCCCTTGCTGACCGATGACGCCAATCAAGCCGACAACGGGCAGGTTGATCAGACCATGCGAATCTACTTGGGTTCTTGTGCCCCTGCCAAGTGCTACTACTGGCCCGTCACGCTGAGCGCCGGTACCAGCGAGAAGCGCGTAGACTCAGAATACAGGGGGCTCATCAAGGAAGAAAACATGTACTTCGAGCCCAATCCGATGTTGAACTGGAACTATCCCGGCAAGATTGCGTATGAGTCGAAATCGCTGAACTACGTCGGGACGTGGGCGAACAGCTTCAATTATGACGATGACTCCGGCGGCACGAAGTACTCGGAGACCGCCGGCGATTCGGTTGAGCTCAGCTTCCCCGGTGATTCGGTGAATGTCCGTGTGCGCAAGGCCCCGGACGCGGGCCGATGCGATATCTACCTGGATGATCTGGCTGTGCCGGTTGCCACAGACGTGGATACGTATTGCGCGAGCAACTCCCATGCGCAGTCCATCTTCGCGAAGAACGGCCTGGCACAAGGCAATCATGTCGTGAAACTTGTCGTCAAGGGCACGCATCAGGCGTCCGCGGCGGGGAACAGAATATACCTGGACTCCATCACGTTCACCAAGGCCACGCCAGCCTACGACTGCCCGGACACGCCCACCGGTGTCTCTGCCGTGACGCATTCAAATGGGATCGCGCTGGCATGGAGCCGTGTCATGGGCGCCAGCAGCTACAATGTCTATCGTACAACCCACTCGAATGGGGTGTCGAATCTCCGCATGATCAAGAAAGGGGCGGTCGGGACGGGCCTGACCGATTCGGGTGCTGTGGAGAGGGCGGAATACTATTACCGGGTAACGGCGGTGGATGCGGATGGCAAGGAGTCGCTACGTTCCGCCTTCGTGCACGCTTCCCAGACCAGCAAGCCGATGATCTTGAGCAATGTCGAAGGTGCGGCCTGTCAGGTGGTGGCGGGCGCCGGGCGCGCGGGAAGTGCGGGTCTGGTGTTGAGCGGCACGGGCACCGGAGCGAAAGCCTGTCACGCCTATTTCGCGATCTTCGAGACTGCTGTGTCGGTGGAACCGGGATCCATCCTGCGGTACTGGCTCAAGCCGGAGAACGAGCTAGGCCGGTGTACAGGTATTGATCTATTGTTTCAGGATGGATCCAATCTGCGCGATTCGGCGGCGCACGACCTGGATGGGCTCGGGGTGCATCCAGGGGCACCCAAGGGGAAGATGGGACAATGGAAGCAAATCGAGATTCCGATCGGCCAGTGGCTCGCCGGTAAGGTTATCCGACAGGTCGTGCTGGCATTCGATCAGCCCGGAGCAAAGGGACCGTTCCAGGCGGTGGTGGCCGATGTGTCGATTGGGCAGGAGTAAGGCGGAAGGGCGTGGCAAGTGTCGCGTATAGATCGATTAAGAGAAGTCAGGCACGGAGGCAGCAATAGGAGTTCATTAGTTATGCGCATGAAAAGTTCAAGTTTCAGGAGGATGATCATTATGGCGACAATTGGAGTGAGTGCGGCCGCGTTAACCGGCGAAACCGCGTCCGGAGCAACCAATGCGGCTGTGGCCCTGACGCAGCAGGCGGCCGGTGTGAAAGGCGAAGCACTGGCGGCGCAGGAGGCGAAGTTGCGCGATAACCCCTTCATTCAGCGGTTTGCCGAATCGCGGCGGAAGATGGCCGCAGACCCGTACCGGCCGCTCTACCACTTCGTCAGCCCCGAAAGCTCGCTGAACGATCCCAACGGGCTCTGCTTCTGGAACGGGCAGTGGCACCTGTTCTACCAGGCCTATCCGCCGGAGAACCGGAACCAGCACTGGGGACATGCGGTCAGCGACGACCTGATCCACTGGCGCGACCTGCCCTACGCGATCAAGCCGGGTCCAGAAAACGCGTGTTATTCGGGTTCGACGCTGGTCGAGTCCAACCGCGTCATCGCCATGTACCACGGCACGGGGCAGGGGAACATGGTGGCCATCTCCAGCGACCCCTTGCTGCTGGATTGGGAGAAGCTGACCGGGAAACCGGTCATTCCGGCGGCAGGCGCGCCCTGTACGATCTTTGATCCCTGCATCTGGCAGAAGGACGGCGTCTACTACTCACTCTCCGGCGGCACCCAGCCGCAAGGGCCGAGACGCCCGGCCGAGTTTCTGTTCAAGTCCACCGATCTCGTGAAGTGGGAGTATCTGCACCCCTTCGTGGAGGGCGACGTCTTTTCGCTGGTTGGCGATGACGGCGCCTGCCCGTATTTCTGGCCGCTCGGTGATCGTCACATCCTGCTGCACTTCAGCCATATGAGCGGCGCCCACTACCTGCTTGGCGACTACGACAAGGCGCGCGACAAGTTCGTGGTCACCGCCGGCGGGCGCTTCACCTTCGGCGCCTTCTGTCCCGGCGGCGTGCATGCGCCCTCGGCCACCCCCGACGGCCGGGGCGGCGTGCTCGTGATCTTCAATATCAACAATGCCAAGCCCACGCCGGGCTGGGACCAGATCATGAGTCTGCCGCGCCGCCTGACGCTCGTCGGCAAGAACGGACTCGGCGTGGAGCCGGCCGGTGACATCGCCTCGCTGCGAGGGGCGCACAGGCATCTGGGCGAGACCGCGCTGCCGGCGAATCGGGAACTGGTGCTCGAGGGTATACAAGGCAACGCGCTGGAGATCACCGCCGAGCTCGACCTCCGGAAGTCACCGATGGTTGAACTGAACGTCCTGCGCTCGCCCGGCAAGGAGGAGTTCACCCGCATCGCCATCTTCAAGCAGCGCGGCTACCAGAATTGGGACCGTTTCAAGGACTGGAACAAGTGGTTTGAGAGCTGTGACAGCGTGGTCACGATCGACAGCGGGTATTCCTCGGAGTTGCCGGACGTGACGTCGCGTGCTCCCGAGTCCGCACCGGTCTGGCTGGCGTCGGACGAACCGCTCAAGCTACGTGTATTTATTGACAAGAGCGTGGTCGAGGTCTTTGTCAACGGACGCCAGTGCGTGGCGACCCGCGTGTACCCCGGCCGTGCCGACAGCCTGGGCGTGTCGCTGCGCGCCCAGGGGAGCGACGCGGTGCTGAAACAACTCGACGCCTGGACGATGAAGAGCATTTACACGAAGTAGCGGGCGATGGCGGGATCTTCCTGTGGAGGCTTCGGAGATGAAATAGAGGAGAGGTTCAGAAAGTCTTCATCTCAGGTCTTCATCTCGGGTCTTTGTCTTTCCGGGGATAGATTAAGACTGGAGATTAGGACCTGAGATTATGAGTATTCGTCCGCCGTAATCATCGCCGTACGCGTCCACCGGAATTGCAGGAAATCAGGAGTTCATCAATGATGCGTAAGACAAGCTCAAGTTTCAGGAGGATGATCATTATGGCCACAATTGGATTGAGTGCGGCCGCCTTGGCCGGTGAACCTGCGTCCGGCGGCACCCTCGCCGCCGTTGGCAACGGCGTCTTTGCGGCGGCATCCGCGCCGTCGTCGGAACCCGAGGCCATTGCTGGCACGCGGATGCGCGTGGATTGGCAGCGCTTGATATCGGGGTACAATATCGAGCTTACCAAGCTGCCGGCAAACCACGGCGAATCCCTGCGTCTGGGAAATGGCGACATCGGCGTGGCGGTTTACGCGGTTCCCGAGTGCGTTGTGCTCTTCGTAGGCAAGAACGACTTGCTGGACTATCGCACGAAGCCCTTGGCTCATTCGCCGGAAGCCACCGCGATTAGCAATTCCCAAGTGCCGATGCCCACCACAAAACCGGCAGGTTGGATCCGTTTCCGCAACGCCGCGCCCAGGAATCCGGACGCCAAGGCGCAACTCGACATCTGGAACGCCGAGGTCAGTACCAGACCCGCTGATAGAAAGACGCCAGAACTGCGGGCGTTTGTCACTAAGAACCGTAACCTGATTGCGACTGAATACCAGGCGTCAGGCGGCGATACGTTCGACATTGAGCTGGCGAGGCACAAAGACACTACGGGCGTTATTTACACATCGCCGGAGTTCGGCGCGGAGGGGCGGGATATCTGGGTTCGTTATCAGTTCCCGCCCGACCCGGACACCTATCCGAACGGATTCGAATACGTGATGCTTGGCCGGGTCATGGGTGGTGAGGTGCTCAAAGCCGAAGTGGTGACCAATTTCGCGACCGTCAGGCAGAAGTTCGCCTTTGATCCCAAAGAGCGAGAGGCCGTCGAAGGAGTTGCCCGGCTTCAGGTGAAGGCATCCAACTCCGTGACGTTTCTGACGGCGGTGTTCACCACCCGCGACGACAAGAATCCGCTCCAAGCGGCCAGAGCCGCTGTGGACGCGGCCGAACGTGCCGGATTACCGGAACTGCGGCGCGAACACACGCAGGCCTGGCACGACTTCTGGCGACGATCTTTCGTGCAGCTCGATGGCCGGGAATTCCTGAATCAGCAGTGGTTCCGCAATCTCTACCACCTGGCATCGGTTACCAAACCCGGCAGCGTGGGGCCGGGCCTCTTTGGTCCCTGGGCTCCGGAAGACTTTCCGTGCTGGGGCAATGATCGGCACTGGGATTACAACGTGCAAGCCGCCCTCTGGGGAACCTTCTCTTGCAATCATCTGGAGCTGACCAAGGCCTACAACGATGAGATCTTCGACCTGCTGCCCTGTGCGCGGATGATGGTGCGCGACTATTACGGGAACATCGGCGGCGCCAAGTTTCCGCAGGTTGGTTGGCCGCGCAAATACACAGCACCGGTGAGTTCCCGGAAATCGGAATTTACTACCCCCTGGGTCAACGGCTTTGATGCCCAGCCGCTGTGGTGGTATTACCAATACAGTCAGGACAAGACGTTCCTGCGCGACAAGGGCTATCCGGTGATCAAGGCTTGCGCGGAGTTCTATGAGAAGTTTGTGCAACTCGCACCGGAAGGCAAATATGACATGCCGCCCACGGCCGTCTGGGATCTCTCCTTTCTGGTTCCCGATGCGAAGAACTCCACCATGGATCTGGCCTTCGCAAAGATGGTCCTCAGGATCGCCGCGGCCGCCAGCAAGGAGTTGGGGGTGGATCAAGAGCAGCGTGCGAAATGGGAGCAGGTCGCTGCCAACCTGCGCGGCTACGGAACGACGGTCATCGATGGAAAGAACCTCAAACCGGTCAAACACAGAGTCGGAAACTCCCCGTCACAGTACACATCCCTCGATTTCCCGTCCGGTGAAGTGCTGGTTGCCTTCGAGAACTATCCCGTCATCGAATACAATATTCCGGCCTGGACCACGCCGATCTTTCCAGCCGGCGAGTTCGGCCTGCACAGCCCGCCGAAAGCTCAGGAACTGGCGCTCCGGACATTACAGATCACACCCTACATTCTTTGGGACGACCTGGTGTTGCTCTCGATGGCCTGGGTGCGGATGGGGCACGACCAGCTCGATGTCTTCGAGAAGCACACGCGGTCGATCCTGCACGATAATGGCATGCAGACTTATCCGCGGGACAGCGGGTATAGCCACTTGATCTTCATGCACTTCCTGGGCTGGCCGGTGGTGGTCAATGAGAGCCTGGTGCAAAGCTACACCGGGCAGATCCGCGTGGCCCCCGTCAAGCTGAAGAACACCGTCCGCTTCGCCCGCCTGCGCACCGAAGGCGCGTTTCTTATAAGTGGGGAAATCCAGAGCGGCGGCAAGGTGTCGTATCTGGCTATCACCAGCGAAGCGGGCGTTCCCTGCAACCTGCTGCGCCCCTGGGATGGCCCGGTGCGCGTGCGGCGAGGGGATTCGTTGAAGGCGGTTACTGTGGCGGAGAAGGATGGCGTGCTGACGTTCCCGACGGCTGCCGGAGCAACCTATGTGGTCGACCGCCCCGGTGATCCCTGGGAGGCACAGCCGATCAACGTCATCGCACAAACGCCTCATTAACCCGCAAGATTCAGGCGCGCCTAAAGACCGGCCGTGAAATGCCGGAGAAGAGGCGATTGCGCAAGCAGGGTGGTTTCGAAGATGTTGTGGTCTGACGCTGAGACAATGCAATGAAAGGGATTACGACGATGAAGATGGGTGCTTGCATAGCTCTGGCCTGTGCCGGGGTGGCCGTGGGGCAGAGTTTGGCTGCCACGAACCAGATAGCGGCTGGCAGTGCCGGCGTCCGAACGGGCGATACGCCTGTCTTTCAACGAGCCAAGCCGATCTGGCCGCAGGGGCGTGAAACGGAGAAGAACCTCACCGTCGCCTTTCGTGCCAGGTTTGAGGCGCCGTCCGGCGGTCCGGTTTTGCTTCGCGCAACCGGCTCCACGCTCTACCGCGTCTTTCTGAATGGCGAGTTTGTCGGGCACGGACCGGCGCGCGGGCCGCACGGCTGGTTCCGCATGGATGTGCTCGACCTGACCGCCAAGGTCAAGCCCGGCGCCAATGTGGTGGCTTTCGAGGTCGTGGGTTACAACGTGAACAGTTACTATCTGATTGATCAACCCTCGTTTCTCCAGGCGGAAGTTGTGGCAGGTGGCCAGGTGCTGGCCGCCACCGGCGACGAGGGCAGCCCGTTCGCAGCGGGGCCGCTCGCGGAGCGTGTGCAGAAGGTGCAGCGTTACAGTTTCCAGCGAACGTTCTCCGAGGTGTATCGTCTCGCGCCGGGTTACGACCGATGGCGCAGTGACGTCCACGTCCCGCTGTCCGCCGCCACGTGCGCCACACAGCCGACGAAACCGCTCCTCCCGCGTCGCGTGCCGTATAGCCAGTTCGCCGTGCGCGAACCGCGGCAGATCGTCGCCACGGGAGAACTCAAGACCGGTCTGAAAGTGGATCAACCGTGGAAGGACCAATCCCTCACCAGTATCGGTCCGCAATTCGGCGGTTTCCCGGAAGGGGAACTCGCCACGATCCCGTCGCTTGAACTGCAGACCTTTCCGAACGCCACTTCGACGACGGTCAATCAGCCTTATGCCGCCACGAAGCCGCTCCCGGTCAAGGCTGGCACGTTCCAGATCGTGGACTTCGGAGTGAATCTCAGCGGCTTCTTCGGCGCGCGAATCCATTGCCGGAGCAAGACGCGGCTTTTCTTCACATTCGACGAAATCCTCAGCAACGGGGACGTGGACTTCAAACGGCTGTCTTGTGTCAACGTCGTCGCCTACGAGCTGCTGCCCGGCGCCTACGACGTCGAAACGTTCGAGCCGTACACGCTGCGCTACCTCAAGGTTCTCGCGCTGGAGGGCGATTGCGAGATCACCGGCCTGCGCTTGCGGGAATACGTCAGCCCGATCCCGGCGGAAGTGCGCTTTGTCGCCAGCGACGAGCGGCTCAACCGGCTATTTGCCGCGGGTGTGGAGACGTCCCGGCAGAACGCCGTGGATGTCTTCATGGACTGCCCTTCGCGCGAACGCGCCGGCTGGCTGGGTGACGGTCTCTTCGCCGCCCGCGTCGCCAAGGATCTCACCGGCGGCACACTGATCGAGCGGAATTTCTTCGAGAACTACCTTCTGCCCGAGAAGTTCGCACACCTGCCTGACGGGATGCTGCCGATGTGCTATCCGGCCGACCACAACAACGGCAATTTCATCCCGACCTGGGCGATGTGGTTCGTGGTCCAGTTGGAGGAGTATCTGGCGCGCAGCAACGACCGCGACACGGTGAAGGCCCTCGAACCGCGCCTCATGAAGCTGCTCGAATACTTCCGGCCGTTCCGCAACGAGGATGGCTTGCTGGAGAAGTTGAAGGGATGGGTGTTCGTCGAATGGTCCAAGGCCAACGACTTCGTACAGGATGTGAACTACCCCTCCAACATGCTCTATGCCGAAAGCCTTGCCGCGATGGGGCGCATGTACAACCGGCCTGAGCTTCTTGCCGAGGCGGAGAAGATACGCGCCGTGATCCGCAAGCAGGCCTTCGACGGCGAGTTCTTTGTGGACAATGCCGTGCGGAAGGATGGCAAGCTGCAAGTCACGCAGAACCGCACGGAAGTCTGCCAATACTACGCGTTCTACTTCAACGCTACCACCCCGGAGGCTCATCCCCAGCTCTGGCAGACACTGGTGAAGGACTTCGGTCCGCAGCGCAAGAAGACAAAAGCCCATCCGCAGGTGCATCCCGCCAATGCCTGGATGGGAAACGTTCTCCGCCTGGAGCTCCTTTCGCGCGTCGGCCTGAGTCGGCAGCTTCTCGACGAATCCCTGGCCTACCAGCTCTACATGGTCGATCAGACCGGGACGCTCTGGGAGCACGATGGCGCCTACGCGAGCTGCTGTCACGGCTTTGCCTCGCATGGCGGTGTACGCGTGCTCTACCGCGACGTGCTGGGGCTGGCCTCGGTAGACGCCGTGAACAAGAGCGTGCAACTGCGCTTCACCAACCTGCAACTCGATCGCTGCGAAGGCTCGCAACCCGTGCCCGAGGGCAAGGTGGAGCTCCGCTGGCGCAAAGAGGGCGGGACGCTGCGGTACACGGTCGCCGTCCCCGCCGGCTACTCGGTGCGGTTGGATAATCGCAGCCAACTGGAACTGGTGGAGGAGAAACGATGAAAAAGTTAGTGTTGAGCAGATTCAGTAACAGCGCTAATCGCGCTATGCCGCGGTATGTCGCGGCCCTGGGCGCTTGGGCACTTTTGACGGTGTCCGGATCGGCGGCTGATTTCACCTGGAAGTTCGGGCCCGGCGTTGACGTCGGCAAGTTGGCCTATGGCGACGGGATCGACTCAGCCCCGGGGAATGCGTTCTATAACGGCAGCATGTACTTCTTCGAAGACAGGGAGGGTAAGAGTGCGCATGTCTGGAAGGGCACGAACCTGGATGCGCTGGTCTACCAATATCAGGCTGTTTTGGACAACACGTTCCCGGTATATGTCGGCGATCTGGGGTGCTGGTTTGCTGGATTGTGGATCGATCCTGCCACCGGTGATTTCTATTCCCCCGTGCATCATGAGTTCAACAAGCTGAAGACCCCCGGCTTTGCGGAATCCCGCCGTCTCGGTATTGCCAAATCGACCGATCAGGGACGCCACTGGACCTATCTGGGCGACTGCCTCTCCAGCCCGAACGACGATCTGAAGGGTCCCGAGTATTGGAAGGGCGACGTGCTGGATGCCGGGTGCGGCGATCCGCACCTGTTTGTGGACACGAAAAGCGGCTACTTCTACCTCTACTACGTGAACAAGTACTTTCTGAAAAGCCGGTCTTCCAATGAGCACAAGATGAAGGTGGCCCGCTGCAAGATCAGCGATAGGATGGCTCCCGGCAAATGGACCAAGTTCTATAACGGTGCCTGGACCGAGCCGGGGATGGGCGGCAAGGGGACGTGGCTGGACAAGCTGCAGCTGTTCCCCGATGTCAAGTACTCCACCTATCTCAGTAGGTATATTGCAGTGGGAGTTAATACGGTAAGATCTCCTAATGGTTTGGGAATACAAACCTGCACGAGCATGGAAACGCAAGATTGGACGAACGTTGAGAACATAGGTGATGTTAGCCCCCTGACCTGGGGTTATCCCTTGCTGACCGATGATGCCAATCAGACCGATAACGGGCAGGTTGATCAGACCATGCGCATCTACGTTGGCCAGTGTGCTCCGGCGAAGTGCTACTATTGGCCGGTCACGCTGGGCTCCGGCATCAGCGAAAAGCGCGTGAACTGGGAATACCGGTGGCTGATCACGGATGAAAACATGTACTTCGAGCCCAATCCGATGTTGAACTGGAACTATCCGGTCCGGATTGCGTATGAATCGAAGTCGCTGAACTATGTCGGGAGCTGGACGAACAGCTATGACTATGACGATGACTCCGGTGGCACGAAGTACTCGGAGACCGCCGGCGATTCGGTCGAGCTGAGTTTTCCCGGTGATTCGGTGAATGTCCGTGTGCGCAAGGCCCCGGATGCTGGCAAATGCGATATCTACCTGGATGATCTGGCTGTGCCGGTTGCCACAGACGTGGATACGTATTGCGCGAGCAACTCCCATGCGCAGTCCATCTTCGCGAAGAACGGCCTGGCACAAGGCAATCATGTCGTGAAGCTGGTCATCAAGGGCGCGCATCAGGCGTCCGCCGCGGGGAACAGAATATACCTGGACACCATCACGTTTACCAAGGCCACGCCTGCCTACGACTGCCCGGACATGCCCACGGGTGTCTCTGCCAAGATGCATGCCAATGGCGTCGCGCTGGCATGGAACAGCGTCACCGGCGCCAGCAGCTACAATGTCTATCGTACAACCCATGCGAGTGGGGTGTCGAATCTCGGCATGATCAAGAAAGGGGTGGTCGGGACGAGCCTGATCGATACGGGCGCGGTGGAGCGGACGGAATACTATTACCGGGTGACGGCGGTGGATGCGGATGGCAAGGAGTCGCTGCGTTCCGCCATCGTGCACGCTTCCTGGAATGCGGCGGGGTGGATAACGGTGAATGACAATGGCTCCAGTGTATCCTATAGCCCCGGTTGGGCCGTGTGGGCAAACGACCCGGCGCTGATACAGGGTGACGTGCACTACTCGTCCGCCACCAATGCGTACTGCTCGTTCGCATTTACGGGCACAGGCGTGCGGTTCATCGCGGACAAGGCCGCCAATCATGGCAAGTGCGATGTGTATCTCGATGGCCAGTTGGCAGCACCTGGTTTGGATCTGTACGACACAGCCACGGTGGCACGCTACGCGGCGTTTCACACGAACGGCCTGCCAGTCGGCGCGCATACGCTCAAGGTGGTGGTAACGGGTGCCCGCAGCGACCGCGCCACTGGATGCCAGGTTGATGTTGATGCGTTTGAATACGTCAATGATTCTGCCGGAGCGGGGTCGAAAGAGCGATAAAGTAGTAAGAACGAACTGGAATGTGGCCGCATGGTCGATCAAAGGGCTGGCCTCGGTGGACCCCGTGAACAAGGCTGTGCAACTGCGCTTCACTGACCTGCAACTCGACCGCTGCGAAGGTGCGCAACCCGTGCCCGATGGCAAGGTGGAGCTCCGCTGGCGTAAAGAGGGCGGGAAGCGGAGCAGCGCGGCTGTCGGGTGCGGCAAGGAGGGCGGCGGCAACGGCGTGAATGGCGCACCCACGGCCGGCGCAGCAAACACGGGCGGCGGTGGCGGCGGTGGCGGCGGGAATGGTACGGACGGGGGCATCCCTGTCAACGGCGCCGCCGGCGGCTCGGGCATCGTGATCATCAAGTACGCGCTGCCGGGCCCGCCCCAAGGCACGGTGCTATATTTGCGGTAGGCGCTTGCAAAACCTCCGGTTTGTGCAAGTGGAGGGTTCAGCGGAGGGTTCAGGAGGCCTTTTCCGGCCTGAACCCAGTCATCCTGATTCCTGATTCCCGGCACTTTCAAGGGTTTTGCAAGTGCCTCTGGAGATTGCGGAAACGATGGGAGATCGGTTGACGATTACGGCGACGATTACGGTTGACGAGGAGAGCAGAATAATCGTACACCGTAATCGTCGCCGTACGCGTCCACCGAAGAGGCAGTATAACGAACGGCAAACAGGCCTGCATATATTGATACGGCGTCGAAATGTACTGGTTATGTGGGTTGCACTTATGGGAGGTTTCGCGATGAACGGTTTATCCGCGGATGTTAGCGTCGAGCCGAAAGAGAATCAGGCCTATCTTCTGAATCCGG
>CAIOST010000038.1 GCA_903861045.1 uncultured bacterium | reverse complement strand
GCCGAGGTCAATGCCGGCCACCTGCGGCCGCGTCACCGACAGATTTCCTTCCGCACGCTTAACGTTTACCCGCTTGCCTCCGCACGTTTTACGCTTCATTATTATTCCTCGGGCTGTGCGGCAGCCCGGGATGGCACACGGATGGACTCTGATCTGGGGGAGAGCCACGAGGCCTCACCAATGTTCCATCGCCGACCCGGAGTCAGACTGGAAGTCATGCGCGGCACCGCTCTCAATGACGCCACCTCCTTCCCAGCCTCCCAGTGGCAGTACCACCTGAAGCTGATCTTCCGCGACGGCGTCATCGCCACCCTGGTTGGCACCACCAATGCCGCCCCCTATTTTTGGCGGCACTCCGGCAGCTCCGCCGCCGTCTCCGCCGCCAACCCGGCCGGTGTCTGGAACGCCAACTACGCAGGCGTCTGGCATTTTGCCGAGACCAACCATACCCTCGCCGACTCCACGGCCGGTGCACACCCCGCCGCCAACCCCAACCTCTACAAAGGCGGCTGGAACCACTGGACCTTCACCTACAACGACGCCCTCCAGCTCGCCGCTGAGGCCGTCCCCGTGGCGGCGGGTGCCCCGCCCGCCGCTCTCACGCGTACCTACAACCCGCTCGGCAGCCCCACCGGCCTCACCCTCGGCTCAGACTACGCCGTCACCTACGGCTACTCCGCGGACGGCCGTTGTGCCTGTTTTGCCGCGGCCGTCGTACTGGCGCGTGGGCGGTACGACGGCTGCGGGCGGTTGGGTGTGATTTTTGGCAACTGTTTTCCCAGCGCGGTCATAGGCGGCCTTTGATTTCTATGACCGCCTTGGCTGGGTGAGCTGTTGCATGGCCTCATGGAAGTTGGCGCCGCGGATGCGCATGAGGAAGTCAATGGCGTTGCCGGCCAGGTCCGTTCCCGGGCAGTTCCAGTAATGGTCCTTGTGGATGGCTCGATGCCGACGACCTGTTTACGGTCACGGACAGCCTCGCGCATGGCGGAGATGCAGAGGTTGCGGGTGTGCCGCAGGATGCCTTCGGAGGAGCGTACGATCAGCGCGACGGCCTCGTCACTGAAGGCATTGTGCCCGAGCCCCACGACGTCGCACGGGGCGTAGAGGAAGGCTTTCATGTCATCAGGATTGAGGCGGGGAAGTTTGACGGAGTAGGTGACGCGGCTTTTGATGTCCTCATTGACCGTGAGGATGCTGGTGTTGACTTCGCTCCCGGCTTCACCCATAATTCCGATAATGACATCGTGGCTCACGACTGAATCCGGCCTGATCTCGCACGGGTGGGCCGGGTCCGGCCGGGCTAGCCATAAAGCGATTTCTTAGCACTTCCTGTTTTCAGCTTCTGACATGCTGTTTGGCGTGCCTGCGCAGCAGCCATAGCGGTGCAAAGGACCATCCGCGTTTGTTTCTCTCCCAACCATGAAGAATCGCCGTAATTACTACCGGATTCTCAGCGTTCAGCCGGATGCGCCTGCGGCGGTCATCCAGGCCAGCTATCGGGCACTGCTGCGGGCCCTCAAGATGCACCCCGATCTAGGCGGCGACCACGGTCAGGCTGTCTGCATCAACGAGGCCTTTGCCACGCTGGGCGATCCGGGGCGCCGTGCGGAATATGATCGCACACTGCACCCGCTGGCGCGGCAGCGCAGAGCTGCTGCTGCGGTGCCTAATCCGTCTGCTGCGCCCCCGTCGCCCCCGCGCGCAGCTGATCCCGCGGCTGACGCTGCCGCGCCCGCCACCCCTGCGCCCCCTGTCGCCGTCTGCTCTTTCTGTCAGGAAAGCTGCGCGTCTGCCACGGCTGAATTGCCCGGTGCCGTCTGCCCATGCTGCGGGAGTCCGCTGTGCCAAGCCACGCCGCAGCGCGACGGCGGCAGGTCGCGCCGCGCCATCGGCCGCGTCCCCCGGAAGCTGGCGTTGACGTTCCGGCTGGCCACGTCCCGACAGCGCGTCTGGCCCGGCCTGACGGAAGATCTTTCGCTGAACGGCATGGGGCTACTGGCCGCGCTGGAGCTTCCCGTTGGCGCGCGGCTGCAGATTGAGTGCGAGTTTTGCAGTGCTGTGGGTGTGGTCAGAAGTGCGCGGGCTGTTGCTGGAAACGTTTCGGCAGGCTGGCACTACGGCGTGGAGTTCCTGTGCCTGCATGTCAAGCAGGTGCGCGGCGGACTCGTCGCGACGGTTGCCTAGCCCCTGCCATCGATGCTCCATGCCGCTTCCGGCATGGTTTCGGCCCGTGCGGGCCGATGCCTACCGGGGTGTGGCGAAAAGCGATTTCTTATCCATGGACGAAACGGATTGACACGGGCCTCGTCATGTTTCATCATTGACATAACGTGTGAATGGGGTTGTCACCGTTTTATCAAACAGTTCTGCCAGTCTGCCAACATTCCATTCTTCCACCTTCCACCACGCCCAGGCATTGCGCCACCCGGAACGAATCCATGGCAACGCATAAAAAAACGACCACCTTCCATGTGATGGCCAAACCGACGGGTGCCCAGTGCAACCTCGACTGCGCCTACTGTTTTTTTCTGAAGAAGGCTGAACTCTATCCGGAAAGCACGTTCCGCATGTCGGATGAAGTGATGGGGCAATACATCCGCCAGACCATCGCCGCGCATACAACGCCGCACGTGACCATTGCCTGGCAGGGCGGCGAACCAACCCTGATGGGGCTGGATTTCTTCCGCCGGGCGGTGGACGTAGAACGGAGTGCCATGCGGCCCGGCATGACCATTGAGAACACCCTCCAGACGAATGGCGTGCTGCTCGACGATACATGGTGCGAGTTCCTGCGTGAAAAGCGCTTTCTGGTCGGTCTGAGTGTGGACGGCCCGCGCGCGATGCACGACGCCTATCGCCGCGACAAGGCTGGCAACTCGGTTTTCGACAAGGTTGTAAAGAGCGTGCGCCTGTTGCAGCAACACCATGTTGAATTCAACGTCCTCTGCACCGTGAATGCCGTGAACAGCCAATCCCCGTTGGAGGTCTACAAATACTTCCGTGATGAACTTCAGACGCCCTACCTGCAGTTCATCCCGATTGTTGAGAAGGAAGAGGGCCGAGAGCAGGGTTCAGGGAGCAGTGACAGCGTGAAGATCACGGACCGATCCGTGCAGCCGGAACAGTATGGCCGGTTTCTGATCGAGATCTTCGACGAATGGGCGCGCCGGGATGTCGGGAAGATGTTCGTCCTGTTCTTTGACGGCGTACTGATGTCGTATCTGCGTGGCCGGTCGTCGCTCTGCATTCTGCAGCCGTCCTGCGGCGAAGGGGTGGCGCTTGAGCACAACGGTGACGTCTATTCGTGCGACCACTTTGTCGAACCAGCACACCTGCTGGGCAACATCAAGGCCACGCTGTTGCCGCAGCTTGTTTCCTCTGTAAAGCAACTGCGATTCGGCCAGAGCAAGTCGAGTACCTTGCCGCGCGCGTGTCGGGAATGCAAGTTCCTGTTCACCTGCCACGGTGAGTGTCCCAAGAACCGCGTTCTGACCGCGGCGGACGGCGAGCCCGGACTGAACTGGCTCTGCGCGGGTTTGAAGGCGTTCTTTGCACACACCGAGCAACCCATGAAGACGATGGCCGAGCTGCTAAAACGCGGTCGGCCCGCCGACGAGATCATGTCGGCGGTCGGACAAGCCGAGTGAATCACAGGAAGCGCCGGACATGGTGCTCGGTGGTGACAACAAAGGAGCGACGCAATGGCCACGAAACAGAAGAAACCCAACATCCTCATCATCTGGGGGGATGACATCGGCTGGTTCAACATCAGCGCGTACAACCTCGGCATCATGGGGTACCAGACGCCCAACATCGACAGGATCGCCAAAGAAGGCGCACTGTTCACCGACTGGTATGGCCAGCAGAGCTGCACCGCCGGACGAGCCGCCTTCATCACCGGCCAGTCGCCAATCCGCACCGGCCTGACCAAGGTCGGCCTGCCGGGCGCGAAGCTCGGCCTCCAGCCGGAAGACGCGACCTTGGCGGAGCTGCTCAAGCCGCAGGGCTACGTCTGCGGACAGTTCGGCAAGAACCACCTCGGTGACCGCGATGAGTTCCTGCCGACCGTGCACGGCTTCGACGAGTTCTTCGGCAACCTCTATCACCTGAACGCCGAAGAAGAGCCGGAAAACGAGGACTATCCGAAACCCGCGGAATACCCGAACTTCAAGAAGAATTTCGGCCCGCGCGGCGTGCTGCATAGCTGGGCGAACGCGGACGGCACGCAGAAAATCGAAGATACCGGTCCGCTCACCAAGAAGCGCATGGAGACAATCGATCAAGAGGTCAGCAAGCACGCGATCGACTTCATGGAGCGCCAAGGCAAGGCCGACCAACCGTTCTTCTGCTGGTGGAACTCCACCCGCATGCACGTCAACACGCACTTGCGGCCTGCGTCCAAGGGCGTCACCGGTCTCGGCGTCTATCCCGACGGCATGGTCGAGCACGACCATTCCGTGGGCGAGCTTCTTAACAAGCTTGACGAACTGGGCATCGCCGACAACACCATCGTGATGTACTCGACCGACAACGGTGCCGAGAAGTGCAGTTGGCCGGATGGCGGAACCTCGCCGTTCCGCGGCGAGAAGGCTACGAACTGGGAAGGCGGCTGGCGCGTGCCGACCGCAATCCGATGGCCCGGCGTGATCAAGCCGGGCACCATCTCGAACGAGCTGTTCTCGCATCAGGACATGCTGCCCACCCTGCTGGCCGCGGCCGGCGAACCGGACATCGTCGAGAAGTGTAAGAAGGGCTACCAAGCCGGCAACAAGACCTTCAAGGTTCATCTAGACGGCTACAACCTGATTCCCTGCCTGAAAGGCGATGTGGCCAAGAGCCCGCGTCCCGGGTTCCTCTATTGGGGAGACGAGGGTGACCTGATGGCGCTGCGCTACGGTGATTGGAAAATTCATTTTGCTGAGCAGCAACATGAAGGCGCGAAAGCATGGCAAGAAGATCTGGTCACGCTGAAGTTCCCGAAGCTCATGAACCTGCGGTCCGATCCTTTCGAGGAAGCGGATGTCTCTGGCGATCTGCACTACTGGGCGTGGCGTATCGAACATCTCTATATGCTGGTGCCGGCTTGTGCCATCATCAACCAGTTTATGCAGACCATGCTCGAGTTCCCGCCCCGGCAGAGTCCAGAAAACTGGACGCCCGGCGCCATGCTGGAGAATATGCGGAAGAAAGCGGAGGCCCTGAAAGCCGCCGCCCATCCTGGCTGAGAGGATCGCAACGTGACTCGATATCGCGAAGACCGCGCCATCCTTGTGGCCGGCTGCGGAACCTCTCAGGCGGCCAAGCATGCGGTGCGGTGGCCCGAGGCTCAGGTGGTGTTCGATGCCTCAAAGATGGAAAACGGATGAAAACGACCTTCACTATTTTGTACACCAACGACCGGCACTCGAAGGAGGGCAAGCTGACGGTCGCGTCGTACCGGCTCCTGCCGGTCGACGACAGGGTGGCCGGAGACCGGGCCATGGCCGACGAGATCGAAACGTTCAAGATGGCAGTCACTGGTAGCGTGTTCACAGCGCGCGGCTACAGCATCGATCAGCCGCTGGCGATTGCGCCCAAGAACAAGCTGGCGCAGCCGCCCGCCTCGAGGGTTGAGGCGCTCGGCGACCCGCGCGGCTGCACGGCGCAGTTGATGCCGCCGAAGGGCTCGGTGGACAGCAGCAGCATCGCCACCGGGGGGGGGGGGCGCTGTGCAAGAGGTCAAGGAGTGGCAGGCGATCATGGAGCATCTGCGCAGCCTGCCCGCCAAGAGGTATACGCCGACGAGCACGCCCGAGGGTGCGAACAGCTTTCCCGGCGGCCACTGCCGCCTCCCGGAGCAGTGCGCAACGATCGGTTAGATCCTGCACGGTCTAAGAAGCCTCCCGAGAAGATCCAGGCGCTCATTAAGACGTGGTTCGCGGAGGTCAACGTTTTCAGGGCTATAGGATAAATGACAAGTAGGCAGACCGGTTCACCTGTTTTCGGCTGGCTGAAGACGTATCCTTCAGCGTGGTTGCGTTTGGATCTCGTCGCCGGGCTGACAACGGCGGCGGTGGTCATACCCAAAGGCATGGCGTACGCCGTGATCGCGGGACTGCCGGTGCAGGCGGGTCTGTATGTCGCGCTCGTGCCGATGCTCGTCTATGCGCTGACGGGGACCTCGCGCATGCTGAGCGTGAGCACCACGACGACGCTGGCCATCCTCACGGCCACACCGTTGGCCCTGGCCGTGCCCGATGCCGATCCGTCACGCCTGATGGCCGCTGCGGCCGCACTGGCCCTGCTCACAGGCGGGTTCCTGATCCTGGCTGGTCTGTTCCGCATGGGGTTCCTCGCGAACTTCATCTCTGATCCGGTCCTGGCCGGCTTCAAAGCGGGTATCGGCCTAGTGATCGTCGTTGACCAGGTCCCCAAGCTGCTGGGCATTCACTTCGTGAAAGGAAGCTTCATGCATAACATTTTTTGCGTCTTAGGAAACGCACCCGAGGCGCACCTTCCGACGCTGGTTCTGGCCGTGATCATGCTGGCGGTTCTATTTGGGATGGAGCGCTTTCTCCCGCGCTCTCCCGCGCCCCTCGTGGCGGTGGCCCTGGGTGTCGCGGCCGCAGGGGTTCTGGGATTGAAAGAGGCGGGTGTAGCTCTGACCGGACCCCTTCCGACCGGGATACCGGCCCCGTCGCTACCCGATCTGTCGCTCCTGAAAAGCCTTTGGCCCGGGGCGCTTGGGATTGCCCTGATGTCCTTCACCGAGTCCATCGCCGCGGGACGCGCGTTCGCACGGCATGATGACCCGCGCCCGGTGCCGAACCGGGAGCTGATCGCGCTGGGGCTCGCAAACCTGGCGGGGAGTTGTTTTCACTGTCTTCCTGCTGGCGGAGGAACGTCACAGACCGCCGTGAACACGCGGGCCGGAGCGCGGAGCCAAATGTCCGAGCTGGTCACCGCGGCAGCAGTGGTGGCGACCCTCTTCGTTCTAGCACCGTTGATCAGCCTGTTGCCGCAGGCCACGCTGGCGGCCGTGGTCATCATCACCACGCTCCCGCTGCTCAGCCTGACCGATTTCCGTGCCATCCTGCGTGTGAGACGCACGGAGTTGGGCTGGGCGCTGGCGGCCTGCATTGCCGTCGTGCTCTTCGGCACGCTCCAAGGCATCCTGATCGCCATCGCCATATCGCTTCTGACAATCTTCTATCAGGCCAACCATCCCCCTGTTTACGGCATGGGGCGCAAGCCCGGCACCGAGATTTACCGACCCCTGAACAGAGAGCATCCGGAGGACGAGACGATCCCGGGACTCTTGATCGTCCGAACCGAAGGACGGATGACCTTTGCCAGCGCGCCTCGGGTCGGGGAAGGGCTCTGGGCTCTGGTCGACGCGGCGGAGCCGAAGGTGATGATTATGGAATGCAGCGCCATCCCCGACTTCGAATATACGGCGTTAAGGGCCTTGACCGGACTGGAGGAGAAGCTGCGGGAACGCGGGGTCACGCTGTGGCTGACCGCACTCAACCCCGCAGCGCTCAAGGTGGTCGAGCGTTCGCCGTTGGGACAGGTTCTGGGGCACGAACGCATGTTCTTCAATCTTCGAGAGGCCGTGAAAGCGTTTGAGGAGCGAGAAGTCAATTTGAACAGGAACGAAACAAAATGAAACAAATGACCCTTTATCTCGCCTGCGGCAGCGCAAAATCAGCGGCCGGTGTGCGTCTGCGACCTGCGGGAGTTGGTCGGATCGGACCTTTCGACGGTGTCGAAGCACCTGGCGGTGTTGAAGCACGCCGGCGTCGTGGCGGACGAGAAGCGCGGCTCTCAGGTGTTCTACAGCCTGCGCTGCCCCTGTGTAACGGCGTTCTTCACCTGCGCCGAGAGCGTGTTGAAGAAGACGGCGAAGGACCAGCGGGCCTCGCTTGGCGGAAGGGGCAGGTGCGGCGCATGAATAGAGAAACTGCCAGATTGCGCCGCACGGTTCTGTAGGTGGTATGGGGCCTGGTGGCATCCTGATCGTTTTGTTTGACGTGTGGCTGAACCCGGACGAAGGACCGAAATACGGGATCAAGATCATCCCCGGCGCTTCCGGGTTTGTGGGGGGAAATTGTATGGGGCTGGATGTGATCGGGATGGGTTGAGAAACCGGGTATCAGGTATAGCGCGGTCATGAAAGCCTCCTTTGTGTT
>CAIOST010000037.1 GCA_903861045.1 uncultured bacterium | reverse complement strand
GCATTCGACGTGGTTTATCCGCCTCAAATGAGGCAGTCCTTCGACCCTCGCGCTGAACTCTCGCAGTGTGGGGGGATGTGCCCCGTGAGCAGGCGCGCCGGGTTGTCCAGTGCGATAGGGTTTCCGGGTTTGTGGGGGAATTTGTGACGGAAGATTGAGAAGCGGTAACTGATCAGGTGGTGTTCAGTGTTCGGGGTTGGCGGGGCCGCCGGACCCGCCGCCACCAAAGGCGTGCGTATGAATCTGCCGCAAGGCTTGGGATGGCGAGGCGTCCGCCGAACCGGATACGTCTCCGTTCGCCGCGCGCCGGCGCGTTTGTCTCCTTCAGAGGGCTGTAGGGCGGCACCGCTTACTATCGCCAGATGCACCTGAGCAGTTACGAAAACTCTTAGTTTAACACCTATGGGCTGGGGGCTAGGGGGCTCCGCTCACACCTTCGAAGGTGTGAGCGGAGGCCGGATGTGTGCCTTGTTGGCAATGCTACCTCATCCAGCGCTGCACAGCCCGGCAGCGCGACTGGCTTGGCGGAGCTGGTCCGCCAAGCCATGGCTGAAGGTGCGTTTCAGGCACGAGCCTCCAGTTTTTCCAGCGACTCCTTCACCCAGATGCAGGTGTTGGGTGTAGCGTTGCCAGCATAATTGGCCCAGCGCGCGGCGTTGCCAATCACCTTCTGTACGTTTTTATTGTGGTAGATCGGATAGGTCTCGTGCCCAGGGCGGAAGTAGAACACCTTCCCCTTGCCGCGCTGCCAACAGCAGCCGCTGCGGAAGACTTCGCCGCCCGCGAACCAGCTAATGAAAACCAGCTCATCCGGCTGGGGGATGTCGAAGAACTCGCCGTACATCTCCGTCTGTTCGAGCTCAAAGAAGTCGCCGATACCCTCCGCAATCGGATGGGCCGGCGTGATCACCCAGAGGCGCTCCTTCTCGCCCGCCTCGCGCCAGCGCAGGTTGCCGGTGGTGCCCATCAGCTTACGGAAGATCTTGGAGTGGTGGCCGGAATGCAACACGATCAACCCCATACCGCGTTCCACCACGTGACGGTGCACCCGTTCCACAATCTCATCGTGCACTTCGCCGTGGGCGCAATGCCCCCACCAGGTCAGGACATCGGTGTTGGACAGAACCTCTTCGGTCAGGCCGTGCTCGGCGTCGTCCAACGCCGCGAGCCGGGTGCTGAACCCCTGCTGCTGCAGGGCATCGGCAATGGTCTGGTGCATGCCGTCGGGGTAGAGCTTCATAATCTGCTCGTTGCTCCGCTCATGGCGGAATTCGTTCCACAAGGTTACGCGGATTTTGCTAGTCGTAGACATGGTAGTTATCTCCTTTGGGTTCCTATTTGAAACGTATTTCGCGCCCCTCAGCCGCACTGCGGTAGAGGCCATCCAGAATCATCTGCACCCGGATGCCGTCCTCGGCCTTGGCCAGTGGCTCGCGGTCCTGCAAAATGCTGTCGACGAAGTCGTGGTAGGCATTGGGCGGCTGGGTAACGGCCTGGTCCAGCACCTTGGTATAGAGGTTGCCACCCTCCTCGGTGTAGATCTCGGCGGTAAAGTCATACGTGCCATTCCGGTTCTTCTGGACCAACCCGCCCTTCTCCCCGTAGAGCGATGTGACCATGTGCTCGTTTTCGTTGTTGTTGAGGGCCCAGGAGGCCTCGACCATGAGCGTGGCACCATTGTCAAACTTCACGATGCCGGCAGCTAGGTCTTCCACGGAATAGTGCTTCTTCTCTTCGCGGGCCTTGCGCGCGGCAATGATATTGTAGGTGCTGCCGCTGACGGAAACTGGTCGGGGGTGCCCCATCAGCCACAAAGCCAGGTCAATCCGGTGCACGCCGAGGTCAATCAGCGGGCCGCCGCCAGCCAGTTCCTTGTTACCAAACCAGCCGCCAAACCCCGGCATACCGCGCCGCCGGTGCCATACGGTGCGGCCGAAGTAGATCTTGCCGATCAGGCCGGCGTCAACTTGCTGCTTGAGCGCAAAGCTCATGGCGCTGAAGCGGTAGGAAAAATTGATCCCCAGTTTTTTGCGGCACGCCACGGCCGTGCGCTGCATGGCCAGCGCCTCGGCCAGCGTCATGGCCATAGGCTTCTCGCACAGCACATGGCAGCCGGCTTTCAGCGCCGCGATGGTGAGCGGCGCATGGAACTTGTTCGGTGTGGCCACGCTGACCACGTCCAGCTCCGCCTGCTTCACCATCTCCAGCGCGTCCGTATAGGCATGCGGCACCTTGAACTCGGCCTTGGCCTGCGCCAGTCGCCCTTCGTCCATATCCGCCACCGCCACCAACTCACACGCGGGGTGGCTTTGGTAGCCCTGTATATGCCCGCGCCCCATGCCGAGGCCAATCACACCACACCGCAGCTTCCGCCCTATTGCTTTTGCCATCTGAACGCTCCTTGTTGGATGCCTAATACCGAATTCTCAGACAAAACCTGCCTGATCGCCCTTGCAACAAACCCATATATTAGCCGTCATAACGTCTGAAGCAACGCCCATAATCAGGACTATTCCGCAAAACATGGACAAAACCTGCCTAATCGCACACGCCCGCCCCCCGGCGGGGTTCACCACCTGACCGCCCCCATCAATCAGGAGCGCTGCCACCTGGCCCGCCACCTCTTGCGCACCAGTGCGAAATGGGGGCTGGCGGCTGTTACGTCGGAAGCCTGCGCCATACGAAATACATACCATACCATCGCTCACCCGATGAACCTCTTGGGGAATTGAATATGCACACGCAGCAGTGCTATGATCCGGCGCGGGGGAGAATTTCATGACCGATCATAGAAACGAGAAGCAAGAGTTACTGGCGTTGGGACTGCTGCGACACGCCGTACAGGAAGAGCTCTTTACGTATACGGAGATGCAGCCGCTGCTGCAGAAATTGCTGCCGCTGCAACCGGGTGCCGAGCACACCCTCTACACGCTACTGTACCGGCTGCGCCAGCAGAACGACACGCAAGCCACACTGCTGGCGCAGCGGATCCATGCGCGCATCATCCAAAAAGCCGCGCAGGTGGACCTGCCGCACAGCGCCCCCGGTGACACCACCTGGCAGCAGATCCCCGAACTGGCCCATCTTCCACCGGACCTGCCCGCGGCCTGGCCAAGTGAAGATCAGACCTTGCCCATCCTGCAGCAAGCGGCCCGCCTCGAACGTGATCGCGCTTTCCTGTTGGCCGTGGCTCCGGACATGGCGACGCCCTTACAGGCGATTACCGATGCCGCAGCCCGTCAGCAGGAGGAACTCCAGCGCCAACCCCAGTGCTGGTCCCTGCTGCCGCCCGCCTTCTTTGCGGACAAGTTGCGTGGCGAGGACCCTACCAGCTCCCCTGCTCCGCCAGATGCTCGCGCCTGTCTGGAAGAACTGGCCAACCTTGCCACCGCCAACGCCACTGGGCCGGAGGTCCCGGACGCGCTGCAGCAACTGGTGGCCTGGCCAGATGCACAGGCGGCGCCCTATCTTCTGAAAGCCGGCACGTGCGCACCCGCTTGGCAACCGTATATCATGCAAGCATTGGCATTGCGCACGGGACTCCGGACCATCCACTGGCAGGATTGGTCACGCTGGTTACAGCGCGACCACGCCAATCGGCAGACGCTCCTGGCCAACGCGGCAGGCCTGGCCAAGGAATATCCCGCCGAACTAGCTTTACTCTGGCTCCAGGAAGTGGCCGACGCCCCGGAGAGCGTGGCGGCCGACACGCTCCTTGCCGAGAGTGCTGCCATCGCACGCCGCACCTTCCAACCAGGTGAGTTTGTGCGTCGCTGGGAACATATCCTGACACCCTCCGAAGTTATCCGCCTGCAAGGCGCAGGGCCGATTCCGGCACCTCACGTCGCGCCGCAGAAGTCACCGCCGCCCCTACCACCGCGCTACGCCACCATGCCGGTCGGCGCACCCACCGTGACGGCCGCGCCGGCCGCGCCGCCGGCGCCCGTCGCACCGTCGCTCTGGGAGACGCATATCCAGCCGTTCCTAGCCGCGAATTGGTATATCCTGGCCGGGTTGCTGATGGTGGTGGCAGGTGCTTCGCTGCTGGCCTACTTTACTTGGGACAAAAGCGTGCTGGTGCGCTACCTGTTCCTACCCGTGCTGCTAGCGGCCTTTACGGCCGGGCTGGCGGAGACCGGGTTGCGGCTATTCCGGCGCCACGCCGAGCTGGCGATCACCGGTACGTTTCTGCTAGGCGGTGCCATCTGCCTGCTACCGGCCAACTTCATGGTGCTTTGCCGGGCTGGCAGCGACCCGCGCGCCGCCACGCTGCTGCTGCCGGCCTTCGCCCTCTACACCGTACTGGCTGGCTTAGGGCTCTGGCGCTGGTGCGGCGCCGTGCAACCAGCGCTACGCACCCTGCTAGGCATCCCCCTGCTGGCCATCAATCTACTGGCCGTGTTGGGCGATATGCCGGGCCTGCGCGACGTGACCGCCGCACACCGCGCCACCCTGCTGCCGATTACCATCACCGCCACCGCGCTGCTGCTACTGGCGACCGCCAACCGTTTCCTGCGACAGTTGCTCACGCCCGAACTGTTGGCCGCGAAACTTGTCCCCTGGTTGTTTGGCCTCACCTTGGCGGCCACCGCCCTGCAGGTCGGTGCTTGGCGCCTCTTTCATCTCCACCTGGAACCACAACCGCAGGATTACGCGCTGGCCATGATCCTCGTCGGCGCGACGGTATTGCGCTGGGAGCGCCGCGCCGGCGAACTGCGCCAGACCGGTGCGGCGTACGGCGGCGAATCCTTCCTCGGCTATGCCGCGCTGCTACTTGGGATCTTAATGGCGGCCAACCACGCCTGGTTACGCATCACCGCGCTGCTCCTGGCCGGCATCATCTGGCTCGTGCAAGCACCGCGTCGACCGGGGGTGGTACACTACTGGATCGGCAGCACGCTCGTCCTGCTCAGCGGCGCCGCCGTGGGGATGCTCCCCGCCTTTCCCAGGACTTGCGAGCTCAATCTTCTGCCGGCGCTCGGCTTGACGCTGGCCCTGGCGGTAGGCGTGGTACGCGCCCTGGCCGGGCGCTGGCACGAGCAGCGCCTGCGCCAGATTGCCCTTGAAATGCAGCCGCCGCTGCTGCTCATCACGGTGATCGTCACCGTGCTGGCCCAATACCACCTGCGCTCCGCGCCGCTGCTGAGCGGCGTCACCCTGCTGGCCAGCGCCCTCTTCTTCGCAGTGCGCGCCAGTCGGGAAAACCGGCGCGACTGGCTGCATTTAGCGGCCATTTGCGCGGCCATGGCCCTCCCCTACCTGGGTTGTGCCGACATGCTGACGTATCGGTTCGCGGCCAACACGCTGGCCTTGGGGGTGGCGCTGCTGGCCACCGCCTGGACCATGGCGGCCCGCTGGTTGCCCGGCGAAGTCTGGCGTACCACCCGCATTACCATGCTCTGCGGCTTTGGCATCGCCGGTATCGGCGGCCTGATCCTGCGCCTGATCCTGAACGACAGGGCCAGCCTCGCCGCACCTGATCTGGCGGGCGGACTGCTGCTGGCGGCGGCTCTGGGCGCCACCGCCTGGCAGGCACGCGCCCAACTACCAGCCCTGCTGACCGCACTTATTTTGGCCATCATCCTGCCCCTCTTCCAAACGCCGGCCGGCGTGCTTCCCGCGTGGCTGCAGGTGGGGACGGGGATGGTCAGCGCCGCCGTGGCGCTGGCGCTCACGCTAGCTTGTTTCAGCGTAAAACGCCGGGAAGACCGCGCAGGCACCGCCGGGGTATTCAGCGTACCGCTGCTGGCCGCCGCGGCCTGGCTCGCCGGCAAAGCGCTGATTCTGCAATGGCAGCCGCATCCGCAGCCAGCGCCCTTCATACTCTCCGCGCTCTGCCTGGCCGCCGCCAGCTATGCCGGCGCCCTCCAAGGTCGGCAAAATCGCGCTGGCCGCCTCCTCTGGCATCTATCGTGGCTATTGCTGAGCTTCGGCCTCACACTGGCGTGCGACGCAGCGGGGTGCCATGGTCTGGGCATGTTGCAATATCCCTTGCTCACCACCGGCCTGGCGCTGACCCTGCTGCTGGCCGCCGAAACCGTTGTCGCGCGCCGCCTGCCGTGGGCCAACGAGTTCCTCGTGCAACCGCGCCTAACGCTGCTCGCGTACGGTAGCCTGGCGCTGGCGGCGCTGTTAGTACTCCTCGTGCAACGCGACGTGCAAGGTATGCGCGAGGTCCGCGATAGCATGCAGTGGTTGGCGCTCTTTGTACTAATACAACTCATCTGGCATGGCCTGCGCACCACGCGCCGCCGCTTCGGCGGCATGCTCTTCCTGCTGATGGCCGCCTGGAGCTGTGCCATTTCCGCGCTGCCGGCTTCTTTCGGCATGCTCCCCACCCTGCTGCTGGTCGTGTGGCTGGCCGACACCGCGCTAGAGCGTTTCCCGCCGGCGCAAGACTGGCTCCGTCCGCTGCGGTCGCCTTTTGTGGCTGGTGCCACGCTGCTCACGCTGCTGTGTACGCTCATTGTCATCGGCACCCTCGCGCCCTTTGAGCAACGCGTGCTGCAACTGGCAACCCCACCCGCCACGCACGCGCTGCTGGGCACCTGTCTGCTGCTGGCCGCCCGCACGCAAGGGTGCGCCGGTTATGCGCTCCTGGCCGCGCTGTTCGGCTATCTGCTGGTGCTGCTGCCTGGGACGCTGGCCGATATATACCGCCCCTGGCACCTCGCCACGCTGGCGCTGCTGCTCTGCCTCATCCCTTTTCCGGCCCGTTGGCTGACGGCGCGCTGGCCGCACCTGCTGCGCGGCCCGGCCCCCCAACTGCCGGCCATTGCCAACAGCTCGCAAGCGCCCTGGTTCCTGCTGCCTGGCTTGGCGATCGCCGCGAGTGCGGCCATCATCCAGATAGCGCTGGCCATGTGCGCAGCGGCGGATGATACACGCGCCCTGCAAATCGTGGCCCCTTTCGCGGCCGCGCTCTGCTTCGCACTAGCCGGCTGGTACACACGGCGTGGGGTCCTCTGGGCTGTGGCGGAACTCCTGCTGCCCGTGGCTAACATCTTCGCCGTGGCAGTGCTGTGGGGACGTGCCGTGCTCGATCATGGTCTCGCACCCGCGCACATTTTTGGCGGCGCCGCGGTCCTGACCATCGCTGAATTCGCCACGGTACAAGGGGTAATGCGTCGCCAACCACACCTGACAACGCTGCCCGTCGTGCCTTGGTTGCAGGCCGGCTGCATTACGCTGGCCACGCTAACCTTGTTGCTGCTTGGCATGAATTACCTCACCAACCCGGACCTGTCACAGATTCCCGCCAGGCGTTTCGCCGTCACCGGCTTGCTCGCGCTCTGCGCCGGCCTCTACGTCCGCCATGCTGCCCGGCGCCCGGAGCATGTGCGGACGGCGCGTGGCAGTTGGCTGGAAGCACTCTGGCATGTGGCGCTGGGGCTGACGCTCTGGTGCGGCGCCTTACTGATCCCGGCGTTACGAACCCCGCAAACCGCACTCTACGCGCTGGCGGTACCGACTGTAGCCTGCTGGCTGGCCGCCGAATGGTTCCACCTGCCACACCAAGCGCGCGAGGAGCAGCGACTGACCAGCGCACGCTACGTGGCCAGCACCACGGCCTTCGCCGTGCTGACCCTCGTGGTATACACCTTCCGCCTGCCGTGCCAGATGATGCTGTTTCCAGCCGCTGCGTTAAACCTGCAGGTGTACCACAGTGACGCCGCCGCCGTATTACTTACGGGGCTGCTACTGGTCCGGGCACGCGGCTTGGGCGGCGCGCCCTGGACCGCCTTGTGCGGCGGACTGGCGCTGATCACCGGACTCTACTTTCTGGCCACCTGGCTACCGGGACTCTCCCCCTTCGCATGCCCCAGGGCCGCGGCGTGGGCCGCGGTCGCCACCGCGCACCTGCTCATCCTGCTCAGCTATCAGCAATCCCCGTTGCGTGCCCTGTGGCAGCACATCGGCGGCATAGGCGCAGAGGAGTGGCACGCCCACCGGCGATCGTGGGGGGTGTTCCTAACGGTAGCCACACATGTGGCCGTCGCTTCCGGCCTGCTCCAACAATACACCACGCATAGCCTGGAAACCACGCCGCTGCTGGTGGCGCTGGCGAGCGTACTACTCCATCAAGCCCTGCTCGGCGCGGCCTGGTCCCGGGCCTACTGGGGCTTGGCCGTATGCGAAATCCTGCTAGCTTTACACCTCGACTTTCTGCTGCCAGACTACGCGCCGGGTCTGATCCCCGCGCGTCTCGTCGTCTGGTATCTGCTGGTGCCCTGGCTGGCGGCGGCGGCCTACTGGCAGCGCGTAGGGCCATGGCTGGCGCCGTTGGTACGCTGGCTGAGTGCGGACCGCCTGGCCCTGATCTGTCTCGGCCATCTACTCTACCACGGCCCGGCCACCGGCAGCGGACTGCTGCTAGTGGTGGCTGGCAGCCTCGCGGCACTCCTGACGCCGCTAGCCGAAGAAACGCCACGGGCGCGCACCGCCGCGCTGCTGATGTTGCTGCCGCCAATCTGGCTTAGCTACTTCGGCACGCGCTGGTACCTCGGCGAAGGCCTGGCCGGCTTCCGTCCGCTCCTGGCCGGCGTGGCAGCGCTGCTGGGCACGGGCCTACTCACCCGGTTGGCGGAAAGCACGCCCACCGCCACACTCCTCACGGGCACGCTACCGCGCGTTGGGCATGCCCTCCTACGGCTCTGCCGGCAGGAGGGGGCGTCTGTAGCCCGCACGCTCCTCGCCTGTGCCTTTACCGGCCTGGTGCTGCTCACCGGCCTGCACGATGACGCGCGTTATGCGGGCCCCGGCGTCATGTTGGCGCTCGCGCTGGTATGGGGCCTCTCCTGCGCGAGCTGGCTGCGCGAAGGCTTTCTTCGCGACGGCGTATTCCCGTACACCCTGAGCGTACTCAGCCTCGCCGGGGCGTGGATTGTACTGCGACGCCTCCTGTTCCTGCACTTCTCGTTCTGGACCTACGAGTACGACATCTGGCTGAGCCTCGGCGCGTCGCTGGCGTTCAGTGCAGCCAAGCGCCTGGTCCTGCATCAGCAACCCGGTCTGGCGCGCACCATGACCGGTGCCATCTGGGTGCTGCCCGTGCTGCAGTGCACCTGGCTGCTCACCTGCCGTTTAAACGCCGATCTCACGCTGCTGGTGCTGGGGATCCAAGCCCTGCTCTTTGCCTGGCAAGGGGGTGGCCGCCGCGACTCACCGTATAATGCCATTGCCATACTGGGATTCGTGGGGTTTGTCTGCCTGCTCTTCTGGGCCCGGCTCGACCTGCGCTGTGTGCCAGCCTATATCATCCCGGCCGGGTTCGGCGTGCTCGGCCTGATCTGGCTCTTCGGCACCCACCTGCCACCGCTGCTGCGCCAGGCCGTGCGGCTCGTCACCGTCTGCGCTATGCTAGGCAGTTGCGGCTACTACGCGCTGCTCGACAACCACTATCCGGTGGGCTTTCACCTGACCATGCTCCTGCTCGGGCTGGCGGTGATGGCGCTGGGGCCGCTGCTGCGCGTGCAGCTCTACCTCTATCTCGGGTTTACGGGGTTCTTTACAGATCTGGTGGTGCTCGTCGTCAAGCAATTCGGCGCCCTAGATCGTTCGGTGCAGATGATGGGGGTGGGCGCGCTTCTATTCCTGCTGGGCCTCAGTGTGATCGGCGGTGCCATTCTGTGCAAAACCCGCCGCGACGCGCTCACCACCTTAGCCGGACGCTTCCGCGCCTGGCAGGGCCATTGGGAGTAGCGCGACGCAAAAAGGTGCTAGAAGATGGATGCGATCGCACGGGGGCGGGTGAGCTCGCGACGGACCACGTACAGGGCCCCGTGTTCGTTCGGCTCGATGCACCATTTAACCAAGGTGATTTTACCCGCCTCGATTTCTAACCCGGTAATGCACCGGGGGTGCACGGCCGTGCCGCCGTTGAAATAGGACGGCATCCCGGGCTCGGCAAACTTGGCGCGATGCAAATGCCCGGCAATCAGCGGATGGTGCCGGGACTGTACCCAGGCCACAAACTCTTGCTCCAACCGATCCCGCGTGCGCACATTCGTTGAGGGCCGCCGCGGATCCTTCAGCCCGATGATTTGTAGCGGCCGCCAGAAATAGCGAATGAGCAAGCGCCCTAATCGCCAGAAACGCGTATACATCAAGCTGCCCTGATGCCCATGCACCACCAGGATATCCCGCTGCAGCGGCGTGTAGCGCAGGCGCAACCCCTCGTGCAACCGAACCCCATCCAACAACGGTTTTATCGTGCCGGTACGCTCATCTTGGTAATTGTAGAGCGTATCATGTACAACCTTCGGGTTTTGCCGCACAATATCGTGATTGCCCCAGAGCATCTGCAACCGTCCGGCCTGGTGAAATTCCCGCAACAGCCAGAAGATATCGCTATGGGCCTTGCGAATATCGGCAAAGCTACGGTTCTGCCACAACTCATCACCGTCGCCCGCTTCCACATAGGTGAAACCGTTATAAAAATAGCTTTGCAGCGCATGAAAAAATAGATTCTGGTTGTTGGCAAAATTATCGGCCCAGGTGTTATCCCCCCGGTGCGCATCGCTCATGATCACAAGCTTGCTCGTGTCATCAAACGGCAGTTCCGGTGCGGTACGGCAGAGGCGGTCCAAGGCTTTATACAGCAACATAGCGCGTTCTTTCGATTGGCGGTTCACTCAAACAAGACAAGCAAAGCCGGGCAGATTAACAGAATCGGCCGCTCTGCGTCCATGCCGGGTTGAATCGCACCAACGCCACACCTGAAGTAGGCCGGATTTCCATATCCGGCCTCCCTGGCGTCTCCATGGCCGGAACCGGCGTTACGGCCCACTGAACGCAACTCTGTAATGAAAAAGGGATGCGCCCGTCTTACCGCAACCAAGCCCCAAACTGCGGGAGTTGGAAGAATGGAAGACTGGAAGATTGGTCAACCCCGCGCCGGCATGACCATTCACACACAGCGCTTGTAAATACTTCATCAATCACCCATTGATGGTGCATCCCCCGCCCGGGAATCGCAGAACACGGCATATTTGCGCGCTTCAGCCATTCTTCCAAGCATCCAGCCACCCAATCTTCCGCAGTTCAGGGCCATGCTTTGCGGCTTGCCAGCCCCTTGGAAAGCGCTACACTGCGTTCCTTTTTTGCCAGCGACCAAGGAGTTCCTGCCCATGTTAAACCTATCGCGAATGAATCGCCCACAGTCCACCACCGCACGCACGATCCTGGAAGATCCCCAAAACCCGCTGCAACGCATGGACGTGTTTTTAACCGCCCACAAGGGGAATTGCATTTCGAATCTAATCAAATGGGGGACGCAGTGCTTTTTCTCGCACGCGGCCACGACCTTTCTACTACCCAAGCGAGACGAGGGGTTCGAGCATGCCTTCGTCATGGAGGCCTTCGGTCGCGGCGTCGAGGTGCGCAACGCCGAGAAATACTTTTGTGCGCCCCGCGCTTATGATTTCGCCATTGTGCGCCTCAAAGCCCCTTGGATCGGCGGCGCCACGGCTGCGGCCGACAATCTGCGCAAACAGGCGCGGGGGCGGATGCTGGAACACATTGAAGCCACGTACGATCATGACACGTTTCTGCGGCTCGCCTGGAGCAATGTGGTGGACCTGCTCTGCCGTCGACCGGCCTATCTGTACCAGAATTTGCGGGAACGCCAAAACGGCGCGCGCGGGCAGCCCTTCATAAAGCGCTGGCGTGCGCCGCGCGAATTCATTTGTTCATCCTTCGTCAGCTACGCCTTTTATGAAACGGCCCTGCACCTGGGAGATCTGGAGCACCAACCGCGGAAGTACCTGCGGGACGTCCTCTTCCACCCGGACTTCCAGCAGGGCATTCCGTCGGCGATGACACGGCAGCAGATCGCTGAGCGGGTGCTGGCCACCTCACCGGCCGATCTGGTGCGCAGCGAGCTGTTTGATTGGCAGTGGATGGTCATCAATGGCAAACCGCGCAAGGTGACCTCGCGCGAAGAGGCGCGGCAGTACGCTCGCGAAGTCTACGGCCCCGCCGTTACTTTCTGACCACGCGATACATGGGGGTCGCTTGCGTCCGACCTTTGACCACATGCGCCCCTTGGAACGTAAAGGTGCCGCACTCGGCGCTGGCCTCGCGGACCGCCTCGCTGACCAGAATCGTGCCGGCGAGCGCCTCGCTTTGCAGCCGACTGGCGAGATTCACCGCATCGCCCATCACGGTAAAGGCCACCCGTTCCCGTGAGCCCACATGCCCGGCCACTACCAGCCCGGTATGAATACCAATCCGCAACTGAAACTGCTGGCCGCTACGCTGGTTGATCTCCTCCACGGCATCCAGCATATCCAGGGCCGCCTTCACGGCATACTGGGTATGGCACGGGGCAGCCTCCAGGACGCCAAATAATGCCATCACCGCATCACCCATAAACTTATCCACCACACCGCCATGCGCGAAGACCACCTCCGAAAAGCGCCCCAAATAGGTGTTAATGGTGGTCAAGACCTCGGTCGGTGCAACACTCTCGGCGAACGAGGTAAAGCCGACCAGATCGGCAAACAAGATCGTGGCGTGCACCTGTGTGCCTTGCGACCGGACGCGTCCGGCGTATTTCAGCACGCGCTCGACCACCGCGCCCGGCACATATTTCTGAAAGATCTTGCGAATCCGCTCCTCGTTACGCACCTGGCGCAGGATCTCTTCGTGTTTCTCCCACAAATTGGCGAGTTCCTTCTGGATTGAAAGTCGCTGCTCCACCACCAGATGCTCGGCCTGCTCCCAGCGCCGGTGCCACTTGTTCCGCACGCCCCAGAACCAGCCCCCCGTCGCCAGCAACAGGCCCCCCCCCGCGTAGTGGCCAGCCGCCGTGCCGAACACCCCCGCGAGCGACAATAGCGCCACACCCGCGCTCCCCATCGCAACCATGGCCACGAGCGCGTACCACCAATCGAGCTTACGCGGCGTGTCCCAGGCAATCTCGTACACGCACTCCGCATCGCCCTGGCAGATACACGCCAGCGACTCCACGCGGGCCGGCGGCAAACCGAAAACCGTCGGCACAGCCTCGAGCGCGCCCATCCGATAGGCACAATCCAATGCGGCAAAAGCGGTCTCCCGCCGGCTTTCATAGCGGATCGCGGCGGAACACTGCCCAATCCGCAACCCTTCATACCGCCCAATCGCCTGGATCCGGTTCAAATACTGGGAATAGGCCTGATAGGCCATGCGGGGGGTGCTAAACGCCCGAATCACGGTATGAAACGTGCCGAGCGTCTGTTGGGTGAACCCCTGACGGGCGGCCGCCCGCACCGCCTCGACGGCGTTAGGTACCGTATCCTGTATTCGCGCCAGGATGCCGTAGTAAAAGGATTCGGGGATCCACGCATGCGGGTCCAGCAGCATCAACTCGGACACGCCGCATTCCGCCGCAAAACGTCGCAACCAGCCTGCGGCCGCAGGTTCCTGAAAGAAGGCCTGCAGCAACGGCGACACGCTGACCATGCGGGTGCGCAGTTCGGTCGGGGCCTCCGCGGCCAGCCTCGCCTCCGCCGCTTCCTCGCCCGCCTCCGTTGTCACGCCATCCGCTTCCATCTGTCCATAGCATAGGGATTTGTCGGCCGGGTGCAATCAAATTGCGCTTACGCCTGCTCGACTCGCTATTGTATACTTGCGCGCTTGGCACCCTTGGCGAAAGCGAAACTCTATCATGGTCTCATTGGTCAACAGGCACAAAACAAGCAGTTGGTTTCTCGTCTGGTCGCTGGCGATCATCGGCAGTTGCTTGGCCTGTATTGGCTGGGTCCTGACACGGGCCGATCGCGAGCTCCGCGACGAGCTACTCTTGCAGACCCAAGCCGTCGCGCGGGCCGTTAACCGCGAACTGTTCCAACAGCTCACGGGCACCGCCGCCGATCTGCAAAGCCCAGCCTACCGGCAACTCAAGGAACAGTTTTACGCCTTTCGTGTGGCGCAACCCCACAGCCGCTTCCTCTACCTCTTGGGGCATACCCCGCCCGGCGGCCTGCCCCCGGAACCCAAGCGCACCAGCCACTCGACCACCAATAACACCATCTTCTTCTATATCGACAGCGAAGCCCCCGCTTCCAAGGACTATTCCCCGCCAGGCATGATCTATAGCGAAGCGGATGCGGCGTGCCGACAGGTCTTTATCACAAAACAAGGCACCATTACCAAATATACCGATCGCTGGGGGACCTGGGTTTCTGCTTATGTCCCGCTGCTCGATCCGCATACCGGCAAACTGCTCGCCGTACTCGGCATGGACATTGATGCCAGCGCCTGGAAATGGAATGTGGGCATCAAAGCGGGGCGTTTTTTGGCCGCCCTGACGCTGGCGATGCTGCTCGGTGTCGTACTGGCAATTTTCATTATTGGCCGTAATGCGCGCCTCAGCAAACGTCCCTTTCTGCTGCCATCGTTTGCCACCAAAATCCTACTGAGTTTGTGCCTGATTGCCGTCCTGTCCTCACTGCTCTCGTCCTGGGCCATCAGCGAGGTGGCACAGCAATACCAAATGCGCCGCATGCGCGAATGGCTTAAGGCCATTGCCGAGACCTCCGCCACCTTTATTAACGGTGATCAGTTCGTACACCTGACACGCCCCGCGCAACACGGCGGAGCCGAATGGCAGGGCATCGCCACCACGCTGCGGCGCTTTCAACAGACCTATCCAGCCATTCGCTACATCTATACCATGGCGCGCCTCCCGGATACGGACCAGACGGGCCAGGTCCAGTTTATTGTCGATCCCATGCCGGAAGCCGACGCCAATGGCAATGGCGTGATTGATCCTAACGAGACGGCGGCACGCCTAGGGGAACCGTACAATGCCCGGGCACTGGCGCCGCGCCTGCTCGACGGTTTCACGATCCCGACCTGCGAAGACGCCCTCACCAAAGACCAATGGGGGTGTGTGCTATCCGGCTACGCCCCCATCCACGACAGCCACGGCATGGTCGTCGGTCTCGTCGGCATCGATCTGGCCGCCGAACATCTGGATACCATCCGCCACGTCTTCCTCTGGCAATGCCTGGTGGTGGTCATGGCCGTCATCCTGACCTCGCTGATCGTGGCGGTCCTCTTATCCCGCCACTTGGCGCGCCCCTTGACCGCCCTGCAAGAAGGGATCCGTAAAGTGGCCGGCGGCGACCTCGAAGCGCACCTGGATCTGAAGACCGGCGATGAGTTTGAAAAGCTTAGCGACGCTTTCAACGCCATGACGACGGATCTGAAAGAGCGCGCTTTCATGCGTGATTCGCTGACGCGCTACATTAACCAAGCCGGGCGCCAGGGCGCCGCCGCGCGTGGCGCGCCGGTCGTGGCCGCGCGGCGGCGCATCACCCTGCTCGTCTGCGAATTGCCTGGTCTGGCCGCGCAGGCGGACACGCTACCGCCCGAGGTGCTGGCGCAGCAACTCAACGCCTGCTTCGCGCGTCTCATCGCTTGCGTAGTCAAGCACGGCGGTAGCGTCTGCCAACTGCAGGGTGACGGCCTGCTGGCGATCTTTGGCGCCCCGCTGGAGACCGGCAATCATGAACAACAAGCCGTATTGGCAGCCATCGAAATGCGGCAAGCCGTCGGCGCACAGCGTCCCCTCACCGATGGGGCGCCCATGGCGCTGGGGATCGGCATTCACACGGGGTTAGCCATCGTAGGCAATCTGGGGTCGCCGCAACGCTCGGAGTACACCGCGCTCGGTGCCATGGTGCATTTTACCACCGAACTGGGCCGGCAAGCGTATACGTTACGACACACCATCCTGCTTTCGCACAGCACGGCCCAAGCCTTGGACAGCACGATGCCCCTGCAACCGCTGGAGACCATACGCCTCCCGGGCCAACTGGGCGAGATAGCGCTCTTCACCGTGGCAGAGCGCAGCAAAACCGCGCCAAAAACGCTCTTTTTTTGAACGGGTAACGCACCACGCCTACCCAACAAAACTGCGAGACTTACCCATGAATCCACAAACTGACTGGCTGGCCCTGAGCCGTTCTATTCTGGACGGCGCTGCCATTACCCGCGCCCAAGCCCTGGCGATCCTGAACGCGCCGGATGACGAACTGCTGACGCTGGTGGACGCCGCCTTTCTGCTACGCCGCCACCATTTTGGCCGGGGTGTTGGCCTGCACGTGATTCGCAACGCCCGCAGCGGCCACTGCAGTGAGGATTGCGCCTACTGTAGCCAGTCCGCCGCCGCTGGCACACCGATCGCGCGCTACACCCTGCAGACCGCCGACCAGCTCGTGGAAGGCGCCCGCGTCGCCCACCAGATGCAGGCCAAGCGCTACTGCATCGTCACCGGTGGCCGCGGCCCGGCCACCACCGACCTCGCCACCATGTGCGAGGCCGCCCGCCGGATCAAGGCCGAAATCCCCATTGAGATCTGCACCTCGCTGGGCCTGCTGACCGCGGCACAGGCCCGCGAACTGCACGCCGCTGGTGTGGATCGCTATAACCATAACCTCGAGACCTCCGCTCAATACTACGCGCAAATCTGCACCACCCATACCTGGTCGGACCGCCTGGCTACCGCCCAGGTTGCCAAGGCCGCCGGCATGGACCTCTGCAGCGGCGGCATCATCGGCCTCGGCGAATCACGCGAAGACCGCGTGGAACTGGCTTTCGCCCTGCGCGAGGCGGACGCGGATTCGATCCCGGTCAACCTCTTCAACCCCCGCCCGAACACCCGACTCGCCAACCAACCGCCCCTCGGAGCTGCCGATGCCCTGCGTACGCTGGTGATGTTCCGCCTCGTGCACCCCAACCGCGAAGTGCGTGTGGCCGGTGGGCGCGAACAGTGCCTTGGTCCCCTGCAAGTGCTGGCGCTCTATGTCGCAGACTCCATGTTCACCACCGGCTACCTGACCACCCCTGGTCAGGGGTATGAGGCGGATGTGGCCATGATTACCGGCGCCGGCTTCCACGTGGCGGAAGTGGAAAATATCTGAACGTTATCAGGCAGCGCCGCACATTGCAGGAGTGCGCCATGCGCAACGAAGAGTGGATCACAAGCCAGTTGGCCGAGCTCCGCGCCCAGGGGCTGGAGCGGCGCACGCGCGTGCTGCCGGCCGTGGGCGGCAAGCTGCCGCACGCCGAGGGTGAAATCCTCAACTTCGCCAGCAACGACTACCTCGCGCTCGCCCGCCATTCCCACGTGCTGGCCAGCGCCGCGCGCGCCCTGGCCGACTATGGCGCCGGCGCCACCTCTGCCCGCCTGCTGGCTGGCACCCTCCCCTGCCATGACGAGCTTGAGCAGCGCCTGGCCGTCAGCAAAGGGTACCCGGCCGCACTCCTCTTCGGCAGCGGCTACCTGGCCAACGCCGGCGTCATCCCGGCGCTCGTCGGCCGCGAGGACGCCGTCTTTGCCGACCGCCTGGTGCATGCCAGCATCGTGGATGGCATTGCCCTCAGCCGGGCGAAGCTGCAGCGCTTCCGGCACAACGACCCCACGCATCTGGCAGAACTGCTGCGGCGGCATACGGGGCGCGGCCGTTGCCTGGTGATCACCGAATCGGTCTTCAGCATGGATGGCGACCTCGCGCCGTTGGTGGAGCTGGTGCAGCTAGCCGAGCAGTATGGAGCCATGCTCCTGGTGGATGAAGCCCACGCCATCGGCGTCTTCGGCCCTAATGGCAACGGCTGTATCCGGGCCTGCCAGCTCGAGGCGCGGGTGAACATCTCCATGGGGACCCTGAGCAAAGCGCTGGGGAGCAGCGGCGGCTATGTGGCCTGTTCCGCCGAGATGCGTGCGCTACTGGTGAACAAGGCCCGCACCTTTATCTTTACCACCTCCGCACCGCCCGCCGTCATTGGCGCGGCGCTGGGCGCGCTGGACGTACTGCAGGCCGCGCCGGAGCTGGGCGCCACCTTGCTGGCGCAGAGCGCATTCTTTCGCGCACGCCTGCAAGCCGCCGGACTCGACACCGGGCCATCTGCCAGTCAGATCGTCCCCGTGCTGGTGGGCGATGCCAAGCGGACGCTGGAACTCGCACGCCGTCTGGCCGAACATAATATTTTGGCCGCGGCCATCCGTCCCCCCACGGTGCCAGCAGGGACCGCCCGCTTGCGTCTCTCCGTCACCAGCGCCCATACCCGGGAAGATCTGGCGCGCGCGGCGGATATCATCGCAACCTGCGCGAGGGAAGCGGGCGTGTTATGAAGCCGCACACCATCATGCTGGTGGCCGGCTGGGCCCACACCTCCTTTGACCTGAGCAGTCTGGCCGCAGCCCTGGCGCCCCTCGGCGAGGTCCAGAGCACCTCGCCGAGCGAACTGCTGGCCGAGGCCGCGCCGCCCTCGCCGGGCGCCACGCTCTCCGCTTATGCCCAAGCCTTGCAGGTGCGCATCGCGGCCAGCCGAGCGCCGGTCTGCCTGCTTGGCTGGTCCATGGGGGCCATGATCGCCTTGGAGGCCACCTGCCATCCGCACGCACCGGCCATTAGCCAGCGCATCCTGCTGGCGGGCACGGCCCGCTTCGGCAGCACGGAAGGCTACACCAGCGGCGTGCCACCGGCCAACCTGCGGGCGCTACGTGCGGGGCTACGTCGCCACCCAGCCGCCACGCTCCAGGCTTTCTACCGTGATGTGGCGCACCCGCAGCCAGACATGCCCGAACTCCTCGCACAGAAAACGGCGCGCGCCCTCGCCAGCGGTGTCGCGCAACTGGACGCCGGGCTAACCTATCTGCAGGAGACCGATCTGCGCACGGCGCTCATGGGCGACACCTGCCCCACCCTGCTGCTGCATGGCCGCCAAGACCGCATCATCCCCTGGGAAGCCAGCGCAGGCCTGCACCAGCAGCTCACCCAGAGTCGGTTGCATATCTGTGAACAGGCCGGCCACGAGCTGCTGGCAGACATCGAAGTGGTCAGCGCATCAATCCAGGCCTTTTCGCACGGCTAACCGGCACCCGCAATGGTTGATGGCTCAACCAAACGAAATCCGCGCCATCCGCGTACTCCGTAGCTAAAAGAGGCTCCCATGCCTGCTGCTCGTATCCACGCCACACTTCGTCGCTTTCTTCGTCCCACGCGTTGTCGTCTACGCTTCGTCGCAAGACTTTGTCGAGACTGCTCTCGGCCAGCTATATCTCAACACAAGGTGTCAATTGTTCAAGCCATGCGCCCGTATGCCGTCGCGGATCCGATCAGCTAATGCTTGTACATTGGCACGATCCAACCGCGCCAAAGCCTTGGCCCACCGGTCAGAAAACGTCTCTGGTCCTTGTTTGCTATTTTGGAAAAGGGTGTCATAGGAGCTGCGTCGGCT
>CAIOST010000036.1 GCA_903861045.1 uncultured bacterium | reverse complement strand
TCCACCTATGGCCTGATCCTCAGCGGCGTGGTGGTCAGCTCCATGCTCTCCAGCTTCCTGATGCTGCTGGTCTTCTTTGCCGGCGACCGCATGCCGCCCATCATCTTCTGGATGCTCGGCAACCTGCAGGTCACCGATACCGCCCTGCTGCTGACCTGTGGCGGGAGTATACTGGCCGCCTTCCTCGTCATCTGGCTCCTGAGTCGCGAACTCAATGCCCTCACCCTTGGCCGCGACATGGCCCACCACCTGGGCGTGCGCACCGAACTGGCCGTAGGGCTGGCCCTGGGGGCGGCCACGCTGGCGGCCGCCAGTGCCGTGGCGTTGTGCGGGCTGATCGGCTTTGTCGGCCTGATCGTGCCACACGCCATGCGGCAGGTGGTCGGCGCCAACCACAGCCGGCTCCTCCCCGCCTCGGCCGTGGCCGGGGGCGTCTTCCTGGCGCTCTGCGACACCTTTGCCAGGCTGGTGCTGGCCCCCGTGGAACTCCCCGTAGGCGTCATCACGGCCCTCACCGGCGGTCCCTTCTTCCTGATGCTCCTGCGGCAGCGACACTCGTTAGGAAACCGATAACCCCTCCCCTCATGCACCACGCCCTTGAACTGGAAAATGTCTCGGCCGGCTACCCGGGCCGCCCGGTGTTGCGTGACCTGTCGCTGGTGATCCGCGCCGGCGAAACCGTCGCGCTGCTGGGTCCTAATGGGGCCGGCAAGTCCACCCTGCTGCAAGTCATGACCGGCCTGCGGCGCCCCACGGCAGGCCGCGTGCGGCTGTTCGACCGCGACGTCCAGCAGCTCCCCGCGGCCGAACGCGCGCGCCTGGTCTCCCTGGTTCCGCAGCAGATGGAAGTGCCGATGGCTTTCACGGTGGAGGAGATGGTAATGATGGGGCGTACGGCCACGCTCCACCGCTGGCAGGGCCCCTCGGACCACGACCGGCAGCTCGTGGAACAGGCCATGACCTACACCGATATAAGCCACCTGCGCCAACGCCTCTTCACCGAAATGAGCGGCGGCGAACGCCAGCGGGTGGTCATCGCTCTGGCGCTGGCCGCCGAGCCCCGCCTGATCCTACTCGACGAGCCCACCTCGCACCTCGACCTGAACCACCGGCTGGAAGTGCTGGAATTGATCTCGCGCCTCAACTGCGAGCGCGGCGTGGCGATTGTCATGGTGGCGCATGACCTGAGCATGGCGGCCGAGTTCTTCCCGCGCCTAATCCTGCTCGATGCCCAAGGGCGCATCGCGGCCGACGGCACACCTGCCACGGTACTGACCGGACCGACCCTGGAAGCCGTCTACCACTGCCGTGTCACCGTCCATACCGACCCCGCTTGCGGCGCCCTGCGCGTCTTCCCCCGCCGCACCCGCGCCTACACGCAAATCCCCGCGCCGCAGGCCGCGACAACCTCCGCAACGCCGTAGATTGCCGAATAGCCAACCGCAGAATCAGGCGGTGAATTTCGTCTTTGGCAGTCCGTTCGCCTGCATGATTCGAACCTCGATATTCGGACGACGGATAGGACGTACAAACTGCATTTTACGAAAAGCGACGCGTGCCGATGCCGGACGGCTAACGGCGGTCCGACTAAGTGTAAGCCTGCCACACATTCGCGGCCAGCGCGGTTCCGCACACGCTCCCTCCGCTCTTCGGTCGACGAGGTATTAATCTTGAAGTTTCGCGAGAACCGCGAACATGCGCAAGCAACTGTCCAGGGAAAGCGCCTCCTTTCATGATTTAGGCCCAGAAGTCAGGCAATCTGCTGTTCTTTTAAACCAAAAGTGCACGGTCTATGTGGCCCCCATTTGTCTAGCGCTATTTGTGTGTAAAGGGCAGGGCTTGTCCCGCCGGACGGGAGAGTACTACGACAGAAGCCGCTGACCGAAAGAGCGATAGCGCGAGGTAGAGACGGCACGACGATGCCTCGCGCGCGTAATGCTTGCGCTGGTTGCGCGGCTGGCCGCTGATCTTGGCCGGCCGGCGGGGCCAGCCCGCCGGGGCGTTTTTTGGCATCTGACCACACCTTCGAAGGTGTGATCACTCCTAGCAAAAGCAGTGCCCTACTACGGCGTAATCGCTTGTGTTTCCGGCATGGCACACACATCTGCCGCTCACACCTAGGCTGCACCCCATCAGCCCCCGCAGGCTGCGCGGGCCAGGGCCACCCAGCGAGCCAGGCGCTGGGGCTCTTCGTGCAGCGTGTGAACGTCCTTCATAATCAGCTCCACGCGGCAGCCACGCGCCACATCCAGGGTGCGGCGCAGGTCAGCACGAATGGCTTGCTCGTCAAAGGCCGCCGTGCTGATCATGGCGGGGTTCGGCTTGCGTGAATAGACCACCTGCGTGCCGCAGGCCGCCGCCATCAGCTCCTCATCCGCCCAGGCCGAGATGGAGACACGCGCCAGATTGGGCAGCCGCTGCAACACCTGCCACCGGCTATTCACCGGCTCACAGCAACCGTAATAGATGCGGCCAAAGCGCTGGGCTAGATCAAGCTGATAGGGGAAGATGAACTCCTCGAATAGTTCCGGGCCCACGCCCACCGTCTCCTGCGACTCCAGCAGCGCCCACTGGTCGCGCAGGCGCACCGGCTGCCCGGGCTGGGCATCCGGCTGCGGCAACTGCCTGGAATACCCTTCAGAGCCGGAGCCGATATAGTCGTTGGCGTTGTTCAGGCTCAAGAGCCCTTCCCGCTCGAGCCAGGCGTTAAACGCCAGATGATCGTCGCGCAGCAGCGACATCAACCGGTGCAGACCGGCGGGGTTGTCGTACATGGAGAGCATCAGCCCTTCCAGGCCGATCAGGTCAATGGCCTCGATCGTCATCCCCAGTGTCCAGTAGAACGCGCCACGAATCTGGACCGGGCAGAGATCGCCGACCGCCGCCGTGAGGTGTGCCTGCGCCGCCAGGGTGGACGCGCGGTCCACGGCAAAAGAGCGCAGATGCAGCCGGTCGAAGTCGCGATCCAGATCGCGAATTGGCGGTTCCCAGTTGCGCGAGGCCATCTGCCCCTCGTTCTGCGTCGTGTGCACCACTGGCTGCACGCCGTAGTCCGAGCGGGAGACGTTCCAGTTCACACTGAGCCAGGGTTCCACGACGTGGTCATCGCGCAGCTCCTCAAAACGCGCAATCTCGGCGCACAGCCCCCACTCCACCCCGCGCGCCCAGTCGCCCACGCAGTGCAGGCGGCGCTCGATATCCAACGGGTTTTGGCGGTCATGAATGCCGCCCCACTCTGCCAGGATCATGGGGCGCCCGCCAGTACCGGCATCATGGCGCAACCACGCGGTGCGGCGTTCCCGGTTCACCGGGTCGTCGGCGATCTCCCGCTTACGCGCCACCAAGCGGCGCAACCGTTCGCGATCTGCAGGCAGTAATGCGTCCATCTTGCACCCTTCCACGCTTCCCGTCGTCCATTCTTCCATGCTTCCGCGCTGAGACCTTCGCGGCGCCCGTAGTCCCTCAGCCGGCCACCGGTGCGCCGCCATGGTGTGCGACCACGAACACGACCAGGGCTGTCAGCACATATAGCAGCACAGTAATGATCATGCCCCGGTCGGTCAGCAGGACCTTCTCCGGCCGGCCGCCCTGCTCCTGGCGGTAGACCAGGTCCAGGTAGCGGAAAATACCGAAGACCACGAAGGGGATTGTCAGCCCCAACTGGCTGGTGCCAAACCGCTCCACGGTCTCGGGTGAGAGCGTGTAGATCGCGTACGAGACCATGGTGGAGGCGCCGGCCATGCCGATCAGCAGATCCAACAGGCGCTCGTCGTAGCCGGCGAGTGCCTGGCGGTGATGATGGGCCTTGCCATCCTCCAGCAGTCGCTTCTCGTGGCGCCGCTTGCAGAGCCCCAGGAAGAGCGCCAGCAGAAACGTGCAAAGCAGCAGCCAGGGGGAGATGCGCACCGCAATCACCAGGGCACCTGCCACGGCGCGCAGCACAAAGCCGACCGCAATCACAAAGACATCCAGCAGTGCCACGCGCTTGAGGAAGAAGGTGTATGCCACCTGCAGCGCCACATAGCCACAGATCAGTCCGGCGAATGGCCTAGAGAGCCACCAGGCGCCTCCCACCCCCAGCAGCAGCAACACCCCCGCCAGCCCCCACGCCGAGCGGATCCCCACCTGGCCGGCGGCAATCGGGCGCAAGCGCTTCACGGGATGGGTCCGATCCGCCGCCACGTCGCGGATGTCATTCATCAGGTAGATGGCGCTGGAAACCACGCAAAAGAGCAGCGCCGCCGCCACCACGCGCCCGGCCGCCACGATCGGACTGGCCACCGCCGTCTGCTGGCTGGGGTCCCAGCAGGCAAAGAAGAAAGCCGCCAGGACGATCAGGTTCTTGATCCACTGGCTCGGGCGCAACGCTTGTAACAGGGGTGGCATGCAGAATCCTTTGCAATACAACGGAACACTGTTATTGGCAGGGCGGGTCCGCCGGCCCCGCCGCCATAAGTCCATACTGAGAATTGCTGGGGCACGCCGCTTACGCGCGCTTCGCCTTCTGCGGCAACGGCGAACGCCGGAACCCATGCCGGGCCGCCAGTTTCAGCACCATAAAGACCGCCTCGCGCGCGATGGCCATGCTCATCTTCGAGTACCCCATGCGCCGATCCTCGAACACGATGGGGATCTCCTGGATGCGAAACCCCTTCATCCAGGCGTTGTGATTCATCTCCACCTGGAAGGAGTAGCCGCTGGAGGTTACCCGCTCCAGGTCGATCGCCTCCAGCACACGCCGATGGAAGCACTTGAAGCCGCCGGTGGGGTCACAAATCGGCATACCGGTAATCAGGCGCACGTAAGCACTGGCGCCGGTGCTAAGCATCAGGCGGCTCAAGGGCCAGTTCATCACACGGATACCGCCGGCATAGCGCGAGCCGATGACCAGGTCTGCCGTCTCCGCCGCCTGCATAAACTTTGGCAGTTCCTTGGGGTCGTGCGAGAAATCCGCATCCATCTCACAGATCCGCTCATAGCCATGGGCCAGCGCCCACTGGAAACCGGCAATATAGGCGCGCCCCAACCCCTGCTTGCCGGGGCGGTGCAGCACCTGGATGCGCGCATCCTTGGCGGCGAGCTCATCGATCAACCGCCCGGTGCCATCCGGGGAATTGTCATCCACAAACAGGATATCCGTCGTGGGAAGATGCTGCAGCACCGCCTGTGCGATCGGCCCGACGTTCTCGCGTTCGTCATAGGTCGGAATGATGACAACAGATTTTTCCATAGACGGTCAGTGTAGACAAAGAGGCCGCCGCAAGGCAAGAACTCACGCAGGCGCCCGGCACCGGGCGCATGGTCTTTCCCTTTGGCGTTCACAACCGCCGCCGTTGCAGTAATCGAAGGCTCTGGGATTTTGTCTCTGCTAGGCGTTCTATAACCGCCGGCAGGGGTTCTTCATGGAAACAGCGGAGCGCGATTGTCAGCGTGACATTGCGCAACAGGGCCAAGGCGCCAGCGATATTTGGGGTGCGGCTACGCGTGCCATCCTCACGCAAGACGTGATCTTTGCGCCAGTGGGTACGAATTTCTACACCACCCCAGTGACCACGAACAGCGGCGATGCATGCTGCCGGAGGGAGGTGCGTAAT
>CAIOST010000035.1 GCA_903861045.1 uncultured bacterium | reverse complement strand
GATTTAGGATGAAATTGCCTAGTCTGATCGGAAAACATTTGTCCAGGGATATTTGTGTGTAAAGGCCAGCACAAGGCCGCCGGGGACGGCAGGCAGACGCTCACCGGAAGAACGCCTGAAACCGGCAAATATCTGTATGACCGTGACCATCGCTACGCAAGGCTCGTTCGTCAAAAGACTAACGACCATGCACCAGATCCGCACGGACAGTTCCAAATGGTTTCGCGGTCCCACGTTATAACCAGTTGCCCTCGCGTGTATTGTCGGCCAAAGGAAAGTTCAAGTTACGAATCTAGGTTCCGCCCTCCACGCACCAAACCTTGTCACCGGCCCCGCTTTTGCGTCCCAGCCGATTTCGCCCGGGCGTATTCCTCGGCGGAAATTTCTACGAGCCGAATGTTGTCGAACCAATACTGACCCGCCGGGTGGGTGGCGAAGAGCATGACTTTCATGAGCGTGCAATCCGGACGATGCAACGTCGGATGCAGCACCGTGCTAAACGTCAGCCACTGGCCGGCCGTCGGCTCACAGGCCACCACCTTCTCGTAACGCTGCCGGCGTTCGCCGTCGAAAACCCCGTAGCAGCGCACCCAGACCTTGCCGCCCGCCGCCCCCTTGTAATCAAACGTGATCCGATAGGCCTGCCCGGATTTGACAGGTATCAGCGCCGAATCATACGAGAGCCCGTAGGTGTCGGCGATCGCGTTCGGCGCCGGCTTGGGGATGTGCCAGATATTGGTCAGCCCCATCTTCGTCCACTGGGCCTGCATCTGCTGCTCGCTCGGCGTCGTGTCGAGGCGCAGGCACTTGCCATGCTGCGGCGCGGCGGCATCATGCGTCCACTGTACGCCGAGGCCGTCCGGCAGCGCCCAATCCGCCGGCTTACGCGCGTCGACCGGATCCGGCCTCTCCAGACCGCCATTCGGCAGCACCACGTTGGTCTGCGCCCAAGCCGCGCCAACCACCCACAGGGAGACGCCTATCAGTAGACACTTCATTTCGGACCTCTGGCCATCTGCCTGAAATAATCGGCCGCCATCTCTTCGTAGCCTGGCGGCGTGCTATCCTGCAGGCCGTTCATTAATTCGCGTTGCACGCGTTCCGGCAACTGCGAGCGCTCGCGTAGCAACCCCGCTTCCGCCCCCACTGCGCGGCGCGCCTCCTCCAGCCCGTCCACCGCGCTACTAAACGCCTGGCGCACGGCCAGCCCATGCTGTTGCTTGGCAGCCGCTTCCAGCCGGCGCATCGCCTGGATGGAGGCCTCCAGATCGCCAGACGGCAACTTGTACTTGCGTAACTTCAGCGCCGTCGCCTCCGCCTCCTGGCGTATCTTGGCTTGTGCGCCGGAGAGCCGCGCCATCTTCTCCGGAGCTGGCGGCGGGGTGGGCCCGTGCAGCCCCTGCTCCGTGGCGCCAGAAAGCTTCCCGCCGCCGGTGGCACCGCCAGGGTCATTCTGCGCCTCATCCTTCACGCTACCGGACTCGAACGGGCCGGGCGAGACGCGCGTCGGCGTTTGCCGCCCCTCCTTGCCGACCGCTGCGTCCTGCACCATCTGCCCGTTGCTCTTGCCCGAGCGCCCCTCGCCTGAGCGTCCGCTGATCTCACTGTCATTAGGCAGCAGATTACCGGTGACACCCTTGGCGCTCATGTCGGAGATCGGCCCATCTCCCACGTCCCAACCTGCACCCTTATCCATCGAATCCAGCCAGGCACTCGACACGTCCTCCACGTCTTTCGTCATCTGCTCTTCCTTGTCGAGCAGCTCACCGACCAGGTCTGACAGCTCGGCCGGCAATTCCGCCATGGGGATATCGGCCGAATTAGCCGGTTCCTCCATGCTCCATTTGACGTTGTCCGGTTTATTCGAAAGCCATTTCTCGATGTTGTGCTCCAGTTCCTGGGCTTTCTCCAAGCCCGCCTGTTCCTGCGGCACAGCGACCTCGACCTTCTGGGCGTAGAGTGCGGCGGCGGCTTTGTCCACGTCCTGGTAGACTTCGTTTAACTGCTTGGCCAGCGTGCCATCGGCAAAATCCTGCTGCGGCAATTTAGAGAAATCGGTCAGCTTCTCGGCCAGGAACTTGGCCCACTGCGCCTCCGCCCGTGCCAGTTCGCCCAGCAGCTCCTCCTTTTCCGTCGTGAGATCCTGCGGCCCCTGGTCCATGAGGCTGGCGGTCTGTGACATGATCGGCTGTTGGGCGCGGATGAACGTCGCGAGGTCATCCGCTAGTCCCTTAGCCTTATCCGTCGCCACGGGCCCCGGCAGTTGTTCCTTGGCCGTCTTCGTGGCTGACGCACTCTTCGCCGCGTCTTTGCGCTGCTGGAACACCGACCCTAGCAGCTCGATGAGTTCTTGCAGGATGTACTCCTGCCGCGCCGCGATCTTCAGGAGCGGTGCCTGCAGCTCCCCGGCCTGGCCGTTGAGTTTGCCGACCGCGGTGAGCACCAGTTCCATCTCACGCGTTGCGAGTACCATGAGCCGGTCTTTCAGCAACCGGCCTTCGGCGGGGCGCTTGTCCAGTTCTGCCAGGGCCTGCTGGCCAAACCCCTGCGCCACCCCCTGCTGTCGCCGCATCCCATCCTGATGCGTTGCCACCGACTGCTTAGCCAGCGCCTCCGCCAGATGCGTCTGCAAGTTCTGTGTGCCTTCGTTCGCCCGGCGCTGCTCCGTGATCGTGCGCTTCAGCAGCTCAAACGCCTTGGCCAGCGGATCGTCAGCCGCCAACTTCATTTCGTCGATCGACTTCACGCGCAGAATGATCGGCCTGGAGCGCGCCGGCGTAGCCCCCGGCCGGAAATCCCAGCACAACGCCTCCAACAGGTAGGCGTGCCCCGGCTGGAACGTCTGTGCCTCCAGCTCCGCCTGACATTTTTCAACCATGGTCCCCTGCTTGCCCGGCGGCCCCAGATAGTCCCACTGCTTGAGACCGCGCAGCGCGCCGCGACCCTGATCCACCTCGCCGGTGTCCTGGCTCACAATGCTAATACGCCGCACCCCGTAGTCGTCCGAGGCCTTGACCTCCAGCGGCAACTTGGTGCCCGGTGCCACAAAGCAGTTACGGTTTTCTGTCACGAAGTCCACCTCCGGGGCGCGATCGCTATCCAGCACGACCGCGCCGGCGGCCATGACCACAGCCGGCGCCGGTGCCTGGTCGTGGGCCACAAGCTCGTACGCCCCGGCATTCGTCACCACCAACTGCAGCGTCCACCCGCGCGCTGCGCGCTGGAAACGGCGCTCCACGCCGTGGCCCCGCCACACCAGGGACGCTACGGCCTGATCCAGCGTCAGCTTCACGTCGACTAGCGAGCCCGCCAGGCAGGTCAGCGCGGCGGGGGGCCCATCCGCCTCCTGTAGCTGCCCCCCCGTATACGCCGGCGGCTGTACCACATAGATCGCCGACAGGATCCGCGGCCGCGGCCGCACCGTCACCCGCACCGCGCGCGTATAGCTGTCACCCGCCAGCACCCGGAAGGAAAACGAGCGTGGCAGCGCGCGGAACACGTAGTGGTACGTGCCGGGATGGTTGGCATCCTGCGACAGGGCGATGAGCTCACGGCCGGTGCGCGTCGGTGGGACGGGCTGGCGACCTTCCTGCCAGGCGAGCACCGGCGCGGCCAGCGCGCGCTTCGTGGCGCCACCCGCCGCGGCCACCACGACCGTTACGGGCAGATCGTCCCCTTCGCGTAGCGACAGATCATACCCCGGTGTAAGACCGATCAGCACGCTGCCCGCGGGCGGAATATCGCCCAGTGGCAGCGCATAGCGCGCCAAGGCGTTGCTGGTCTGGCGCGGCAAGAGCGCGGCATAGAGCCACCAAGCGACCAGCAGCCCGGCCGCGGCTAGGCCCCATTTGGCCAGCAGGCGTGGGCGCCAGAGCGCCGCGAGCCGAATCCCGGCCGTCGCGATCTGCGCCTCCGCCAGCGTGCGTTCGACGAATTCCCGCTCCGCCGCCCCGACCGCACGCTGTTCCAACTGGCAGGCATTGATCAGGAGATTATGACTGATCGACCGGGAGCGCTCGAGCGACACCGCGGTCCGCTCGAGGCTATCGCGCCGGAGCAGTGGCTGCACCACCTGACGCACAAACCCGACTACGATAAACACGCCAGCGGCCAGCGCCAGCGGCAAGCGCAGGCCCGCGGGCAGATTCAGCACGTTATCCAGCACGACCAGCGCCAGCCCGCAGGCCATGGCGCTTACCGCCCACCACAAGGCGCCGAGTAGCGCGGATGAAAGCCGCGATATGCGGCCAGCCCGCGCTAGCCAAGCTCTCACTGACCTTGCTTCGTTCATGCAGCAATTCTCATTATAACGCTCGGCGGGTCCGGCGGCCCCGCCCTACCTGCCACAATTCGTCGATTTCACACTGTATTGGTAGCGGGGCCGCCGGACCCGCCGCCACAAGGCCATACTGAGAATGGCTGGCGTTCATGGTAGCCTCAGCTTATCGTGCAGTTCCAGGTTCCACAGCGCCGAATCCAGCCTGACTGCTGGCGGCGCCGATGTCTTGTCCAGAATCCCGCGGAAGAAATAACCGCGCCCGGCCAGCATCAGTTGACCAGCTTGCTCCTTCCAGCGCCAGATCTCCAGACGCCACGGCTGCGACTTTTCCTCCCGCAAGGACGTCTGGCCTTGGCGGTGCATCATCTGGAGCGAGTAGATCTCATCCCCGTCCTGCCAAGTGCCAAGGATCTGATGCGCATCAAAGAAGTCGCGCACATCGGCCATGGCCTTTTCGATCTTTTCCGTCAGTGCCAGCTCACGCAGCGCCGGCCAGCCGACCCGGTACACGCCGCCCGTGCGCACCGCGACAAAGACCGCGGGGGTCGACAAGGCCGGCAGCACCAGTGCGCCATGCTCCGTCCGCGCCGCCAAGCGCAGCAGCGAGCCGCGCGCCAGCGTCACGAGCTGCACGTCCGGCGACGGCCCCGCCTCAATATGGATATCCCCCGGCAGCGCGGTTGCGGCGCCCGCCCAGGCGATTCTGACCGGATAGACCACATCCTGAAACGTCTGCCCCTCCGTGCCCTTGTCCTTGGCCTTGATCACCACCTTGACCGTCTCGTTCGACTGCGCCACATACAGCACCGTCGTGTACAGGTGTCCTGTGAAAATCCGTCCGCCGCTGAGCAGCAGTTGCGTTTGCAGGGCTCGCACCGGATAGGGCAGGCCCCACTTCTGCTTCGCGGTGCGCCCCGCCTCGACGAAGCGCCACTTCTGCTCCAGCGTTTCCGCTTCGGGCACGAAGCGCAACTCCTGCACCGCCGCCAGCGGCACGTCCTTCACGTCCTTACCGACCTGCAGCCGCAACGGCGCGCCCGGGGTGGTCGAGATCACCCCTTCCAGAAGCTCGCCGTTGGAGAGTTCCACCGTGCCAACCCGGCCGGCCTCGTCCTGGCCGAGCGCCAAGCGCCCGCCCAGTATGGTCGCCATCAGAATTAAGCCTACCCAGCGCACAAGCTTGCCCCTCCTAAAAAAGATTCCGCTTCCGGCGGATCAGCCATTCACACGCCAGCACGCCCACAAAAAGGAGCGCAAACCACGGCGAACCAGACACGAGCGAAACTTCGGATGTCACATTCTTTGTCAGGTGGCGGGCCGCCAGGTCTGGCGCGAGCCGGTCGCTCTGCTGTTCGCGGTAGTACGCGCCGCCGCTGCGCTGCGCGAGGCGCTGCAAGGCCGCTTCATCCAGTTCCAGGCGGCTCCCTTCGCCGGCCAAGGCGCCGACCGGCAGCGTCTTCTCATACGTTTCCAGCACATTATGGCCCTGACGCACGGCGAGCGCAAAGGTGTAGGTGCCGCGCTTCTCAAAAGTATACTTCACCGCATACAACCCAAGCTGCCCCTGCAGCGGCTCGACCGGCACCGACTGCCTGGTGTCGTCCACCTGGAAGCTCGCCGTGAGCTGCAGCGCTTGCTCAGCCGCCGGCAGCACTGGGCGTATTTCCACGACCGCCTGCTCGCCCGGCCGGTAGCCCTCCGCGCTCCATTTCACCGCCAGCAACTGCCCGCCATCCAGACTCGCCGCCAGGTTACGCACCGCCTGCCGCCACAGCAGCCCGTACGCCTGCTGCAGGTCCGGCGAGCGCTTCGCCCACTGCCACAGGGTGTTGCTCGCCATTGCCAGCACATGCCCTTTGCCGAAGCGCTGGAGCGCCACCAACGGGCACGTCTGCCGCTCTACCGTTACCGTCAGTAGCACCGTCGCACCCGGCCGTACGGCACCCACCCTATGCAGTGACGCCACCGTCGCGCCGGCCGACTGCGCCAACAGCGCGGGCAGGCCCGCCACCACGGGGTGGCTCGACGCCGCGGCTGGCACGCTGACGGCAAACGCCCCATGCAGCATGTCGCCGCCGCGCTCCGCCGTATCCCACGGCAGCAGCGGCCCGAAGCTGCGCGCGCCCTCGCCGCTGCCGGCCGCGGCCTCATCCCCGAGAAAGACCACCGCGCCGCCATTTTCGACATACGTCCGCAGCGCCTGCATCTGTCCATCCTGCCAGTCGGCAGCAGCCACCGAGCCGACCATGATACAGTCAAAATACCGCAATATGGCAGGATCCGTGGGGAACCCGGCCGCTAGGCTATCGTCACCGGGGAACTTGCCGCCTTGCACCGTGAAGCGCTCGCCTGTCGTCCGATACAAGGCCGTGAAGGTCACGCCGGCGTCACGGAGCAACTCGCCCCGCAGCACCTTCATTTCCGCGCCCAGTTCCCGCGCAAAGTATAGCACGTGCAACGTTTTCTTCCGCACGTCCACGCTGATAACACGGCTGTTATTCGCATGCGAAACTTCGCCTGGCAACAGCGGCACGCTCGCGCGGAAGCGCTGCCGCCCCGGTTCCGGACAGGTCACCGGGAAGACCGAGCGCGCCCAGCCGTTGGCCAGATTGACGGTTTGTGCGCTTTCCCTGATCCACTGCCCGTCTTGTTCGCGTTCGAGCACCACCGCCGTATGCGACAGATCAGAGGCCGCCAAGGCACCTTGCCTGCGCGCCGACAGGTCCACGGCAATTTCAAACGTGGCTAGCTTTTCCACCGTCGCGGGGCATGCGACTTCCGCGACCGCCAGATCGCCGGCCTGTGCCAGGTCGTTGCCGATCCCCACGACATACAAAGGCACGGAGGGCAGCTCGGCGTGATCCGCCGGTTCATCCCCGCCGTCCGTGAGCAAGATCACCCCCGCATACGCGGCGAGATCCGCGCGGCGCGCCAGCGCCAGCAGCGTACCGCCCAGGTCGGTCTGGCGGAGCTTTTGAAGGTTCACGGAGGCGCCGGGCCGGCCGGGCACCTCGCGCAGAGCCGTATCAAACTCTAGCGCGGTCAGGCCCAGCCCGGCCGGAAGCTGTTGCCTGAGCCGTTCGAGCGCGGCCGAGGCGCGCTCCAACCGGCTGCGCGCGCCATCGTCTTTCACATCCATCGACGACGAAACATCCACCACCGCCAGCAGCCGATTCGCGGATGAAAGCGTGACCGTGCTGGTCCAAAGCGGGTCAAGCAGCGCCATGACCAGCAGCAGCGCAACGACACCCTTGGGCACCAGCAGCAGCGCCTGGCGTCGCGTCAGCCGCGCCTGCAGGCTACGATACAAGACGGCGAACCAACCAATCAGCCACGCCTCGAGCAGCACCGCGAGCAGCGCCAGCAGCAGGAACGGCAAATAGAGGTCGAAGCCGGTGCGCGCACGCCGCAGGTTACGGAGCAGCGCATCGGCATCCTGATAGTCCGCCACCGTGTAGGTCAAGCCGGCCAAAGCTGGTATGGTCGCCGAGCCGATGAAGGCCGTGCGCCCCTCGCGCTCCGCCGCGCGCACCGCCAGCAGGCACGTGTCTTGCCCGGTCGCCAGCTCGTACACGCCGCTGCGTGGCAGGCTGGGCATCTCACCGGCGCGCCCTTGCCACTCCACCACGGCGCCGGCCACGGTGTGGATGCTGGCCGCCGCCGCCGGGTCCGCCTGCGCCGGCCAACGCCCGCCGGCGACGAGCGTGCGGCTCTGCGCCGCGGCAGGGCCGCCGGCCAGCGCCATGCTCTGCACCAGCGCCAGGAACGCGGCCTTCACCGGCAGCGTGGTCGACGTAACATCAAACCGCATCCCGCTTAAGAATACGCGACCGGCGCCGAGCGCTGCCACCGAAAGCACCGGCGCGCCATTTTCCAGCGACAGCAAGGGCACCGCATTCGTCGCCGACGACAGCGTCTGCGCCTGGAACGCACGCCACTGATGCAGCACTACCTCCCCCGCACTGCTACGCAGATCATCCCACACGGCGTCCTTGCGGCCGGTCACCACCAGCGGCAGCCCGGCCGCGCTGGTCACCGACTGCTGCAAGCTCACCGGAATCCAGGCCGGCACCCGTGGCGGGCCGCTAGTGGCCGGCACCAGCAGCAGATTCCCGCCTTGCGCTACATACACGCGCAGGGCCTCGGCCTCGCCCTTGTCGCCGGGCCAGCCGCTCCAGCGCGCCACCACCAGCGCGCACTCCGCTTGCAGTTCCGCGGCGATGCCAGCGCCCGCCCCTTTAAAAACAGGCACGAGGCCGGTCAGCGCCCCGTCGCCCGTCGGCGATAGCGCCAGCGGCAAATTGCCAAAGTCCTGGGCGGCGCCGAGGAAAAGCACCTTTTTCTTTGGCTGCGCGGTAAAGGTGGTAAAGGCCTGATTGTCAGTCCGGAACGCATCGTGCCCGATTTCGACGCCGAGCCAACCAGTCCCCGGTTGCCGCGTCTCGAACGGCACGCTCACCACCCGCGTCCCCTGTGCCGGCACGGCCACCGGTTGCGAAGACTTAAGTCCGTTCTGATCCGTGGTGTCGAGTCTGATCCGGGCCTCCTCCTTCGATGTATTCTGGAGCGTAACCGCCGCGAGGTAGCGCCGCCCGGCCAGCAGGCGCTTGTTCGGCAGCGCGATGCCGGCCACCGCCGCGTTGGGCGCGTCCTGCGGCTGGGACGCAATCCTGTGAACCACCAAGCGCGTAGACGCGGGCAGCGGCAGCGGCGTGTGCGCGATGGCGCCCCACTCCACCTCCTGCAAATCCGTGAAGAGATGGATCTCCCGGCGCGGCAGCGAACTCCGACTGAGCAGCGCGCTAGCCTGTGCCAGCGCGCTGGCCGGTGATCCCGAGGCCTGCGTATCCTTGACCCGGCCCAGCAGCGCGCGCAACGTCTCGCGCTGTGAGACGAACCCCTCCGGCACAGCCGCCGCGGGATCGTCCACCGTCAGCATGACGGCCATCGGATCAGATGCCTGCTTAGCGCCAACCATGGCCGCGACCGCATCCAGCGCCACGGCCAGCTTCGACCGGCCATCCGGCGCGGCCCCTGCCATGGAAGCGGAGTTGTCGATCATAACCACCTGGGCCACCGCGCCCGACCCGCCGCTGGCCAGCCAGACCGGACGCGAGAGCGCGAGCAGCAGACAGGCAATCGCCAGGCAGCGCAGCAGCAGCACCAGCCACTCACGGATCTGCTTGCGCGCGCCGAGTTTCGGATCTGCCTGCAAGAAGAACATCAGCGAAGGAAACAGCACCACCTGCTTGCGCACCCGCAGAAGCAGATGAAACAGCACGGGCAGCAGCGCTAGGGGGAGCATCCATAGGAAGTTCATGGCGGGCCTGCTTTCATCCCCGGCATAACCCGCCTAAAACGGTTTCGACCGCATCCGCCGTATCCACCAGCCGGTACACGGCCTGGCACTCGTTGCAGCCGACCCTGATCTTCTCCAGATGCTGCCGTACGGCGTGCTCATACGCGTCGCGGATTGCATCGACTTCGACGACCAGTTTCGCCTGCGTCTCCAGATCGTGCAGTTCCGCCACACCGCCGAGCGACAACTGGCGCTCCGCCCGGTCCATGACCTGCAGCACGACGATATTGTGCCCCTCGTGATACAGATGCCTGATACCGCGCAAGATTTTGTCCGCATCCTGCAGCAGATCTGAGATCAAAACGACCAGGCTCTTTTTCGGCATGACAGCCGTCGCCTGGTGAAGGGCGGCCTCAATGTCACCTGCGCCCGCCGGCGCCAGGCTCTCCAGGTGCAGCAGCAGCGGGCGCAACCCCTCTGACGATCCGGCCGGCTTGAATACCTCGCGCAGCTTGGCATCGAACGTGATCAACCCTGCGCCATCGCGCTGGCTGACCAGCATATACATCAGGCCGGCCGCTAAATAGGCGGCGCACTCCATCTTCGACAGCGGGCCGTCGCCCCGGAAGCCGAGGCTCCCCGAAACATCCAGCAGCACATAGCCGCGCAGGTTCGTCTCTTCATAGAACTGCCGGATCATGTAGCGGTCGGTCCGCGCATACACCGGCCAGTCGATCAGGCTGGTCGGGTCACCCGGCGTATAGGCCCGGTACTCGGCGAACTCCACCGAGGAACCGTGATGCGGCGAACGATGGCGCCCAACCTGTGCACCATGGACCGGACGCCGGACCGTGAGTCCCGCGCCTGTCAGCGTCTCGGCCAGTTGGACTGGCAGATATTTGTAGCTAGACATCGCTTACCCGCCAAGACCGCTCAGTACGATGGTTCCTTCACCGCCGCAAGCACGCGCTTGACGATTTCGTCCGTCGTAATCCCATCGCTCGCCGCGGAGAAGTTCCGGAAGATACGGTGCCGCAGCACCGGCAACGCATGGCGCCGGATGTCCGCACATGACACCGTGTGTCGGCCAGCGAGGACCACATAGGTTTTGGCCGCCAACAGGAGATATTGGCCGGCGCGCGTGCCAGCCCCCCAGCGGACCCACTTGCCCACGAAATCCGGCGCTTCAGGGCAGTCCGGCCGCGTGGCCCGCACCAGCGCCGCCGCATACTGCGCCACATGTTCACTGACGGGGATCTGCCGAACCACGGCCTGCAGTTCCAACAGCGCCGATCCATCCAGACATTTCCGGACATCCGGCCGCGCGTCGCGAGTGGTTTCTAGCAAGATCCGTGACTCGTTGGCCGCATCGGGGTAGCCCACCGCGATACAGAACATGAAGCGGTCCAACTGCGCTTCGGGCAGCGGATAGGTCCCTTCCAGCTCAATCGGGTTCTGTGTGGCCATCACCATAAACGGCTGTGGTAACGCGTACGAAGTGCCGGACACGGTGATCTGATGCTCCTGCATCGCTTCCAGCAGCGCGGCCTGCGTTTTTGGTGGGGTCCGGTTGATTTCGTCGGCCAACAACAGATTCGTGAAGATCGGCCCTGGACTGAAGCGAAATTCGCGGCGGCCGGTGGTCTGGTTCTCTTCCAGAATATCCGAACCGGTGATGTCCGCCGGCATTAAGTCTGGTGTGAACTGGATGCGGTTCGCCTTGAGGTCCAGGGCCGCGGCCAGCGTCTTGACCAGCAGCGTCTTGCCGAGCCCGGGCACGCCGACCATCAGGCTGTGACCGCGCGCGAAGAACGCAATCAGGATCTGCTCCACGACCTCGTCCTGGCCGATGATGACCTTGCCCACCTCGCGCATGATCGCCTGCCGTGCCTGCACCAGCCGCGCGGCCAGCGCTTGGTTTGTCTCTGCCATCGTTATGCTCCTTCACGTTATGACGGCGGGTCCGGCGGCCCCGCCCTACCACAATCTGTCGGTTCCACGGTCGTTCTGGTAGGGCGG
>CAIOST010000034.1 GCA_903861045.1 uncultured bacterium | reverse complement strand
TCATGGCCGCACAGCGTGGCAAATCCGCGCAACAGTCCTCCGGAAGAGGGCACGGAAACGCTACGCCAGCTCCGTGCCTCCGTGTCTCCAGCGTAGCGGGTGGTGAATCAAAGCGTGTGCAACGAAACGCGGATGCCCATCTACGGTCTAGTCATTTCGGGGACACACCACTGGATCATAGACGAAACGCATCCGGTAGGGCGGGGCCGCCGGACCCGCCGTAGCCGTCGGCAGGTGAGCTGATTGGCAGTGTCAGGCGGCAATTACTGGCTTACCCAAACGTAATCCGCGCCATCCGCGTCATCCGTAGCTAAGCCGAAGGGCCGCCAAGCGAGAGGTCAGGGTTCAGGTGTGTGAACCACGCTTGGGGCGGGGCCGCTGGTCCCGCCGTGCGCATGGCATCGTCGAGGGCCCTGCCGCCAGACTTGGGCGAGGCTCCCGCCGAGCCGAACACCTGTCCAGGTGCCGCGCCGGTGTCGATCACCGACTAGGGATGGAGTTGCTGGGCAAAGGTTCGCCGACACCCGCCTACCCGGTTCCGGCCACTCTCGACCCGCCAGAATACTTTCCATAACCGCCGCTATCCGACACTGAGGTGTACCGACCCCCGCTCGGAGTGCAGCTTGTACGTCCTATCCGTACTACGCCACCAGCACCTCGTGCTTGCGGGCATTTCTGCCTGCAGGGGTGTGATTCAAGTGGACGATGCGGCGCACTCTCCTTATACTTTAACGCATGGACAGGCCGGAACTGCTGGCTTACCTCGAGGGTCTTGATAACGCCTTGCGGGCTCAAGCTACGCTCTACATCTATGGAAGCGCCGCCTGCATCCTTTTGGGCGAGCCGGACCGAACCAGTCTTGACGTGGATGTGGCCGGGCCGTACTCCGACGTCGATCAAGGCGACCTCCGCTACCTGCTCACCCAGGGGGCTGTGGATATCGCAGATGTCGAGGCCGCCGTCACCCGGCTTCCGGTTCCGTTTGCGCTCGATCCGCTGGTGCGGGAGAACCTTCACAATTTGAAGGCCGACATGGAGATGTGGAGGGGCGGGCTGACATGACCGGACGGGCCAAGTTGCAGTATTGCTATGAACTGGCGTTTTATCCTCCGCGCCTAAATCAGGTGTGGCAGCGGTTAAAGACCGGGGCCATTCCCGATCTCGACGAGTTGGGCCACATGCTGGACACGGCCCTGCTGCTGCACCTGGCGCTACCGAGCGAAGGGTTTGCGTCTCAGCGCGCCCTTGAGCCACCACTCGACCTGCTTACACGATGATCGACCGCAACCCGCGTGTATTGGTTGACGCGTACGGACGATGCGTACGTGCGTACGGTTGGATGGCATTCTTCGTGTTGGGTTTTCGCGAGTTGTGCGAAGATAGTGTGATGGGAGTCGTGCCGTATGCGTGAAAACTTGGAACAGGATGCTTTTTTGCGGTATTTCCTGCCGGCCCAGCCTTCTTTGCGCGGCTATCTCCTGGCGGTGCTGCGCGATCCGGTCAGCGCGAATGACGTATTTCAGGAAGTGTCTTCCGTGTTGTGGCGGAAGTTCGACGAATTTGACCAATCCCGCAATTTTGCTGCCTGGGCCATGGGTATTGCCAAAATGCAGGTTCGACGCCAACGACAGCGCGAGGCCCGCTCGCGACTGGTTTTTTCGGATGAGACGGTTGACTTGCTCGCCACGGTCGCCGGTGAGTCTCCTATGGATGAAGATGCCCGACTTGCGTATCTGGCGGGCTGCTTAAATAAATTGCCCCCCAACCATAAGAACGTGGTGGCGCTCCGTTTTCAGGAGCGCGCGTCCTTGGCCGATATTGCCGTGCGCATCGGAAAGAATGTGGCCGCCGTGGAGATGCTGATGGTGCGCCTTCGCCGGGCCTTACGAAAATGTGTCGATGAATCCATGAAAGCCGTGCGTGTGGCACAGACGGGTACCGTATGATTACTACGGAACAAGAAGCGCTGACCTCGCGGTATCTCGATGGAACCGCGACGCCAGAAGAATTGGCACGCTTGGATGGGGCGGTCCGTGAAAATCTGGAACTTGCGCGATATTTGCATCAGATGGCCACGCAAGACGCCATGATTACGCAAGCTTTGGCGGAAATGGCGGCTACCCCGGCAGAAAACATGGCCAATACGCGGGGGCGGGTGAGTACTGTGGCACCGGCGGTGTGGCAGGCATGGTGGTTCCGGAGCGTCGCCGCGGCGGCCGCGCTGGTGGCTTGTGTGGGCGGAGTCAACCTGTGGCAGGGCAGGCAGGCGCAGAAGGCCGTGGTCGCGACGCTGGTGGAAGCCAGGGGGCGGGTGGAGGGGTTCAGGGTTCAGGGTTCAGGAGGGGGCGTGTTCAGTGTTCAGGTTTCAGGGAGTCCGGAGTCCGGAGTTCTGCGTCCCACCACCCTCAAACCCGGCACCCACCTAACGCTTGGGCCCGATGGCTACGCGAAGCTGGCTTATGCCGACGGCACCCTCGTGGAGTTGCAGAAAAATACGTCGCTGACGCTCGGCGCAGGACAGGGCACACGGTTTTTCTGGTTGGTTAACAAGTTGCGCGGCAAGCGTATACAGCTCGATACCGGCACGCTCTCGGCGCGGGTGGCGAAACAGAAGGTTGGCGAGGCCATGGCGCTGACCACGCCACACGCCACCGCCACGGTGCTCGGCACCATGCTGCAACTGGCCGTGACCACGAATAGTTCGCTCCTGAGCGTGCAGACCGGCCAGGTCGCCTTTGCCACGGCCACGCAGCAGGAGATCGTCTCCGCTGGCGAGTCGGCGCGGGTGCAGGATGGCGTCCTGCGCAAGGTTGTCGAACCGCCGCCGCCGGCCGCCGCCGCTCGCGTTTCCGAGGACGGCGCAATCCTCTTCCATGATTCGTTCGCGGAGGGGTTTGGCAAGTGGCACCTGTACACCAAGCGGGGCGATGGCAGCATGCAGCCGACCACGACGCAGGCGTGCCCCGACATTCGGGTCGTCACGGTGGAGCGCGGCGGCAAATCCGTACCCGTGGCGGAACTGGTGGGCAAGGCGCCGGGCGGGCCGCGCGTGGGCATGGTGACCGAGACCGTCAAAACAAAGGCTGACGCGTACGTCTTTGCTTATGAATACACGTACGATGGCCCGTTGCGTCGCGCTATGGAAGGACTTGAAATCGGCATGCAGTGCCGCGTCACCCCGCAGGCCCGTCCCCCCGGCGAATGGAACCAGGTGCGCTGGGAGTGTACGCGCACGACCGATGCGCAAGGAAACCCCTGCCTCGCCGCCAAGTTGTACTTCAACGGTGAGTTGATCGCGGAGACGACATTTCTCTCTTCCGGCGAAGGCGTGGACGTGATGTTGGAGGTGATCGAAGGCCAATTCCGCTTCGCCAATGTGGTAATCCGGGAGATGAAGAAGGCGAGGACAGAAACCAGTGGTCGGTGAAGAAAATGGAAATTCGAAACTGGAGACTGGAAACTGGAGACAAAACCGCAGAATATCGAACAAGGAACGCTGATTGTTGAAGTTGAGAGAACGGAAAGACCGGTCGGCTGCGGATCCGCCGTCGCCCCTTCGACTTCGCTCAGGGCTATGGCGGACAAGCAGCCGACGCTAAAGTCGTTCGCTCCAATTTCTCTGTGCCCTCATCGCTCTCGGTACACTCTGTGGCCAAAAGCTTTTGAATCACGCGCCCAACTCTCGCGGTTTTGGGGCTCTGTTTTGGGTTGCCACGACTGGGTTGGATGTGCGATTCTGCGTGTGGATCGTCTTGATCACGCAGACCCACGGCGACAAATCTTGGCGAACAATAAGGTTGATGGAGCATGGCGCGCTATTTCAACACCACCGGGCCCTGTATGCCGCGGCTGCATTATATGCTGCCGCCAGCGGACCGACTGATTGGCGCCAGCCTGGATCGCTATATCCGCGACGAACTCTACTGGGTGCTGCACGCCCCGCGCCAGACCGGCAAGACGACCTTCCTGCAGAGCTGGATGCGCGAGATCAACGCCGGCGAGGAATCCATCGCTTGCTATGTTAGCTTGGAATGCTGTCAGGGCGTGCCGGAAACGGAAATAGCGATACCGGCAATGGTGAGTACAATTATCGAGTCGGCCGCACGCAATAACATGCCTATTCCCCCGCTGGTCGACGGACCGTGCGAAACTAGGCTCAACCGCCAGTTGGCAGAGTGGGCCACCCGGGTTGCCCCGAAGAAGCTGATCGTGCTGTTCGATGAAGTTGACGTGGTGGAAGGACCGGCCCTTGTCAGCCTTTTGCGCCAGTTGCGCAGCGGCTTTGCCGGACGCGGCGTGGGCAAGTTTCCTGTCTCGGTGGCGTTGGTGGGGATGCGCGACCTGCGCGACTACCTGGTGCGCAGCAAGGATGGCCTGCCGGTCAACCCCGGCAGCCCGTTCAACATCAAGGAAGACTCGGTCACACTCGGCAACTTCTCCCGCGGCGACATCGCCGCGCTGACCGCGCAGTACACGGAAGAACATGGACAGCGGTTCGAGGTTGCTGCGCTGGATCGAATCTGGAGTTACACCTCGGGACAACCCTGGCTGGTCAACGCGCTATGCAAGGAATGCGTGCTGCGCGTCACGCCTGAGGGCATGGCGGTCATTTCCGCGCATGTGGACGACGCGAAAGACCGGCTGATTCTGGCGCGGGCAACGCATATTGACTCGCTGGGCGAACGCCTCAAAGACCCGCGGGTGCGCAAGGTGATAGAACCGATGATCACCGGCAGTTCGGACGATCCGGTGGGCCGTTCTGATCGCGACGTGGAGCTGTGCCTGGATCTCGGGTTGATCATCTGGGAAGGATCGCTGGTCATAGCCAACGCCATCTACCGCGAGGTGATCGCCCGCTATCTCAGCCAGAACTATCAGGATAACGTGCCGCAGCCCCAGTTCAAATGGCAGCGTGACGACGGCGGGCTGGACATGGATGCGTTGCTGGCTGAGTTTCAGAAGTTCTGGGCCTGGCATTCGGAGATCTGGGAGGAGAAGGCTGACTATACCGAGGCTTTTCCGCACCTGTTGTTGATGGGGTTCCTGCAACGCATCATCAACGGCGGCGGCATGATTGACCGCGAATACGCCGCCGGCCGTGGGCGGGTGGACCTGGGCATTCGTTTCGGCGGGCGGACGAATATTGTGGAGATCAAGCTCGTGCATCCGCGCATGGGGCGTGAGGCGACGATGGCCCAAGGCCTTGAGCAGATCGCCCGCTATGCCAACACCATGGCTGCGGATACCCGCCACCTGGTCATTTTCGACCGCCGCCCCGAAGCGCGCGCCAAACCATGGGATGCGCGCCTGAGCTGCGAAACGCGTACGTCACCGGATGGCCAGCCGGTACACGTCGTCTGGTGCTGAAGCACCACGATTTCGGCTCGTTTCCCCTTCGCGAATATCCTTTCGGATACCGGTTTTTTGCATTTAAAATATTATTCATTGGGTTTCGCCGACTTCGGCTAAGTATGTACAGACACTGCACTCGCGCCTGCGTGGAAGGTGCGCCACAAAGCAGTCTCTTTTACAACCAAGCCGGAGTATCTTCTTGAAAATAGTAAGCGGGCGAACCAATCGGTGGGATTTGACGGCTGTGGCCATGGGAGTTTTCGCCCTTCTGGTGGCCATGTGGCTGTTTCCCGCGCGGCCAAACGACCCTCGGCAAACGTCTTTGGTCTCCTTGCCAACCCATCGATCCGCTGCGGTCCCGACCCCGGTCGGTTCGTCAGCCGCCGCGCCAGCTCCGCAACCTGCCGTTGTTGCGCCTGTGGCGCGCGTCGCACCGCAGGCAGCCGGCCCCGTCGGTGTTGCCGCACTTCGCATGCCCAACTCGGCGGCTTCGCCAATGGCCACCATCGCCGGGCGTCAACATGTTACGCCCGAAGGGGTTGTTACGCCACCGGCCACGAACAATGACCGCTATGCCAACGCCAAAGTCCTGGACGAGCAGATCGGCCCTGTTGGCCCGGATGGGCGTTACGAACGGGTGCGGGTGGTGCAAACGGAGATGAAGTATCCATTCGTGCGGGTGGTGGAAGTGTGGGAAACACGTGGCGGGAACAGCGTGTCCGGCGCCGGGAGCATGCCCGCGCAACCCGCCACGCAACAACCGACCCCCGCCGCGCCTTATCCGTCACGTGCCGGCCGCCACGCTCCGGACGCCACAAGCCCATCTCCTGCCGCCACGCCCTACGCGCCCGACGCCACGCGCATTTCGCAAACTGCCATGGTCGCAGATCACGTGACCGTGCAAGCAAACCCCGGTGCCACGGAGGCGGATTTGTCGGCCGCGGTAGCCGCCAACAACGGCACGATCTTGCGCAAGTTGCGCGCGCCCGGCCCTGGCCTCTATCTGGTGCAGTACCCGAACCCGAAAGTGGATACCGTCCCCAATGCGCTGGCCTCCCTGGCGAATAAGCCGTACGCCATCGCATCGGCCGAAGCAGACTACATTGTCTACGCCTGCGAAACCACCCCCAACGACCCCATGTTCAATCAGTTGTGGGGGATGAAGAATACCGGGCAGGTTCCCTATAATTTAGCCGTTATCGCCGCCAGCAACAGCTATACCGCGATCAACATGACGTATGCGCCACTGCCGCCCACAAACGGCGTCACCGGTCTGCTCTACGACTGTGGTCATGGCCTTACCAACGAGTTTCCCGCCATCGCCAGCGGCTACATCGCCCTGATCCAACGCGGCACTACCAACGACGAAGCCATGACCTTCGCGCAAAAGGTGACCAACGCCAAGGCCGCCGGCGCCGCCGCCGCCATCATTTACAACAATGTCTCCGGCGATCTGAACGGAACACTGGGCGGACCGGGCGACTGGATCCCCGCAGTCGGCGTCGCCGATACGACCGGTGCGGAACTGCTGGGCATGACCAACTCCGCAGTCACGGTACTGATCTTAACCGCCCCGACGCTGGGCGATATCCGCGCCACCACCGCCTGGGACAACGGCATCGGCAGCCGCGAAGTCCTGGTGGGCGTCATTGACACCGGCATTGACTACCACCACGAGGACTTGAAAGACAACATGTGGGTCAATCCCGGCGAAACCGGTTTGGACGCCTCAGGACGTGACAAGCGCACCAATGGCGTGGACGACGACGGCAACGGCTACATTGACGACTGGCATGGCTGGGACTTCTGCAACAACGACAACGACCCCATGGACGACCACTATCACGGCACGCACTGCGCCGGAACCATCGGCGGCGTCGGCAACAACAATATCGGCGTGGCAGGTGTCTGTTGGAAAGTTTCGCTGGTCGGCCTGAAGTTTCTGAGCCGCAGCGGCGGGGGTGCCAGTTCCGACGCCATCGAGGCCATCTACTATGCTACCAAAATGGGCGCAAAGTTGACCTCCAACTCCTGGGGCGGCGGCGGGTTCAACACGGGGCTGCGCGACGCCATTGCCGACGCCGGAAACTCCAACGTCCTCTTTGTCGCGGCTGCCGGTAATGACGGTTGGGACAATGATGCAGCTTATTCTTATCCCGCCTCCTACGATTGCGCGAACATTATCTCCGTGGCAGCCACGGATTCCGGCGATGCCAGAGCGTATTTCTCGAATTACGGCGAAATGACCGTGGATCTGGGCGCGCCGGGCGTGGGTATTCTGAGCTGCCAGCCGGGCAACCGATACCAGTGGTTAAGCGGCACGTCCATGGCCACGCCGCATGTGGCTGGCGCCTGTGCCCTGGCCTATAGCCGCGCGCCCTACTGGAATGCGGCGCAGATCAAGAACGCCATCCTGTCGGCCGTGGATCAGGTGCCGGATCTGGCCGGTCGCTGTGTCACCGGCGGACGCTTGAACATCGCCAAACTCGGCCTCACGTCCGTAGCGCTGACCGATTGGAGCTTCAGCGACGCACCCGGCAACACCAACGGCGTGATTGAGCCGAACGAGCCCATCAATCTATCCCTGACGTTTCGCAACACCCAACCCACTGCGGCTAACGGCGTGCATGTCAGCCTGACCGCGCTGACCAACGGAACCGTCTTGTCCGGCACGGCGGATCTGGGAACCCTGACCAACGGCGCCACGGCGGTCGGCGCCTTCCAGGTGCGCGCGGACAGCAGCATGACGACGCCCGGCAGCCTCCGCCTGCAAGTCACCATTACTGACAATGCGGGCGGACTCTGGCAATTCCCGCTCACCCTGCCGGTATACCGCACTACGGTCGTCTCTGGCCTGGCTTTCCTGGACGGCGCCCCAGCCCCCGGCGTGACCATCACGTTCGACGGTCTCTTCCCGGTTGCGCTCATCACCGACGCACAGGGTCGCTACTCGGCCCTCCTCATGGCAGGCGGTTATACCGTTTCTACGGCCAGGACGAACTGGTTGCCGACTACCATCCAGTCGCTCGCCGCAACATCGAGCGTGATGAGCCTGAACTTCACGTTCACCACCGCCACCATCTCCGGGCATGTGAAAGACGCGCTGACGATGAATCCGGTATCCGGCGCCATCATCACGGCTTCCGGCCCATTCTCCCAGTCCGCGACCACCGACGTGTCCGGCGCCTATGCGCTCACACATGTCTATGGCCGGCCGGCGGCCGTGACCATTATCGCGACGAAGGCCGGCGTATACATGGTTTCCGAAACGCGCACCCTCACCCTGCCGCCGGACGCGCCGGACACGGACTTCCTGCTTGGCATTCCCGAAATCCATATCAATCCGCTTTCGTTTGACGTGCATACCGTATGGCCTGGCCAGACCAACCGCACGCTCACGATCTCGAACGCCGGCGGCAGCGCCCTCAAGTGGCGGATCGCGGGCCAGACCGAGACCACATCGGAACGCGCCGCCCACGCAGGTGAATTGCTGCGATCCATAATCCTTCCCACCAACGCGATCCCGTTAAAAAACGCAGGTGATTCGATGACGATTGTCGGCGCGGCCTGCGACGGCGCCGCTCTATGGGTGATTGCGGACAGTTACCAGCCCAAGACGATCTATAAACTCGACCCGACAGACATGCACGCCATTGCTTCGCTCGACATCACGGCTTTGATGCCCTTGAATTGGGAAGTGCGTGGTCTGGCCTTCGATGGCACAAATCTGTGGGTCCTCAGCAGCACCCTGGGTTACGGAAAAATGGACGCGATCAATCCGGCCAACGGTCAGTTCGTGCGTAGTATTTCACTGCCGCAGGATTTGTTTATGGAAATCTTTTCGGACAATAACGGATACACTTATAAAGGCGTTGAAGGAATTACTGCCGGCGGTGGGGCATTGTGGTTAGAGGGTTATATAGAAGTGGGGTACCTCACAACGGAGGGGTTCTTTAAGGTTACGTCCGTTACCAATCTCGTTCATAAACTCGATCCGACAGATGGCTCGCTGCTGCAAACCTTGGCCATAACCAATAACATCGGCAAACTCGACGTTCTCGAATGCATTGCCTATCTCAACGGCAGTCTTTGGACAATCAAGACTTATAGCCAAGGCGGGGCGGCCGGAAACACCACGTTGTACAAGGTGAACGCAAACAACGGGGCAATCATCGCTCGATTCGCCGATGTGATTGCGAACAGCTTAACGGATGACTATTCTGGCATTGGCGCCATGTGCCAGGACGGGAAACACGGCGTATGGCTTTTTGAGCAAAATAACAGGGCAATGTCCGAATACCACAATCCCCGCGGGAATTTTGCCCGCCTGTTTGACTCCGGCGAGCCGGACGTCTGGCTGCGGGCCATGCCGGACTACGGCACAACCCCTGGGTTGAGCACGTCGCAGGTGACGGTCGCATTCGACAGCGTGGTGGCCGGACCGGGCGTGTTCCATGCCACGCTGGATTTCCAATCCAACGATCCGGCGCAGCCCAAGATCCCGGTGGATGTCTCCTTCACCGTTACTTCCCCGCTGACCGTCTCCGGCAATGTCACATTGGATGGTCAACCGCTCGCCAATGCCACTGTTCGCTACACCGGCCCCTACACCGGTTCCGTGTTGTCCGATAACAGCGGCAACTACAACTTCTACGCGGTCACAGGCGTCTACGCGGTCGTTGCCGGCAAGGGGGACTATCGGGAAAGCGCGCCACTGGCGGTCACCGTCGTGTCCGGCGTGTCCGCCGCGAATTTCGCTTTCACCACCGCCACCATCTCCGGAACCGTGCGCGATGCCGCGACGCTGGCGCCGGTCAGCGGCGCCACCCTTGTCTATGACGGTCCGATCACAGGTTCCGTGCAGTCTGCCTCCGACGGTACCTACGCGATTACCCGGGTTTATGGTCAACCCACCACGCTGACCCTCACAGCGAAGAAACCGGGCGTGTATGACGATTCTCTCCGCTCCGTCACCATTCCGCCGAGCGCCACCGCCATGGACTTCAACATGGGTTTTTCGCAGATTGCGGTTTCGCCCACTTCATTTGACGTGGAAGCGCCGGTGGGCAGTGTCGTAACGCAAATCATGACGGTTGCCAACACCGGTAATGCACTGCTCTCCTGGTCCATCTGGAGCGCGGAAGGGACAAGCCAGGGTAAAGGCACGGTGATCCGCACAGTGCCGCTGGACGATGGATCTGCCTATCGCGGTATCGCCTTCGACGGAAATTCCCTATGGGTGAACTACGGTGCCTCAATCCTCATGAGATACAACCCAACCAACGGGCAATACCTCGGACCACTGACACTGGATTTGCCATCGAGCAGTGTCATCTTTGGGGAGGCTTGGGACGGCGTGAACCTGTGGGTGGCAGCTACAGATGAACATCAGTTAATTGCCGTCAATCGCCAGACCGGCGAACTCATCAAAAGGTTTACAACGGGTGGATATGGCATGTTGCCGAGCGGCGTTGCGGTCGGAGGCGGGTCGTTGTGGTGGCACTCGAAAGGCTGGTATCCAGACAGAATATACAAAATGGATCCCAACGACGGTACCCCGCAAGGCTGGATTCAGATACCACCCGGAATGTCAAACAAGAGTCTGTATGGTCTGACCTGGTTCAATGGTGGCCTCTGGCTGGCGGAGTTCTCGAGCTTATATTCCGACGGACCACAAACCAACAGGATCTTCAAACTGAACCCGGCGGATGGTTCGGTGCTAGCGTCTTTCGAGGCACCGGATCAAATGATCATCGGACTCGGATCGGACGGTGTGGGACGACTCTGGGCTATCAACAACTCCGCGAGTTTATCGCAGGCCTACCTCATTGACACGGGCGAAATTTCGTGGCTGAACTCTGCACCGGCGTCCGGAACCGTTCCGGACGGAAGCGCCACCAATGTGTCGCTGATCTTCGATACGACCGGTTTAGCCAAGGGCGTTTACACCGCTCGGTTGCACGTGGCCTCCAGTGACCGCTTGCATCCAGACGTCACGGTCACATCGGTTTTGCATGTGATCAACATCACCACGATCGAAGCCGATCAGACGGCCGTGAGCGTTCCGGAGGGCGGCACGAGCACATTCGGTGTGCGGCTGGCGAAACGTCCGCCCGCCGCCGTCACAATCAGTGTAGCGCATTCCGCTGGCGACCCGGACATCACGGTGCAGTCCGGCGCAACGCTTTCCTTCGATACGAACAACTGGAACAGTTATCAGACCGTGGCCTTGCGCGCCGCCGAGGATGCCGACACGGCCGATGGCAGCGCCACGATCATCCTCTCCGGTGCTGGCATGGACAGCGTGCCGATCACCGCCACCGAAGCCGATAACGACACGGTCCTACGCATCTATGCGGGCAACGGCGGCTCGGTCTCGCCGGCTGGCGCAATGGTTGTGACCAAGGGCGTAGCTGTGCCGATCTCTGCCGGCCCCAATGCGGGCGACAGCTTCTCGCGTTGGTTCGCTACGGACGGCTCCGCGCGCTTTGCCAACCCGGGCGCAGCGAGCACCACCGTGACAATCTCCGCGCCCACGATGATTCGCGCCACCTTCGCGGGAAGCGCCAACCCCGAAACTGCCCTGATCTGGGCATGGGGGTACGGCCCGCAGGGCCAAATCGGCGATGGCACTAACGTGCCCTATTACCGGTTTGCGCCCGCACCTGTGCCAACGCTTTCCAACGTCACGGACATCGTCGGAAGTTGTTATCATTCTGTCGCGCGCAAGCGCGATGGCACGGTGTGGGCCTGGGGTGCCAATAACTGGGGCCAGCTTGGCGACGGCACGAAAACCAATCGTTTCGCTCCTGTTGCCGTGCTCAACCTTTCCAATGTCACGGCCCTGGCCGTGAACGCGCCTACTGCGATTCATACGTTGGCGCTCATGAGTAACAGTACCGTCTGGGCCTGGGGGGACAACACCAGGGGCAAACTTGGGGACGGAACACAAAACGCTAGTAAGATCCCCATTCAGACAGGGCTCTCGAACGTCACCGCCGTTGCGGCGGGATACAATCACACCGTGGCCCTCAAGCGTGACAGCACGGTCTGGACTGTGGGTGGCAACTACTATGGCCAGCTTGGCGATGGCACAACCGTGGATCGCACCAATGCCGTGCCGGTGCGCATGTCGGACAATTCGATCTTCTCCAATGTTGCCGCCATTACGGTGGGTGCGGAAATCACGGTTGCCCTCAAGCAGGACCGTACGGTCTGGCAATGGGGAGGGGACAACATTAAGTTCATTCGTTATCCGGTGCAACTGCGCATGCCGGATGGCACGGCCTTTTCCAACGTTACGGCGATCACCGCTGGCATGCGCCATACCGTGGCGATCAAGAACGATGGAACCGTATGGGCCTGGGGGTACAACTACTATGGCCAGGTCGGGGATGGGAATCCGGGGGTCTATCCGACGAACCCCGTACCAGTGACCTTTGCGGATGGCACACCGCTTTCCAATGTTGTTGCTGTAGCCGCCGGCTGGGGGCATACGGTCGCGCTCCAGAACGATGGCGCGGTCTGGGCTTGGGGTTGGAATGAATTCGGACAACTCGGCAACGGGACCAACATTAACAGTCTTAGACCTGTGCGCGTGCCGAATCTGAGCGGTGTCCGCGCGATCTCGGCGGGATGGGCCCACACCCTGGCGCTGCGCTACGATCTGACCGCCGACCCGGCCTACGGCTACGAGCAGTGGCTCAAAGCGCGCTTCACGACTGCGCAACTGGCCGATCTTTCGATCAGCGGCGACGCGGCTGACCCGGATCATGACGGCGCGAACAACACTGCGGAATATCTGACCGGCAGCGATCCGCGCGACGCCTCTTCGCATCTGGTCCTCTTTGCCGCCACCGCCGACCCGCAAGCCCCCGGCGCATTCGTCATCCGCTGGCAGAGCGTGGCGGGCAAACATTACGCCGTGCAAGCCACGACCAACCTGTTGCTCGGTTTCAGCGATCTGCGCACCAACATCCTGGCCACGCCCACCGTGAATGTGCACACGGACAACGTGGGGAGCGCGGGACAGAAATTCTATCAGGTGAAAGTGGAAACTGGAAACTGATGTAAGGCGTCAGGTAGGCGCTGGGTGCATCCCTGTTTCATTACAGGGTTATATTCAGTAGGCCGGAACTCCGGTTCCGGCCCGGGAGACGCCAGGGAGGCCGGATATGGAAATCCGGCCTACTTCAGGCGTGGCGTGCACAACATTACACCGCAAAGTCAGGGGAACTGCTGTCCGGGCGCCATTCGGCCCTGAGCTCGTGGCCGAAGGGCTCCGCGGACTGGCTGATTTCGCTATGGTTTAGTACGATCTCTTCGCACGAAAGGAGCATGCATGCAAATGACAGAACTTCTTAAATTCGCTCTGCTGGCTTTTGGTCTCGTCAGCTCAGGGTGGTTGACTGCCGGCGGGGTGGGCACGAATCCGCCTGTCGGAAATCCTTCCGGTCTACCTGCCGCGGAACTGACGTTGGATCTGGGCAACAACGTGTCAGTAAAGCTGGCGCGGATTCCGGCCGGGAAGTTCGTCATGGGGTGTCCCGCGTCCGAAAAAGACGCGGAAGGTCATGCCCACCCGGCGGATGAAGCGCAGCACGAGGTTACGATCAGCAATGCGTGGGAGTGGTGTGCGGATTGGTACGCGGCGAATTACGGAGCATCCGGCAGCCAGACCAACCCCGTGGGACCGGCCACCGGCAGCATCCGTGTACTGCGCGGCGGCTCATGGAACTACTGCTCGTACGGCCTCCGTCAATCCGGTCGCGGCCGTATCGGCCCCACCGGCCAATACGATGTTAACGGCGGCGGTTTTCGGGTGGTGGTGGAGGGTGGCGCGCGGAGAGAACAAGGGAAGGTTGCGGGGAATCGTGAGCCGTAATCGTCGCCCATAATCGTCCCCCGAATATATTGGCGTGCCGATTGCAATACGCGTCGAATTCGCAGCGCCCGATCGAGTGGGTGCACTTGCGATTCATTGACTTTGCATCATGCACATTACTATATGAGAAACTGTATCGCGGAAAGGTAGGGCGGGGCCACCGGACCCGCCGCTTTAGGCATGTGAGAGGAATGACATTGCCGCGATGGGGGTAGGCCGGGGCCGCCGGACCCGCCGCGCATGTCAGCGAGCCACCGCTTATCGCAGGCGGCCGTCTGTAGCCCCGGCCCGCCCCAGGCCGCGGGCGGCGCGTACGCCAGCCATCGTCTTAGTCGGTGGTTCGGCTGCGTGCTGCGCCGGTGCGGCTCACCGGGAGGTTCGTCCTACCACGCTGGTGTAGTGTCCCCGAAATAGCTAACCCGTCGAAGCGTTTACCACCCGCTGCGCTGGAGGCACGGAGACTCGGAGAAGATGGCACAGAGAGG
>CAIOST010000033.1 GCA_903861045.1 uncultured bacterium | reverse complement strand
GTTGGAGACGCTGTTGTACGTAAACGGCATGCTCACATCCAGCGTCACGTTATTCGTGAGCGTCACATCGTCGCCGGCCTCCGGCAGGCCGCCGCCCCAGATCGCCAGGTTGGTCCAGCTACCCGCCTGCACCGTCGTGATCGCTATCGGCGTATGCTCATAGTGCGCGATCACCACGGTCGCGGCGTTGGCCGGCACGCCGTAGGGGTAGACCCCGCTGCCGGCGGCCAGCGTCAGAACCACCTGCTCATTGGTCGTGTCCGTATCGTAGGGCGACGTGATGACTACGTCGGCCTGCGTAACGCCGGCCGCCAGCGTCACGTTGCTCGGCACGGCGGCATAGTCTATGCCATACGCCGCACTGCCCGTCAGCATGAAGGGCACGGTGATAGCCACGTTGGTGCATGTGTCGGGGCGGCTAATGCGGAACGTAGCCGTATTTCCCGGGTATTGCGCCTCAGCATCCAGCGCGTTTACCGTCACTTCGCCGGTGAGGAAGAACTTGGACGAGGGCGCGACATACGTGCCCGCCGCGTTCGTGGCCACCCAGGTGTAGTAGTAGGTCTGGCCGGACGCGATGCCATCAGCCAGATCCGTCAGGTTAGTGCGGAAGAGTGTGTTGTCCGTCCAGGCGGGATTCACGGCGCCGTGGTTAAACCAATTCGTGTGGGCCCAGGCCGCTAGGTCCGTCCCGCCGTTGCGTAAGCCCCAGAGCAGGCCGACGGCCGTAGCCGCGCCCCCGGTCGTAACCAGCATCCCCTGGCACGTCGCGCCGTTGGTCAAGACCGCTGTGACCGCGTAGTTCTCGACATTGGGCGGATTCAGCGCCAGCGATACCGGCACACGCCGCAGGGTGACCTGATTCAAGCCCGGTTCGCCCACCAACAGCTGCGCGCGGCTGGCATCGTACACCACCACGAGGTTTGCGCCCTGGCTCGCCGTCGCTCCCAGCACACTGTTCACCGCGCTAATCACCCCATTGGCACCGAGCAGCCCGGACGCCGGTGTCACCGCGCCGGCATCCGTAATTTCGGCGGCCGCATTGTCGCAGCCTCTGAAGATTACCACATAGTTTCCATCCGGCTGGGCGGAAACCCCGCTGGATGGCGGATAGAGTGAAAAATCACCTGCCGTGCTGCCCACCAGCGAATTGGCCGGCGCAACCGCGCCAACCACGCCTTTGGTGCCGTCGCCCCAAGTCACCGCACCGAGGCCGCGCTCTGGACCCCCATCGTTGAAAGTGATCGGCGTCCACATCGCGCTGAGCACCACATAGTGGCCGTTGACCAGGGCGAACACGCCCTAGGAGCCTACTTGATCGTAGTCATGTGTGCCGACCAGCGAATTGGCTGCCGAAACAACCCCGGTCACGCCCAGGGTGCCGCTGCCCCAGGTCACCGCGCCGCAGCCATACATGTTAGTAGAGCCATCATGGTTCACGTAGGGCTTCGAATTCCAATAAGCGCTCGCCACCACATAGTTGCCGTTGGGCAGAGCGCAGACGCCGTTGCCCACCTGGTCACCCGCCGTGCTCCCCACCAACGAGTTGGCGGTCGAGACCACCCCGGTCCGCCCAAGGGTACCGTCACACCAGGTCACCGCGCCAACATCCGTGACCAGGTCGTTGTCCCACAAAGGGCTTGTTACCACATAGTTGCCATTAATGGCCAGGGCGTAGACGCCGGCAATGTTAGCGGCCGCGCTCCCCACCAGCGAATTGTTCGCCGAGACCGCACCGGTCCGTCCAAGGTTACCGTCGCACCAAGTCACCGCGCCGGCACCATTCAAACTACTGGATACCACATAGTTACCATTGGCCAAGGCGTAGGCGCCGCCGCCCACCATGTCATACGCCGCGCACCCCACCAGCGAATTGTCTGCCGAAACAACCCCGGTCACGCCGCTGTTGCCAGCCCCCCAGGTCGCCGCGCCGACATCCGTGAGCTCGCTGTTGTCCCAATTTGGGCTCGGCACCACATAGTTGCCATTGGTCAGGGCGCAGACACCGTAAAGGCCAACCTGATCACCCGCCACACTCCCCACCAGCGAGTTTTCCGCCGAAATTTCGCCGACCACGCCGCAGTTGCCATCCCCCCAGGTCACCGCGCCGACATCGATCCCGCCGTTGTCCCAGCCTGGGCTCGCCACCACATAGTTGCCGGTGGGCAGCACAAACACGCCGGCTGAGCCGTAATAACCCACAGAACCCACATTGTCACCGCCCGGTTCTCCATATTCTGCCCAATTACCCTGCGTGCTACCCACCAGCGAGTTGGCTGCCGACACCACCCCGACCAATCCGGTCGTACCGTTGCACCAAGTCACCGCACCACAGCCATAAGGATAAGAGACATTGCCTAACTGTGTGCCATAATCGCCGTTGTTCCACCCATAGCTGGCCACCAGGTAATGGCCATTGGGCAGGGGGATGACGCCGCACGTGCCATATGAGGTATCGCCATTATTATCGATGTAACCATCCTTCAGCCCCACATTGTCCATTGCGCTCCCGACCAGCGAGTTGGCAACCGAGACCGCGCCGGTCCGCCCCGTGGCGCCGTCGCACCAGGTCACCGCACCGGCGCCGCCATTCCAGACGGGACTCGTCACCACATAGTGCCCATTCGACAGTGCCGTAACGTAGAGACCCACGTAATCATCGGCATTAGCACCCACCAGGGAGTTCTGTTCGGTTACCAAGCCAATCGGAAAGTTGGTCGTGCCGCGGCACCACGTGGCCGCACCGGCGCGATCACTGCCATTCTTAACCTTGGGGCTTTGCACGACATAATCAGAGTTCACGTTGCTGAGCACAAGATCCCGCCGCCGCCCACAGCGTCGGGGCAAGACTCGGCGCCCACCAGCGAATTGACCGTCGAAACCACACCGGTCGCACCCCGGGTGCCATCGCCCCAGGTCACCGCGCCGCGATTCGCATTCCAATAGGGGCTGGCCACCACATAGTTTCCGTTCGGCAGCGGCGTGACCGTGCGGCCACTGCTGTACCAGCCCACCCGATCACCGCTAGCGCCCGAAACATTTCCCACCAGCGAGTTCGTAGCCGCCACCACGCCGCCCACCGCGCCGTCCGCCAACAAGCCATTGGTGGCGTTGACCCAGGTGACCGCGCCACAATTCGTCGACCAAG
>CAIOST010000032.1 GCA_903861045.1 uncultured bacterium | reverse complement strand
TGGTAAGGCGCAGGTGGTGCCGGCGTGGCAGGTGGGGGACGGGGCGACCTGTACGATCACCACGGAGTGCCAGGGGCCGGACCTGGATGCGGACGGCATCCCCGATGCGCTCGCCACTGCCCTTGGCGATTACTGGCAGGAGGGCGTGAAACTGTTGACTATTCAGGATGTGGACGGCATTTTGACCGCAACCACGCCATTTATGGAGTTGCTGGTGGTGGACGGTGGGCCTGTGCTACAGGCGGCCCTGCCGGCGACCTGGTGGCTCCGGCCGGTTTCGCCGTAAGATGTTGAATCAGACGGGGGGAAAGGCCTATACTTCCCAATCAATCAGTCGGGAGTACGTGGCATGCGGACATGGAGCGAGTCATTGCGGGGTAGGTCTTTGCTAACCCTGCTGGACATAACCAACGCGGAGATGCGGGAGTTGCTGGAGCTGTCGATCGCGCTGAAGGCGCGCCGCCGCAGCGGCCTCCGCGGAGATTTGTTGCATCGCCGGCATATCGCCCTGGTATTTGAGAAGAGCTCCACCCGCACCCGTACGGCGGCGTCCGTGGCGATACATGACGAAGGGGGCACGGCCGAGTATCTGTCGAGCCAGGACATTCATTTGGGCGCCAAGGAGTCGGTGGCCGATACGGCGCGGGTGCTGGGGCGGGTCTTCGACGGCATCCTGTTTCGCGGGTATGCGCAGCAGACGGTGGAAGGGCTCGCGCGGTGGGCGGGGGTGCCGGTCTGGAATGGCCTGACGGATTCGTTTCATCCGACCCAGGTGCTGGCGGATTTGATGACGGTACAGGAGTGCTTCGGCCGCCTGGCCGGCGTGCGCCTGGCGTATGTGGGTGATGGTCGCAATAATGTGGCCAATACGCTGATGCTGGGGTGCGCCAAGGCCGGCCTGCATTATGTCAACTGCACACCGGCGGAGCTGATGCCCGATCCGGCGCTGGTGGCCACGGCGCAAGCGCTGGCGCAGGAGACCGGCGGGAGCGTTAGGGTGGAGCACGATCCGGTGGCGGGTGTGCAGGGCGCCAACGTGCTCTATACGGATGTATGGGTCTCGATGGGCGAGGAGGCGCAGAAGGAGACGCGCCTGCGCCTGCTGCGGCCGTACCAGGTCAACATGGAGCTCTGCCGCGCCACCGGCAACCTGGGCGGCGAACTGATCTTCCTGCACTGCTTGCCGGCCTTCCACGACCATCAGACCGCCATGACGCAGGCGTGCGGAGCGCTGGAAGTGGCCGACGACGTGTTTGAAGCCCCCTTCTCCCGCGTGTTTGACCAAGCCGAGAACCGTATGCATACTATGAAGGCGCTGTTCGTTTCCGCCTTGAGCACCCCCCCTGCACGCTGAACCCTGCACTCTGCAACCTTTTCTTGCACATCCGGAGATACACGATGAGACCGAGGCGCCTGTTGGATATTTCATGGGGTGAGTTTGACGCCATGTCGGTGGAGCAGAAAGCTCCCTATTTGGTGCAGTCGGACGGTACGCCGTACCATACGTTGTTCGCCCAGCAGTTTGATCTGGCATTGCTGGAGCGGTTGACCCACTTGGCCACGGAGATCCGTGGCATTGCCAAGACGCGCGCCGGCATGGGGTTCCTGCGGGAGCTCGTCTGCCACAAGCGGGCCATGCTCTATTTTTCTCAGCCGAGTTCGCGCACCTTCCTCTCGTTCCTCTCCGCCTGCCAGATTCTGGGGGTGCAGACCGGCGAGGTGCGCGACACCTCCACCTCGTCGGAGTTTAAGGGGGAATCGCGCGAGGACTCCGTGCGGACCTTCAGTTCCTATTTTGACATGATCATCATGCGCACGCCGGAGAAGGGGCTGGCGGAACACACCGCCTGGGCGATGTCCAACTCCGAGCGCCCCATTCCGATTATCAATGCCGGCTCCGGTCAGGATCAGCACCCCACGCAAGCCTTGCTGGATGTTTACACACTGGTGCGCAGCTTCGAGCACCTGGGCGGGCTGCGTAACCGCACGGTCGTGTTCGTCGGCGACCTGGCCCGCGGTCGCACCGTGCGATCCCTCTCGCGCCTGCTGACCAATTACCCGAATATCCGCCAGATCTTTGTGGCGCCGGCACCGCTGCAGATCGGCGAGGATGTGCTGGATAATCTGCGCAACAAGGGGGTCACGCACTATTGCAGCGACGACTTCCAGGCCGTCATCCCGGAGGCGGATGCGATCTACATGACGCGCGTGCAGGACGAATGGGATAAGCAGAAGGGGGACAGCGCACGCATTGACATTGCGCGGTTCCATTTCGGTCTGGAGCAGCTCAAGTTGCTGCGCCCGCATGCCATCCTGATGCACCCGCTCCCCCGACGGGAGGAGATCTCCACCGCGGTGGATCATGATCCGCGCGCCATGTACTGGCGGCAGATGCGCAATGGCATGTGGATACGCACGGCGCTGATCGCTATGACGTTCGGCTGCGACAAACGCATTCATGAATACCACCGCCAGAACCTCTAAGGGTTGGTGGCCGCAGCGGGCCGGTCTGGCAAAACCGCGAATGAACGCGAATGGACGCGTATGGGAAGGTTTGTCGCGAAGCGCACGAAGGGGGTAGGGCGGGGCCGCCGGACCCGCCGTAGCCATAGGCTCGCGATAGGATGAATTGGAGATTTTTAACCGCCAAGACGCCGAGAACGCCGAGGAAATAGAGTTTGCCACAGAGGGCACTGAGATCACGGAGTAAACAATTGCCCGCGCCTCGCTACCAACTTGATTCGCGTGTGGTTTCGGCTGTGTGCCTGCTGGTGGCGGGTTGGTTGGCGTGTGCGGACGCGCACGCGGCGCTACCGCCAGCAAGCAACGCGGCGCTACCGCCAGTGACTAATGCCGCGTCCGCAGCGGTCACGCTGGATACACCTGCCACGCCCTGGCGGTTCCGGCTGGGGCCCTTCCTGGAGGTTGGTCGCAGCCGCGCCGGCGTGGAACTGCTGGCCCTGCGACCGCTCTTCAGCCGCGTGGCGGACACGAATCACGCCGAGGCCATCACGGATCTGCTCTGGCCGTGGAGTTCCTGGCATCGCCGGGCGGATCGCCTGGACGGCTGGGCTTTCCCGGCCTTTTACCTGGATGAGGATGTGCGGGAGCCGCTGGCGCGCTACTCGTTCTGGCTCCTGCCGGTCTATGTCGAGGGGCGCACGCGCGCCGGCGACGATTTTGGCGCGGTCTTTCCGCTGGGCGGGGATCTTCGTGATTTTCTCTGGCTGGATGAGCTGCACTTCACCTGCTTTCCGCTCCACCTCAGCTACCGGCAGGGGGCGCAGCAGACGGAGAGCTACCTGTGGCCCCTCTATCTGCGGGAGACCGGCCCGAAACGGGAACGGTTCCGGCTCTTCCCCGTGTACGGCACTTCCACCACAGCCACGCAGCGCGCCACCTTTGCCTTCTGGCCGTTCTGGACACAGGAGAACTTTGATGGGCCGAAGCAGCACGGTTCGGCGGAGATGCTCTTCCCGATCTACGGTCGTGTCGATACGGATACGCAACAGGGGTGGATGGCGCTGCCGCCGCTCTTCTCGCGCATGACCATGACCAATGGCGAGACCCGCCTGCGCGCCCCCTGGCCGATCTATGAGACGGCCCGCACGCAGGACACAGCCAAGGATAACTGCTGGCCGCTCTGGACCCATACCGCTACCCCCACCGGCCACCGCGGTACCATCGCCTGGCCGCTCTGGTGGGAGGAGACCAGCACCGCGCCGGGCCGGCAGGAGCAGCGCCGGTCGCTGGTGCCCTTCTACCATGTCGTGCGTCGTACCGGCCGGACGGAGGGGGCGGCGGCAGCCGGCGCGCTGGACTACGTACGCGTGTGGCCGTTCTATTCGTGCTACGAGCGGCCGGAAGGTACGCGGATTCGCGTGCCGGAATTGACCTGGATGCGCGACGGCTTAGGGATCGAGCGCAACTGGGCCCCCTTCTGGTCTTGGTACGTGCAGACCGACATGCCGGATGGCGCCCGCGATCACGACCTTTTCTGGGGCCTTGCTCGTTGGGGGCGACAGTGCGATGATACCACCTACGTCCAGGTGGGCCCGCTGGCCGCCTGGCAGCAGCGACCGGACGGCTGCGGGTCGTGGCAACTGTTGGGCGGGCTGGTCGGACGCACGACGGCCGGCAGCGTCACGCGGACCCACTGGTTCTGGTCCCGTACAGACCTGGGTGAGGGGAGCGCGCCGTAACGGTGATTACGCGGGAACCATTTGAATATCCGGACTCGGCCGGTTATTTTCAACGGCTCTACCTTGCCACGCAGGAAGGGCTGGCCGAGGTGGGGCGTGCCGTCTTGCTGGGGGTGCGGGCCCTGCGGGAGCTGCCCGACCTGCGCCGGCCCAAGGCCCGTGCCGAGTTCCTGCGGCAGTTGTACATTTGCGGCATTGAGAGCCTGCCGGTGATTACCGTGGTGGCGCTCTTCACCGGCATGATCCTGGCTTTCCAGACCGGCATCGAGCTGCGGCGCTACAACCAGGAGGTCTATATCGGCTCCGCCGTGATGGTCTCGATGCTGCGCGAAATGGCGCCGTTTATCACGGGGCTGATCCTCGGCGCCTGCGTGGGCTCGGCCATGGCCGCACAGCTCGGCACCATGAAGGTGAATGACGAGATCGCCGCGCTCGAAATCATGTCCATCAACCCGGTGCGCTTCCTCGTGACCCCGCGCTTGGCGGCTATGATGGTCATGACGCCGATCCTCTCCTTTTATACCTGCATGCTCGGCTCGCTGGGCGGCGCGGTGATCGGCATGACGCAGCTTAATGTCCCCTGGGAACAGTACATGAGCGCGGGGCTGGAATTTGCCCGCCCCAAGGATCTGTTCGTCGGCCTGTTCAAGGCGCTGGTGTACGGCATCATCATCACGACGGTCTCGTGCAACGAGGGGCTGACCACCACGCAGGGCGCGGTGGGGGTCGGGGAGGCCACCCGGCGGGCGGTCATCATTTCGTTCCTGCTGGTACTGGTGGTTGGCTATTTTGTCACGCGGTTTTTCTATTAAACCATGATCAGGTTTGAACACATCGTCAAACGACTGGCCGGGCGCAACGTCCTGGATGATCTCTCCTTTGAGATCCACCCGGGGGAGATCTTTGTCATTGTCGGTCCTTCCGGCACCGGCAAGAGCGTGACGCTCAAGCACATGGTGCAGTTGCTACGACCGACCTCCGGCACGGTCTGGGTGGGCAAGGAGTCTATCAGCACGGCCGAGGGGCAGGCGTTGGAGCGGCTGCGCGGCCGCTTCGGCTACCTCTTCCAGGGCGGGGCGCTGCTGGGGTGGCTGACCGTGGCGCAGAATGTGGCGCTGCCGCTGCAGCAGAAGACCAGCCTGGACGAGGCCGAGATCGCCCGGCGCGTGCAGGAGGCGCTGGAGATGGTGGACTTGTGGCACGCCGCGGAGCAGTACCCGGCCGAGATTTCCGGCGGCATGCAGAAGCGCGCCGGCCTGGCGCGCGCCATCGTACAGCGCCCGGAGATTGTGCTCTACGATGAGCCGACTTCCGGCCTGGACCCGGTCACGGCGCGCACGATTGACCGCCTGATCCAGCATTTGAACCGTGACCTGGGTGTCACCAGCGTGGTAGTGACGCACGACATGCAGGGTGCGCTCACGATCGGTCATCGCGTGGCCATGCTGCACGGCGGACGGTTTGTGGAGGTGGCGGCGCCGGCGGCCTTTGCCGCCTCCCGCTGCCCGGAAGTGCAGCAGTTCCTGGAGGCGCAGCACATCACGCGCGAGAACTTTTTCCGGAAATGAGGGGCACGATGAAACAGAAAAATGGTTTTGGCGATATGCTGGTGGGGCTTTTTGTGGCAGGTGTGCTAGTCCTGCTGGCGTTTTTCACGATCATCATCTCGGGGTCGGATCTGCTGCGCGGCAAGGGACAGCGGTTGCAGGTGCGGTTCAGCAATGTGGGTGGCTTGCGTCCGCATGACCATGTCATCGTGCATGGCGTGCCGGTAGGGCAGGTGCAAAAGATGTGGCTGGATCCGGCCAGTAGCGTACAGGTGGCGCTGCTGCTGGAAACGCGCGTGCAGATGCGCGAAGGCTACCGCATCACGGTGGTCAATAGCACCATGCTGGGGGGGAATCATTTGATGATTGAGCCGGGCGCAGGGGCCGCGCTGCCTGACACGACTACGTTTGTCGGGGAGCAGCCGCGCGACCTGATGCGGGATGTGGCGGAAGTGGTGGCCGGGTTGCGCCGCACCCTGGAGGATGAGGGGACGCTGGCGAACCTGCGCAAGGCCTCCGTCTCGCTCGTCGAGGTGCTGGGGCGCGTGGAACGCGGCGAAGGGACGCTGGGGAAGTTGTTCTCCAAGGACGACACGATCTACACGAACATCCATGCCATGGTGGTGAACCTGCGGACCGTCTCGGACCGGCTGGAAAAGGGCGAGGGGGTCCTGGGAAAATTGCTTTCGAAAGACGATACGTTATACAGGGATGTGTCTGCGGTGGCCTCCAATCTGTGTGCGGTTTCCAGCCGTCTGGAGCAGGGCGAGGGGACCATGGGTAAACTCTTCTCCAAGGACGACACCGTGTACAAGGACCTGTCGGCCGTGGCCTCCAACCTGTGCGCGGTTTCCGCGCGCCTCGAGAAGGGGGAGGGGACCTTGGGGAAGCTGTTGTCGAAGGATGACCAGCTCTACCGCGACGCGGCGCAAACCATCGCCAATCTGCGCGCGGTCTCTGAGCGACTGGAGAAGGGCGAGGGGACCCTGGGCAAACTGCTTTCGCAGGATGATACGCTCTACAAGGATATCAAGGGGCTGGTAGGCGATGCACGCCAGGCTCTCGACGGGATCCGCGAAACCACCCCCGTCACCACCTTCTCCACCATCCTCATGGGGGGACTGTGACGCGCTTGAAACGCACGAAGGGATCAGGGTTCGGTAACCGCGCATGCACGCGCCTGGGTGCATTTCTACCGCGAGGAGCGCGCAGGAAACGCCGTTAGTCCGGTAGGGCGGGGCCGCCGGACCCGCCGCAAGCGTGCGAGGAGACTTTTGGGCAGGCTCGTGGCACCGCACCGCCCCCGGCGGCCTTGTGCTGGCCTTTACACACAAGTCGCCACTGTTTCCAGACATACGCCCGCAGGCGTTGCCGGATCCCGTGATCCAGCGCACCGGCGAGCGTCGTGCTGAGGGTGCGATAGCCATCCTTCGTCTTTCCTCTTCATCTTTCTACTTTGTCTGTTCAGCACACCAGACTTCCATAATGAGAACTGCTCGGTCTGCTTGCGCGCGTCTGGCGGATGCGGTAGCATACCCCCTGTTTTCCGAACCTTACTCGTGAGGCCCACCTATGCTGGATATCAAGCGGATTCGTGAGAAGACGGACGAAGTGCGGGAGGGGTTGCGCCGCCGCGGCGCCGACCCGGTCCTGCTGGAGACGGTGCTGGAGCTGGATCGTCAGCGCCGCGCGCTGCTGGCCTCCGCCGAGGAGAAGAAGAACCGCCGCAACGCCACTTCCAAGGAGATCGGTGCGGCGCGCAAGCGGGGCGAGGATACCGCGCAGGTGCAGGCCGAGGTGCGCACACTGGGTGACCAGATCACCGCGCTCGACGAGCAGTTGCGCGTGGTGGAGGCCGACTTGCAGGCTGCGGTGCTACGCATCCCGAATGTGCCGTGCGCCACCATCCCCACCGGTACCGATGCCGCGGCCAACCGCGTGGCGCGTGTCGAAGGGCAACCACGTACGTTTTCGTTTGCACCACAGGATCATGTCACGCTGGCGGAACGGCTGGGGATTATGGATCTGCCGCGGGCCACGCGTATGACCGGCTCCGGCTTCCCGCTGCTGCTGGGCGCCGGCGCCCGCTTGCAGCGCGCCTTGATCCAGTACATGCTCGACCTGCATACGCAGAAGCATGGCTATACCGAGATGCTCCCCCCCTTCGTGGTCAACTCCGCTTCCATGTGCGGCACTGGCCAGTTGCCGAAAATGGCCGATGACATGTACCACTGCGAGAAGGATGATCTCTGGCTGATCCCCACGGCCGAGGTGCCGGTGACGAACTACTTCCGCGAGGAGATCCTGGACCGGCCGCTGCCGGTGCTACTGACGGCCTATACGCCCTGCTTCCGGCGCGAGGCCGGCTCCGCCGGGAAGGAGACGCGCGGCATCCTGCGCGTACACCAGTTCGACAAGGTGGAGATGGTAAAGTTCGTGGCGCCCGAGACCTCCTACCAAGAGCTGGAGTCGCTGCTCGGGCATGCTGAGGATGTGCTGCGGGGCTTGGGGCTACACTATCGCATCTTGGAGCTCTGCTCCGGCGATATCAGCTTCGCGGCCGCCAAGTGCTACGATATCGAACTCTGGGCGCCGGGCCACAACGGCTGGCTGGAGGTCTCCTCCTGCAGTAACTTCGAGGACTTTCAGGCCCGCCGCGCCAACATCCGCTATCGCGATGCGGAGAAGAAGGTGCAGTTTGTGCACACGCTCAACGGTTCCGGCGTGGCCTTGCCGCGCCTGATGATCGCCCTGCTGGAGAACGGCCAGCAGGAGGACGGCAGCGTGCTCCTGCCGCCAGCCCTCGTCCCCTACATGGGCGGCGTGGAGCGCCTGGTGCCGCCGGGGGCGGGAGAGGTGATAGGTGGTAAGTGTTAGAGGCGAGACGCCTTTTTCAACGCCCAACGCCCAACGCCCAACGCCCAACGCCCAACGCCCAACGCCCAACGCCCAACGCCCAACATCCAACGCCCAACGGAACTTCGTGCATACCCTTGGGCGTTGGGCGTTGAATGAAGCCCATCTGCGATTCGACGGAGCAAGTTTGTTGTTTTTACGACCGTAGTGTTTGTTCGGAAGGACTTGTGTGTAAAGGGCGGCTCCCGTCTTTGTCTGCCACTCCGGTGGACGCGTACGGTGACGATTACGCCGGCCGATTTGGCATGCCCACCCGACACCTTCCCTCCTGCGCCTCCTTGCGCATTAGCGTTAAAAAGCGGGTCGACAGAAAGCGGTTCGACGGTGCTCACCGCCTGCGGCCGCCGCAGTCCAAACCCGCCTGACATGCCGTACGCCCGTAAGACTGGCCATTTCTCCAGCGCGGTGATCCGACGCCGGTACACGCAGCCGCAGCCACTCGTGGGGATCCAAGCTGGAAAAAATCGTAAACGTTTACGATTTTTTCCAGATACCTGCCTGCTCTACCGCGTGGCCGTCTTGCCCTGCAGTCAGTAGCCCCGGCCCGCCCCCGGGCCGTGGGCAGCGTGTCAATTAGCCAGCGCCTCGCGCGCGCCACCCCGGCGTGCTCGGACTGGCTCGGCCCGCCGGACGGCAGCGTTCTGCGGCCCGCCGCGCAACCAACGCAAACGGTCTGCGCGCGAGGTACGGCGCGCCAGCACTTTCTTCGCACTTCGTCGACCGTAATCGTCGTCCGTACGCGTCGACCGGTAGCTGGCGCAGTTGAGTCCTGCCCGAGCATCGTCGGCCGGTTTAAATCTCCGGTCTTTGTATCGCCTCGCCCGCCACCTTCGAGCACCGGCCGCGCGCTTGCTTAGGGCGCAGTGCGCCCCACAGTCAGTAGCCCCGGCCCGCCCCCGGGCCGCGGGCCGCGCGATCCAGGGTGGCTATGGGTG
>CAIOST010000031.1 GCA_903861045.1 uncultured bacterium | reverse complement strand
GGGTAGGGGGACACCGCGGCGCCCGGCTCATCGCTGGCCATCTCGTCGTCAAACGGCAGGGTGCCGATCGAGCACTCGCGCAGTTCACACTGCCCGCACGGCGTCTGCTCAAACGCCACCCCCTTGAACTTCCCGGCCACCACGGCCGCCCGCTGCTTGCACCGATGACATTCCATGGCTAAATCCCCCCGCCGTCAGGCGTACCCGTCTTTGCCAGCGCCGCACCGTCCGACCGTCCCACCGTCCCACCGTCCGACTGCCCAACCGCCCCACCGTCCACCGGTTCCCCGCTCTTGGCCCGGTGCGCATCCACCACGTCCAGCAACCGGATCAGATCCGCCACCTCGACCACGACCAGCCACGGCCGGTTGTTTGCCCGGTGCATCACCATCGGCACCTGATCCGGCGCCGCATCCCGCCGCGCCTGGTACATGGCCGGGTAGAGCGCCAGCCGTTCCACCCGCTTGACCTCGACATGCAACCCTGGCAGGTCGCCGGCCAGATCTGGCGAGTCTGGTCCGCCGTGGTACTGCCGCCCGCGGTGGAACCGCGTACCGAGCACCTCGTTCAACTTCTCCGCGGCCTCCCGTTCCCCGACCGCCCCCTTGCGTCTGCTCATACTCCCCATGTCGCCATCCTCCTGTTGCCTGTCTGCTCTGTTGCCTGTCTGCTCTGTTGCTCTACCCACTACCTGCTCTTCTTCTCTACCTGCTCTACCCACTACCTACTATTACTCTACCTTATGGATATATATCTTCTCTTCTCTAACGCGTTTCATACGCATTTCGTAACGCGTGTCGCAACGCATTTCGAAACGCATTGCGCAACGCATTACGAAACGCATTGCGAAACGCGTTTCACTCTTTGCTGCTCCCGCCACCGCCGTAACCGGTTGTTGTCTTCAACCCGCTTCTTCGCGCACCGCCCGTTGTGGCGGTCGTAGTTCGGGAAGGACACCCCGTCCTCGTCCACCATGATCCAGCCATGTGGCCGGCACGCCTCCAGCGCCGCGCAGAACCCCGTGTGCATCGCCAGCAAGTCAATCTGTTCGCGGTTCGCGCCATCGACCACGCCCGTGGTCGTCACCTCATCCGCCCATTCCCAGATCACCATGCAGCGTGCGGCCACGCTGAACGCGTCCAACCCCGTGGCGCGTGCGATCTGCGCCACCTCCGGCTTACGCACCAGCCCCTTCTGCCATCGAATGAAGTCGCTAGCCATACTATCCGAGCCTCCATGTTGCCGACGCCGCCAGGGCATCGAACTGTTGCCGCGTGGCGCCCTCGTGCAGCCACGCCCGCAAATCTTTGGCTGGCGGCAGCACCATCCGCCAGGCCCGGCGTAGCGCCCGCGCCATCGCCGCCGCGCCGTCGCGTCCGGGGTACCAGACCGACCCGTCCGGCCGGTGATGCGGCGCATCGTGGTCGGCCACCATCGTCACACGCCGCACGCCCAGGCGCCGCACCAGGGCGGCCAGCGCGTCGTTGCCACCGCTGCAGGACGGCCGCCCGACCGCCCGCAACCCCAGCGACAAAGCCGCCGCTGTGTCGGTGGGCCCCTCACACACCACCAGGTCATCGTTCCCCATCAGGGCCGGATCAAAGAAGAGCCCCTCGCTGCTCCCGCGCACCGCCCATTTGCGGCCGTC
>CAIOST010000030.1 GCA_903861045.1 uncultured bacterium | reverse complement strand
GTCGCGGCCGGGGTGGTGCCGTAGCCGGCGGCAGTCCCAGTAGCGCGGGCGCGCCCTCGCGCCCAGCGCATAAGGCGCGTACGAGCCCAAAGCCCCGCCGCCCTCGGCCCGGGGCGGGCCGGGGCTACTGGCTTTGCGATTTATGCGCCTTTTGTGGCCAAAATAGCCGTGTGGTAGGCGGCAGCCATCCTGAACAATCCTGTTAATCCTGTCCGAAATAAATGCTTCACCGCTCCTAGTAACGCGTGTGTTTTACGCCATCGTGACACGGGGCAAAGACGAGCGGATCGAGACGGAGGCAGGAACCGTCAGAGCGGCACCTGTCTGGCGATTCTTGCTGGAACTGCCGGAGGCGCAGGCCTAGCCGCCCGGGGGCTGCCGAAGGGGGTTCCAATCCTACAGGATCGGCGTCAACTTGCGGTACGCCAGCGGCGACTGGCCGGTATGCTTCCGGAAGAGCTTCGAAAAGTAGAACGGATCCGGCACCCCCACGCGCTCCCCCACCCTCGCGACCGGCAGGCGTGTCGTCGTCAGGAGCGTTCGCGCACGCTGGATCCGCAGATGATTGATCCAGTTGACGGGCGAGAGCCGGGCGTGGGTACGGACCAGGCGCCCCAGCGTGGACTCGCTGCAGTCCAGCAGCGCGGCGAGTTCGCCGACCACGAGCGGCGCATCGAGATGCGTAGTGATGTGATCGGATAGCCGCCGAAAATCCGCGTCGGATCGGCGCGCGGCCGGGTTGTGACCGGTCGCGAGCGTGCGCTCCAGCTCCCGCAGGTAGAGACCAGCCAATTCCCGCATCTGCTGCTCCTGCCACTCTTTGGCCACATAGCGCTGGACAAGGTACTCCGAGAGCAGCCAGAGCGGCGCCTCCTCCCGCACCTGCAGATGTACCAGGCCGCGCAGGAAAGGGAACGCCACATCGCGGCGCCAGGCACACTGCGCCAGCGGATGCTCGGCGCTGTGCGGCACCACGAACTCAACCGGCTGCCGACGGGCATGGTCGGGCACAATGTGGATGCCCGCTAATAGAAACGGGTGGCGACGATCAGGCGCGTATTCCACCCGATGTGCCCACGGCAGGAAAAAATAGTCGCCCACCTTCACCGCATGGCGCGCACCGTTGACGGTGATGGTGCCGAGGCCGGCCTTAACCCAGAGCGCCATACGGCTTTTAACATCCGGGTTGCAGTAGGTTCTTCCGGGCGGGAGCGCCGCATAATTGGCATGGCACACAACTGCATTGGGTGCAGGATCTGGCGCCGGGCTGTTGCTTGAATGAGACATAAAAGGTCTGCAATGGTGACTTAAATGACCGAATAAGACAAGAAATAACGATCGCCGCCATGTTTCCAACCTGCCCGTTCAGGCTAGTATGGAGCCGGTTCCAAGACGTGCGATCAGCCGGTATCACAACTCGAAACGAGGTGCCTATGAAGCCAGCTATGACATCCAAAGAACGCGTGATGACCACATTTTCAAACCAGGAGCCGGACCGGGTGCCGATCGGCTACAGCGCCAATGGCGGAATCGACCGCCGACTGCACCAAGCGCTTGGCCTGAAAGAAGGCGAATGGGTGGGCGCGGCCTTGGGCGTGGATTACCGCGGCATCTGGGTTCCTTACAAAGGCAAACGTCTACATCCGGAAGTCGAAGGGCGCGGCGTGAACGCGGAGTGGGGCATCCGCACTCGCTGGATCGAGCATCCGAGCGGCGGCTATTGGGACTACTGCGACTTCCCCCTGCGCGAGGCCGACGAGGAGACCATCGCCAAGTGGCCCATGCCCGATCCCGACGATTTTGACTACAGCGTCATTGCGGAACAATGCCGACAGAACGCCTCGTTTGCCCTTCACGCCGGGAATGCCGGTTTTGGCGACATCATCAATTCCAATGGCATGCTCCGCACCATGGAGCAAATTCTGGTGGACCTGGCCACGGACGATCCGGCGGGACTGCTGCTGATCGATCGCCGGACCGACATCATGGTCGAGGTTACCCGGCGTACGCTGGAAGCGGCCAACGGTAAGATCGACTTCCTCTGGCTGGGCGAGGACCTGGGCACGCAGAACTCCCCGATCATGAGCCTGGAAATGTTCCGCAAGCACATCCGGCCGCGGCACCAGCGCTTCGTGGATGTCGCCAAGTCCTTCGGCATTCCCACGATCATCCACACCTGCGGCTCAAGCAGTTGGGCGTACGAGGATTTCATCGAGATGGGTATCAATGGCGTGGACACGCTGCAACCGGAGGCCAAGGATATGTCGCCCGAGTACCTCAAGCAGCGCTTTGGCGGACGGCTCTTCTTCCACGGTTGCATTTCAACCGCCGGCCCTGTGGCCTACGGCACGCCGGCGGAGGTCACGGAATATTGCCGCCGCACACTGGAGATCATGATGCCCAGTGGCGGCTATTGCTTTGCGCCCACACACGCCCTGCAGGACAACTCACCGACGGAAAACGTGCTGGCCATGTACGAGGCCGCGCGCCAGTACGGCGTCTATCGGTAGTTACTTTATTCTTATGACGAACGCGCTTTAAGTACGCGATGCACGGACATACAGATGATTGCCGGTTTCAGGCGTTCTTCCGGTGATCGTCTGCCTACCGTCCCCGGCGGCCTTGTGCCGCCGGAACGGGAAGTTCAGAGTGAGCCGAGAAGAATCAGAAAATCAAAGAAAAAAGTGCGGCGCGAGGCGTGGCCGCTGCGGCCTGACCTCGCGCCATTCCTTTTGCTTGTCAAATTGCGCTGCTTCCTTTCTCTCGCGGAACTTTGCTTCCGGTGGGGCCAGCCCACCGGGGAGCTCCTCCGCGCTGCTGCGTGTGACCGCTGTGGCACCTGATTTGTACAGCCAAAGAAATGCTCAACTAGGTTCAACACCCAACGTCCAACATCCAAGGGAATGCACGAAGTTCCGTTGGGCGTTGGTTGTTGGATGTTGCGCGTTGGGCGTTGAAAAAAGCGTCTCGCCACCCGTCCGCCACACCTGACGCCTTCCCACCTTCGCGCCGTTGCGCCCTTGCGCCTTGGTGTTAGCATCACCGTATCGCACGAGGGCGGCGGGTCCGGCGGCCCCGCCCCTCAAACACGCTCCTTGGTGCCTTGGCGTTGCCATGGCCGTCCTGGCAATGATCGGTCAACGATTACCGGCGACGAGTGGGCGAGGCTCCCGCCGAGCCGCACACCTATCCGTGCACTGCGCCTGTTTCGGATTTCGGACGCTGGTTTCGGCGTACAGGACGCTTACGCCTGCCCGCGGCATTGGCCGGGCGTGGCACCGAAGTGACAGCGGAAGCGGGTGGCGAAGTGGCGCTGGTCAGTATAGCCGCAGGCGGCCGCCACGAGCTTAACGGGCAGGCCGGTAGTGGCGAGCAGGCTGCGGGCATGCTGCAGGCGCGCCTGCTCCAGCCAGGCGCGCGGCGATTGCCCGGTGGCGGCGAGAAAGAGTCCGCTCAGGCGCGAGGCCGACAAGCCGCAGGCCGCGGCGGCCGCCGGAATCGCCGGCGGCTCCGATAACCGGCGGGTGAAAAATTCCATGGCCGTCCGTACCCGCGGGTCAAGCCTTGTGCTGGTTTCCCCGAACTCGATCTGCAGCCAGAGCAACGCGCGCTCGATGGCGTTCATGGCCAGCGCCTGCCCGTTGCCTGAGGGGATGCTGGCAAAGCGGTGCGCCTGCAGCAGCGTGCGCCGGATCTTGCCGACGTGCTGCCGGCCCGCCAGCGGCAGGCGGCAGAAGTGGGGGAATTCCTCCGGGAGGTCCAGCAGCGGCAGCCACTCCGGCTTGGGATGGAACACAAACCAGACCACATGCCATGGCTCCTTGGCGTCGCGCGGCACCTCCCAGGCATGCCTGCCGCCGGGCTTCAGCAGCATGAAGTCGTGCGGGTGCTCCCAGGTTTCCCCCTGCGGCAGGATCTCCCGCACCTCGCCGGCAAGGGTGTAGCCGATATTCCACTCGTGCTTTCCGGCGCTCCAGGACGCCGATTTCATGCCGGGCGGGTGCATCGCCCGGCCATAGGACAAAAGGGGCCCCGGATTGGGGTCGGTCTTGCGCAGGATGGGTTTTGGCGTTCGCATGTGTTGAACGGGGGGGCGCAGGTCAGCAACAAGAATAGAATACCGCATGCCGAAATACTACCGCATAGTGGTTTTGGCCAGCAGCAGTTCACGTTATGGCGCCAAAACGCCTTACGGCGTCACTACAAACGGCCTAGAACCGGCAAAAAGCCGTTCGTAGTGTGCCCGTATCGGGACAAAGGTGGGCCGGGCGCTCCGCGCACGGCCTGCCCGCGCGACGGAACGCGCGGGCCACCTGGCGCAAGCGCGCGATCCGAAAAAGCACTCGACATATCGCAACAGAACAAATCCCAGCGCCAACTGCGCGAAACCTTCGATCCCTTCTTCGCCGCCCTGCACGAAGGGGTGAAGCAACTGGACAAGACCGTGCGCCAGCACGAGAAGCAGCAGGCCGCGCAAGCCCAAGCCGAAGGAAAACGCGGCGCCGTGGACCGCAAGCTTCAGGAAAAGACCATGGTGGCCGGGGGACGGCCAGTAGAATAGGCTTGCATGTGTTCACGATATATGGCATGTTCATGCGCACGTGAACAAGGATGCAGTCATGAACGCGGACAACCATTCTGAAATCCAAGTTGAGAGAGCCCTGGCGGCCAGCCTGGGGAAGTTGCTGGATCAGGTCGGTTGGCTGCGTGGTTGGGAGATGACGAGGGAGGCGCGGGTAGGGACAGGACGGGTAATCGACCTCCTGGTCACCGTGCCATTGCCCAAAGGCGGCAAAGCGCTTTTGTGCGTCGAGTGCAAGAAGGAGTTGCGGCCAAGCGAGTTCCGTCAGTTCGCAGACCGGGTTCAGCAGGTTCTGCCTCCCGCCAGGGAGGCCGTTCCGGTACTGGGCCTGCCATCGGTCTCGCCGCGTATAGCAGAACTCTGCGCGGAACGCGGATGGGGGTGGTTCGATCTGGCCGGCAACTGCCGACTGGACGTACCTGGTCTGCTCCATCTCCAGCACACCGGGATACCATCCGTTCACCGCCGTCCCAGACCGCTCGCCAATCTGAGCACGCCCGCGGCGGGCCGTGTCATCAGGGCACTCCTGCAACCCGAGAAGCGTGAGATGTATTGGACGCAGCGGAAGATGCAGACCCAGTGCCAACCGAATGTCAGTCTCGGCCTGGTCAACAAGGTAGTCCGGTATCTCAGGGATGAGGCCTTCATCGAGGAACTCCCGAATGGCGGATTCCGGGTTCGCGATCCATTGAAACTCCTATTCGCGTGGCGGGACGCATACCGGTTCGACCGGCATCAGCGCCGTAACTACTTCACCCTGCTGCAGGGGAGCAAACTCCGCGAAGCCCTGGCCAACTTCGGCGCGTGCGTCAACGAGGAAGCGGCATATGCGGCATTCTCCGCCGCCGACTTCCAGGCGCCGCACGTCCGTCAACCGAAGACTTGGCTGTATGTCAGGGAATCTGCAATTCCTGGATTCGAGCAGGCCATCGAGGCCAAACTGGTGGAGTCGGGTGAGAACCTGGTGGTGTTGATCCCCGACAACGACGGGGTCTTCTACCAGGCGGATGCCGGCGCGCAGAGCGGCAACCGACTGGCCTGCACGAACGAAGTACAGACCTACGTGGATCTCTGCCACTGCGGTGGGCGTGGCGCAGAGGCGGCCGAGGCTGTGCTGGGACAGTGCTTGAAACCTAAATGGAAAGCAGGGGAACGCAAGATATGAACCCCGAGCCACGGTACGAGTCCGATTACACCCAGCGGCAGGTCGATGCGGCGCGCCGCGTACTCATCGATGTGGGGCAGGTGCTGGCTTCCTTCAGGGATTGCATGGTGATCATAGGCGGTTGGATTCCCGATCTGTTAATCCCCAATGCGGGCGAATCGCACAGCGGCAGCATTGACGTGGACATCGCCCTGGACGCGGCAAAACTGAACGACGGGCGCTATGCGGATTTGGTCAAACTGCTTCTGGAAACGCGGCGTTACCGCGCGGGAACCCAGAAGTTCCAGTTCGTGACTGAGGTCGATCTCAAGGACGGCAACCCGCCGGTGCAGGTGGAAGTTGAGTTTCTGGCACCCCAGGCGATCAAACTGAAAAAACACAGCCCGAAGTTGCTGGCAGGCTTCCGCGTGCTGCAGGCCGACGGCTGTGGCGCCGCGTTCCGTGCGCCGGTTGACCAGTCGTTGTCCGGCCGGAATGTGAGTGGCGCGCAGAACACGGTCAAGTTGCGGCTCGCCTCCATTGCGGATTTCCTGGTGATGAAGGCGTATGCGCTCGGTGGTCGCGAGAAGCCCAAGGATGCGTACGATATCTGCTTCTGTCTGGAACACAACCCCGCTGGCATGGAACCACTGGCTACGGACTGGAAGACGCGCGGAACTGACCCCGACGTGATCAAGGCCCGCGCCATCCTGCGGGAGAAGTTCACCTCCGTGGACGATTTCGGTCCGCAACAGGTCGTTGAATTTCACAACGCTTCAGACACGGAAACGCGCGCCATGCAGGCTCGACGCGCCTATGAACTGGTGCAACGTTTCCTGCATCTGTTAGTCTGACACCAACCATGCCTAACTTCATCTCGGAGGACCAGATCGAGTTTGCGCTGGTGCAGAACCTCCAACACCTGATCGACTTCAACCACCCGGACGAAAACCGCTACCTGACTGTGACGCAGTTGTGGATCAAAGGCGACCGCGGTTTCCGGCGCCCCGATGTGCTTCTGTATGTGAACGGACTGCCCTTGGTCTTCATCGAGTTGAAGAACTCGAACGTCAAGCTCAAAACCGCCTTCACCGACAACCTGACCAACTACAAGCGCGAGATTCCGCAACTCTTCTTGACCAATGCCTTCTGCGTGCTCTCCAATGCCGTCGAGACCAAGGTCGGCAGCATCACGGCCGAATGGGAGCACTTTTTCAATTGGTTTCGCGGCGTGGACGAGAAGCAGAAGGTCAACCGCGAGGAGATCCGGAGCAAGGGGACGAGTCTGGAAGGCGTCATTGCCGGTTTGTTCCCCCGCCAGCGACTCCTGGACTACGTCGAGAACTTCCTCCTCTACTACAAGGGCACGCAGAAGATCATCGCGCAGAATCACCAGTTCATCGGCGTGAATCGCGCCTACGACACGTTTCTCCAGCGGGAGGCGTTGAAGGGCAAACTGGGTGTTTTCTGGCACACCCAGGGGGCAGGCAAGAGTTTCTCGATGATCTTCTACGCTCGGAAGATCTTCCGCAAACAGACCGGCGACTTCACGTTCGTGGTCGTGACAGACCGGGAAGACCTGGACGGCCAGATTTACCGGAACTTCCTGCATACCGGTACCGTCACCGAGACAGAGGCCGCCCAACCCAAGGATAGCGAGGAGCTGCGGAAGTTCCTCGGCCAGAACAAACGGCTTGTGTTCACGCTGATCCAGAAGTTTGGTTGGCCCGCCGGCCAGGACTACCCGGAACTGTCGCCGCGAAGCGACATCATCGTCATGGTGGATGAGGCGCATCGCAGCCAGTATCGGAAACTGGCCGAGAACATGCGCGCCGGCCTGAAGAACGCGCAGTTTATCGCTTTCACCGGCACGCCGCTGCTCGGCAGTGAACGCAAAACCAACCAGTGGTTTGGCGACTACGTTTCGGAGTACAACTTCAAGCAGTCCATGGACGACGGCGCAACCGTGCCGTTGTTTTACAAGAAACGCGTCCCCGAAGTGCTGATTCAGAACCTGAACCTCGGCGACGACTTCGCGGAGATCGTGGAGGACGAGAATCTCGACCCAGTCCAGCAGGCCAAACTCGAGAATCGCTTCGCTGTGGAAATCGAAGTCATCAAGCGCGATGATCGCTTGGAAACCATTGCCAAGGACATCGTCTATCACTTCCCGCGCCGCGGCTACCTGGGCAAAGGCATGGTTGTCTCCCTCGACAAATTCACCGCCGTGAAGATGTACGATAAGGTCCAGCGCCTCTGGAAAGAACAGATCAGGGAAATGCGCGGGCAGATCGGGAAATCGAAAGACGAGGGGGAGAAGCAGCGGCTGCAGAAGCAGGTGGACTACATGCGGTCGGTTCAGATGGCCGTGATCATCAGCGAAGAGGCGGACGAGGCAAAGAAGTTCGCGAAGCAGAAACTCGACATCAGGCCGCACCGTGACCGCATGAACCGCCTGGATGAACACGGGCACGACGTGGAGTACAACTTCAAGGACCCCGAGAATCCACTGCAACTCGTGTTTGTCTGCGCCATGTGGCTGACGGGCTTTGACGCACCAACGCTCTCAACGCTCTATCTCGACAAGCCGATGAAGGACCACACGTTGATGCAGACGATTGCCCGCGCGAACCGGGTCACGTCCTGGAAGATCAACAGCGTGGAGAAGAAGAACGGCGAGATCATCGACTACTACAACGTCTTCCGGAACATGCGCAAGGCACTGAAGGACTATGCCCAGGGCGAAGCGGACCGCGACGCCCAGCCCGTTCAAGATAAGACCGAACTGTTCAAGTTGCTCGAAGATGCCGTTGCGCAAGGTCTGACATTTTGCGATGAGTTGGGCATGCACCTTGCCAGACTGCTGGAAAGCCGGGACGTGTTCAATAAGATCAGCGTGTTCGAGGAATATGCCGACCGCCTATTGGCAAACGACGACGACCGGAAGGCCTTTGCGGTCTACGAGAATACGATCACGGGGCTCTATGAGGCTTGCAAACCCGAGATTCTTGGTCAACCTGTGGTCAAGTCAGTCGCGGTCTTTCAGTACCTGCGCGGCGTGGTGGACGCCATCATCGAGCAGGCCGACACGGATGCCGTGGCGACCCGGGTAGGGGAACTGCTCGATGAAAGCCTGGTAGTCGATCGCTCCAGCGGGATCCGGGAGACTGGACCGGATATGGGATGGCACATTGCCCAGTCCGGCCGGACGCTCGACCTGAGCAAGGTGGACTTCGATCAGTTGGCCAAAGGCTTCAAGGAAGCTGTATATAAGAACATCGAGATTGCCGATCTATGCGCGTTTATTGAACACAAAATCGAACAGATGCTGCAAGAAAACGCCACCCGCGTTGATTTCGCCACGCGCCTGCAAAACATCATTGATCGGTACAATGCCGGCAGTTCCTCCGCAGACAACTACTTCGCCGAACTCCTGCAATACATGCGGGAGTTGAAGAAGGAATCGGAACGCCACATTCGCGAAGGGCTCACGGAGGACGAACTCGAACTGTTCGACCTCCTGAAGAAGGACAACCTGACCAGGGAAGAAAACCAGCAAGTCCGACTCGCCTCCAAATCCCTCCTGCACCGTCTGCGCGAGGAGCAACCCAAGGTTCTCGTACAGGACTGGTACAAGGACTTGCAGTCCAAAGGCCGCGTCCGCTCGGCGGTGGAGGCGGTTCTGCACGAACATCTACCGGCAAGTTACGACCGCGTCATGTTCACGGAAAAATGCAGCAGCGTTTTGGATCTGATGCTCACCTATGCCAGCCAAGGCCGTAAATGGGCGGCGTGAAGTAGGCAGGGGCCGGGGAAATCGACGCAATAGCCGGTAGCGTGCGCGCTTGAGATATTGATCCGGTGCGCCATTTCAACTGGCGGTCGGTGACCGCCGCTACAGGGAGGTGAATGGCTGTAGCGGCGATCGCTGATCGTCGGCGAGCGCTCGACGTTCGCGTTTGTTGAACAAGAATACTCAAATTAAAAACATAGAGAGGCTATCCAGCATCATCATATTCTTCGTACTATCAAGCCATCAGCAGCTCATAGGCGTCGAAAACAAACATGACAAGGGATGGCAGCAGCGAGGGGGCGTTGTCCATGAATATCCCGAATCATCGTCAATGCTTTCACCAGATCATGGCCGGCAAGCCCGCGCCCTGGATCCCGAACTACGAACTCGGCTGCTGGGGGCAGACGGTGCAGCGCTGGTGGCAGCAGAGGGTAATGAAGACGGTGTCGGTACGAGGTGAATGAAAGAATTGGGAGACAATCTGATCATGAACTCATGGAACTGGAGGTATGTTATGGCAGCGATGGTCATGTGTAGTGATTTGGCCCTGGCCGGTGATCCGGCCGTGCGTGTGGCAACCGGTGCCGCCCGCGCCGAGATCACGGCGGTAAGCTGGGATACCGAAGGCACCGGCCGCGAGAAGATCAGCCTGCTGCGGCCGCAGACGACGGCGGGGTTGCGGATTCGCATGGGCGGGCAGTGGCGCCATGGCGCGGATCTGCCGACGCGCGTGGAGACGAATGCGGCTGTCGGCGTCTCGTCGTACGGGATCACAATCGCGCCGGAAACCGAGATCGGCTGGCGCGTCGAGGCCGCCAAGGGGAGCCTGACGCTGCAGTTCAGCGGCAAGGGGCCGGCGCTGGGCGCGATCGAGGGTATGGAACTGGTCCTGCCTTTCGCACCGAGCGTTACGCCGGTGACGGCGCTCTCGGGCGACTGGAGTGCCGATGGCAGCTTCCGCCTGCCGGCCATCGTGAGCGCGCCGGATTTCGGGCAACTGCTGCTGACCGGCCAGTCCACGGCCGCCGGACGCCAGACCTTGCAGAAGGCCAGCCTGGATGGCAGTCGCAAGGAGAAGGTTGTTAATCTGGTGCTGGATCTGACGCCGCCGCAGGCTGGAACCGTTGACACACTGGCGTTCTCGCCGCATCTTCTGACGCCGCCGGCGGGGCTGGTCGACACCGACCTCTGGGCGCAGGCCCGTCGCGGCTGGTTCAACATCTGGCAGCCCAGCGCGCGGTGGGGTGACCAAGGGAACCCCTTCAGCGCGCCAGCCGGCATGCTCGGCAACAACGTGGTCAGCGATCCGGCCAGTTGCTCACTGTGGTTCTACGCGGACCAGGCGCTTTGGACGCCTGAAGTCGCGAAAGGGATCTCGATGATGCCGCTGGTCCGCCGGACCCTCGAGTTCTGGTTGGATGACAAGCGCATGCGTCCGACCGGCGAAGTGGTCTGCTACTGGGACTACGTCAACTTCCTTGACGCCAACGTCGGCGTGCTGATCGCGGCGTGGGACTATGTGGAAGTCACGGGTGACAAGGAGTGGTTGGGCAAACACCTGGCCAGGCTCGAACGCATCGCCGACTTCCTGGCCAAACGAGACGTGGACAACGACGGGCTGGTTGAAGCCACGCAGAGCGGCAATCGCGGCACGCTCAAGCAGCCGGCGCGTTCGTGCGCCTGGTGGGACGCGCTGAATTGCGGGCACAAGGATGCCTACTGCAACGCCCTTATTTACCGCGCCTGGCGTTGCCTGGCCGATCTGGAGAAGAAACTCGACCGTGGTGAACCGCAGAAGCGCTACACGCAACTTGCCGACAAACTGAAGGCGGCATACGTGCCCACGCTCCTCAACCCGGCCACCGGCTGGCTGGCTTGGTGGAAAAGCGCCGACGGCGAACTGCACGACTACGCCGCGCCGACAGTTAACGGTCTGGCCATCGAGTACGGACTCGTGCCGCCTGCCCAGGGGCGCGAGATTCTCGCGAAGTTGCGCACGAAGATGGACGCGGTCGGGTTCAAGCGCTTCGACCTCGGCGTGCCGCCGATGCTGGTGCCCGTGCTGCGGGCCGACTATCTCCTGCCCGATGCGATTGGCTGTCCGAAGAAGGAAGACGGCACGGACACGGTGGGTCAGTATATGAACGGCGGGATCACCGCCGGGCATGTACTGCATTACCTGGCTGCGCACTACGTGGTCGGCGATCCCGAACCGGCGGACAAGGTCTTGCGCGCCATGTTGGTGCGGCAGGGGCGCGGCGAGTTTCAGAACGGCGTACGCGACGTGGGCGGTCAAGGGATCGACTGGACGACCTGGGACGGAAAGCCCTCGGGTTATGAGGGGTATCTGGCCGACAGCTTCCGCTTCCTGCAGGCGGTCCTGCTGCGTGAGGCGAAGTTCCGGGACCGGCTCTACCGGCCGCTGACATCTGGAGGTGGCAGATAGAGCCTAATCAAGCGGACACGCCCCTGCCTGTTCGTACGACATGGCAGGCTTGGCGTATCCCGGTTGGCCCGTCGCCTGGATCACGGAATGTGGACCTGACATTGAGGAGCAAAGACGGCAGAATCGAAGCGGCCACGTGGAAGATGGTCTTCATTCCGGCACAGGAGTGAAACGCGCGCATTGAAGACAGTGGCTGGGGATACAAACCGGCGGGGGCGCATCCAGATATCCTGCGACAGATCGAGCAGCGCCAGACAAAGTATGGAAGACTCGGTGAACGAGAGCGGGCGACGAGAACGGATAACGATCCGCCATCGCCCATTGGGCTACGGCGCGACAGGGTGGAGAGAATCCCAATCGTCCACCGTAATCGTCGCCGTAGTCGTCAACCGGAATGGCAGGAAGAAAGGGTGACTCATGAAACCGTTTCAGCAGAACAAGACGGGCGAAAGGACCTTGCGATGAGCAGGACTGAGCAAGAAACTACCTACCCGGATGGGCGACCGTCCGCGAAGCTTAGGATGGAGGCGCACGACCAGGGCGTGGTTCTGCGGCATGGCGACGGGCCGGACCGGTGCGACATGCTCGGCGCGCGGGAAGCGCTGATTTTTGAGGAGCATGGCGTTTATCACCTCTTCTACGACGGCGCCGGACCCAAGGGGTGGCTGGCGTGCCAGGCCACCAGCAAGGATATGAAGACCTGGGAGAAGAAGGGGACCGTCTTGGACTTCGGCAAACCAGACGTGGTTCCTGTTTACCAATCACATCGGCTTGGATAATCATAATGGCGAGTACACCGACGCGGTCTGGGTGTATTGGTCCAAGGACCTGAACCGATGGAACGCAAAAGATAAGGCCGTGGTGCTGGATGGAAGCAACTGCACGTGGTCGAAGAAATGCATTGGAATGCCGTCGGTAATCGTCGTCGGCAAACGTCTGGCCATCTTCTATGATGCCCCCGGTGGCGATAGCACCAGTCACATGGGACGCGACCTCGGGCTCGCGTGGCTGGAGTTGCCGCTCTCGCCGCCCAAACAATGATTCTACAAAGGAGGGTAGCATGATCGAATTCGTTGAAAAGAGTACCTGGGCCGCGACGCGCGCGTTGTGGACGACACCCACGGCCGAGGAGAGCGACTGGCCGGCGAAGCGGATTATTCATGCGGGAATTGTGCGCCTGCCGGAGCCTTGCCGGTTCCAACGGGTGGGGGTTCGCGCCGTGGCGAACAGTTACTGCAAGTGCGGTGGCTTGAGTGTGCGCGACTGGCCAACCTCCATCGCGGTGCATGCCTGGCGGGGCCAGGCTTGGGAGACCGTTCTGCGACACAGGGAGCTGCCGGATCCTGGGCAGGGAAGCACGCCGGATGTCCACTGGTTCGAACTCGACAACCTGGAGAGCGCGTCCCTGCTGATCGAGGCACGCGGTTGCTCGGTGGACAAAGGGTGGACGCCCTGGAACCTGGCCAGCGGCGGCCTCCTGGTCGAGGGCGAGGCCCCGCCGCTGCACTGGCCGGCGGATTCCGTGCTGAACATCGGCGACGTCGATCTCCGCCGCTGTCCGCGTGGCGTGCGGGCCATGAACCTCCCCGGCGAAATCCGTTACCAGACCGCTTCGCTGGAGGTCGGCTTTCATCTGGGTCGGCCCGGCTTCTCCTATCTCGCGCTGGATGACGAGGCGCAGGGGCGGACGGGCGTGAATCTCATCCACCATGTCTCCCTGCTCAACTCAACGGCTTGGGAATCGCCGACAACGAAACTGGTGGACAACCAGTTTCAGGGGCTGCGCTTGCATCCGGTGGGCATGGCACCACAGAGCAGTCTCCTTTGGTTTGCCGGAAAAGGCGAGACGAGTGTGCGCGGTAACGTGGTGACGTACACGATTTCGTTCCCCGCGGTCGGGCAGCGCTATGACCTGCGTTGGGAAGTCCTGCCGGATCGTCTGCTCTTCTCGGCCGAAAGGCGCGGCCAAAGGGCGTTGCGAACATGGCATAGCGGCATCTGGCACACGTGCCTGAACAGCCGCGCGGCCGCCTGCGCGGTTCTGGGTAACATCACCCGCGAGGGGGAAGTGGGGCTCATGCGCCTGCCCGTCCTGCTGCATGCGCCGGGCCACGGGACGTTCCGTATCGGCACCTCGCAATCCTCCGTTCTGTGCCGTTCCGACGCGTTTCACACGGCAGGAACCAACTCGTTCGAATTGAAGCTGGGCGAGGAAGCGCAATCGCTCGGCGACTACCTGCTGCTGCCGGGCCGACACCGCGCCGACATCGAGTTGGCGGTGCATCCGTTCCAGTGTCGGGTGCGCAAAGGCACGCCAGTAGCGGTTCGTCGCGCCCTCAACCGCTGTGCGGTCACGGGCATGACCTATCGCGCGGACACCGCGACCTTCAGCAACAACGGCAACTCCATCCACGCCGTCATCTGCGCGGACTGCTGGTCCGCGGAAGCCACGCGCCTCGGGCGGCTGCTGCCGGAGCTTGACGCCAAAGACCTGCTCCGCGACACGCTCGACCGGCATTTGGACGGCGGCCCCTCCTACGGCTCCGGGCGTGTCAATGTGAACGGCGATGCCCACTACATGGAAGACGAGTACCTGCAAACCGGGGCCGCCGTACTCCGGGCCATCGCCGACTACCTGCATGCGACCGGCTCGACGGACTGGCTGAACCGTCATGCCGCCGCGATCGCGGGCGAGCTGGCGCGCATGCGGGCCCGCGACCTGGACGGCGACGGACTGATCGAGAGCAAGTATCGGCGGGGCGTCAGCGGCGAGCACCACTGGAGCACGCAGTGGTTCGATCAGTTGTCGTTCGGCTGGAAAGACGCGTTTTCGAATGCCATCCTGTATCCGGCCCTGCGGCTGCTGGCGGCGGATTTGCCGCGTTTCGGCCAGCCCGATCTCGCGGCAGGGCTTGATGCGTGGGCCGATACGATGAAGGCGAACTACCTGAAGACCTTCCTCAATCCCGCGACCGGCCGGATTGCCGGGTGGAAGTGCGCCGAGGGGAAGCTGCACGATTACGCCTTCCTGTACGTGGCCGGTGCGGCGGTGGACGGCGGTTTGGTGGAGGGCAAGTTGGCGCGCACCATCATCACCCGGCTCTGGAAGGCGCTGCGCAAACAGCGCCTCGATTGCCGTATGGGATTGCCTGGAAACCTGGAGCCCGTCCCCTATGCGGACATGACCACGACACTGCAAAGGCCCGGCGTTTTCGAGAATGGGGGGCTGACGCACTCTCAGGCCAGGCATTTTGTCGGTGCCATGTACAAGGTCGGCCTCGTGAAGGAAGCAGACGAACTGCTCAATCAACTGTGCTCGTCGCTGGCGGACGGCCACGCCTTCGGTGGCCAGGGCAGCGGCGCGGAATGGCGCCGCCGCGACGGCGCGTACAGCGGGTATGAGGGGATTCTTTCGGATCAGTTCGGCATCCTCGCGGTGGCGATGGACAGGTACGAAGCACGAGCCGCTGGCGGCGATAGTACCAGTCACATGAGACGCGACCTCGGGCTGGCGTGGCTGTAGTTGCCGCCCGCACGGCTGGTTTGGTCGCGTCATTCATGGACTATGTCGCTTCGTCGACCAACCGGTTCGCGTGGTCGATCAGATACAATGGTAAGGAGAGAAGGCGATAGGATATGCGGATGCCGTCATGCATCGTGTCGGTGACCTCTAGGAGGGAGGGTTTGTCGGCGTTAAAGCGTAGGGCCAGCCGCGCATCCTTTTCGGCCACGAACTGCCACAACGAGCGTAACCGCCCCGTCTTCCCGGCTTTGACCTCCACCGGCACGATACGTCCGCGGCGGACGATGACATAGTCCACCTCTGCCGCAGACGTCGGCTTTTCACGCGCCCAGTAGAACAGTTCGGGCTCCTCCCAGAAAGGGCGCGCGTGAAGCAGATGTTGCCCGACAACCTGTTCGACTGCGGCGCCGGCATTCACCAGCATCAGATCCGGTTCACGTTCCACGTCGGCGGCCCTCAAGCCGCAGGCATGAAGCAGAAGACCGCAGTCGAGCAATAGCACTTTGAAGGCCTCATCCTTTGCTCCTGCCCCAAGCGGCAGACCCGCACACGAAGATTGCCTGACTCTGTAGACAAGCCGGGCGAGTTCCAAAAGACGCAAACAACGGGCCAGTTCCCGAGAGGAGTCCTCCCGCGAGACGTTCGCAAACTTGAAGCGCTGTCCGACCATGCCCGGCAATCGCCCGAACATCGTGAGGAGGCGATCATGGTTTACTCGCCGCCCATACTTGGTGAAATCGTCACGAAGCGTCCCGAGGATAGACTCCTTGACGCAGTCTGCCTCCAGCAGTGAAAGCGTGCGGGCATACGTCTCGATCGCCTCGGGCATTCCGCCCAGCGCCAGGAACGTGCGGAACAGCCGCACGAGCGCCTGGTGTGCGGTGTCCGGCATAATCTCCCGGCATCCAAAAGCACTGAGAAACGCGGACCAGCGCTCATTTCCGGTCGCGTCGAGAAACTCGCCGAACGTCATGGGGCCTAAGTGCATGTATTCGATGCGCCCGACGGGCATGGAGAACGAATGCTCTTCCAGGACAAAATCCAACAGCGAACCGGCCGCAATGACATGGAGGCCGGGAAGCTCCTCGTAAAAATACCTGAGCCGCGCCAGAAACTCAGGAACCGCCTGTATTTCATCGAAGAAGAGCAGTGTCTTTCCGGGAATGATCCGCTGGCCGTACTCCAGTTCCAGCAATTGCACCATCCGGGAGGGCGGTTCGTGGACGATTCTCCGCAGAAACGCGCGATCCCGATCAGCATTGACGGTCAACCCGACCGCGAATTCGCGCTTCGCGAACGCCTCAACCAGATACGATTTGCCGACTTGGCGCGCGCCGCGCAACACGAGCGGTTTCCTCTTCTGCCGCTGCTTCCATTCCTTGAGATGGGCAAACGCGCTCCGGTTCATAATGCTCCTTATAAGGGGTTATGTAGCGCATAATATGCACATTATAATGGGTTACGTCAAGCAGACAGCAATTCTACTTATGGCGCCGTCCCCCGCACCTTGGGTCGCCGGGACGGGAGATTGGGGTGGAAGACAAAGTAGAAAGATGAAGAGAAAAGACAAAGTAGGGTGCGACAGCCATCCTTCGTCTTCCCTCTTCATCTTTCTACTTTGTCTCTGGCCGGTCTGGCCCAAATCCGCGATCTAAAAGGTAGGTTTGATGATGGTGATCCTGTCGCGGTGATCTTGACGCTGCTCCCCGCGTCTGTCATGCTTCCCCCCCTTGACATCGCTGCGTCAGTCCGATGCCGGCATACTTTCGACCCGTGCGGGCCGAGGCCGAGCGGGCTGAACCGCAGCGCGATGTTTTGCCAATATGCTTGATATTAGACAGTTCGGCGCGGTCCCGGATGGCAAGACCCTCAACACACGGGCGATTCAAGAGGCCATCGACACGTGCAGTCGGGACAGACACGCAGGTGTGCTGATTCAGGCTGGCAGCTACCTTACAGGCACCCTATACCTGAAGGACTACGTGACCTTGCATGTGGCCAATGGCGCAACGCTGCTGGGCAGCAGCAGGATGGAAGACTACGCGGACGATACGCACAAGAACATGTACAAGAACGAGCCCCACATGGATCGCTGCCTCATCTTTGCCAGGAACGCCACCGGCATTACGATAGAAGGCAACGGCGTCATTGATGGCCAGGGCGGCCAGGATGCCTTTGCCAACCCTGCCGATCCGCAGAAACGTCGCCCGATGTTGATGCGCTTTCTTGCGTGTAGCCGTATCCGGGTGCGCGACATTACGCTGCAGAACCCGGCGAGCTGGACGTCGGCATGGCTCTATTGCTCCGATATTGCGGTTGACGGGGTCACCATTCGTAGCCGCGTCAATACCAATGGCGACGGGCTGGATTTTGACGGCTGCCGGGATGTGCGGGTTAGCAACTGCTCGTTTGATACCAGCGACGATTCCATCTGCCTGCAGACATCCAGACCGGATGCACCCTGCTGCAACGTCACCATCAGCAACTGCATTTTCTCCAGCAAGTGGGCCGGGATTCGGATTGGCCTGCTTTCGCGCGGGGACTTCGAGAATGTGGCGGTCAACAACTGTATCTTCAGGGATATCGATGATTCCGGCCTCAAGATCCAGATGTGCGAGGGTGCGGACATGCGCAACATGATCTTCAGCAATCTGATCATGGTGAATGTCCCGCGACCGGTATTCCTGACGCTGTGCCGGCAACGGGCCTGCGTCGATGCTCCTGAGCAGCTCGCGCCGGTGGGGTCTATCCGCGGCCTCGTATTCAGCAACATCACGGCAGACTCCAGGATGTGCGGCAAGGACTCGGCGCTGGTCTTGGTGGGACATCCGGAGCATGCGGTTCAGGATATTGTGCTGGATCAGATCCGTTTGCAGACGGGTGGCGGCTGGACGTTGGCGCCCAACCCGGAGAAGCTGCCGGATCTTGACCCGGCTCGTCTGGCGGGCTGGTGGCCCGAATACGAATGTTTCAAAACGACGGTTCCCTGCCACGGGATCTATGCGGAACATATCGCGGGGCTGACGGTCACCAATAGTGTGCTGGAGACAGCGGCGCCGGATAATCGCCCGGCGATCGCCTGTCACCACGTCACGCACGCGCATTTCCATAACGTCACCGCTTTGGGGGGGCGATCCGCGACGATCCAGATGAACGGGCAACCGGCTTTGAATCGGAACGTCGCGCCAGATGAAGTAGAAAGATAAAGTAGAAAGACAAAGTATGGCTTGCGCACCCTACTTTGTCTTTGACCGGTCTGGCTCAAAGCCGCGGGTGGCGGTCCCCAAACTGCGGGAGTTGGAAGAATGGAAGGTTGGTCAACCCCGCGCCGGCATGACCAATTCACACCCCCCGCTTCTACCATGCTGCCCCCACATGACACCGCGGCTCCAGACCGGATTGTTCCGGGCGAGGTATGCGGGCACGAACCATGGGTTCGGATGTTGGGCGTTGGGCGTTGAAGACCCAGTGGCTACGGCGGGTCCGGCGGCCCTACCGGCCTGCTAGCATGCGCTTCTCCCTCCATTCGCCTCCGACCTACAAGCCATTTTCCAGCCCATAATTGGCGGCTAACAGCCAAATCCATATGTCAGCGAGCCTTAACCTGTTCGTAGCAAACAAGATGACGTGTCGAATGCAAGATGACATTGTTTCATGGTTTTGCTTGGCTGCCGTTGCCGGACGCCACAGTACCTTCCTTCCTCACCGCCTGCACCTCCGCCGGCGACAACTCCTTGCAGTATTCCACGATCACGGAGCCTGGGCGATCGTCGATCACAACCTTACACTTCTGAAGGTCGACGCCTTTCATCACCAGCGGCGCATCGGGCTCATACGCGCGGTGGATCGTGACGCGGTAGCTCGCCGTAGGGTCGATCTCGCGTAGTTCACAGACGCGGGTGTTGTCCGGCGCCTGCTCCCGACGAAACGCCATGACCATGCCGTCGCCCTGTGCCGGTCGATGATATTGCAGCACGCACCAGCCACGCGCATCGTGCCCGGACTCGACCAGGGGATAGAAGTTACCGAAGAAGTACTTGCGGATACGCTTGCCTTCGGCGATCCCCTGCTTCAGGAGATCTCGCGGATAGTCCTTGGGCCGCACATCCTCGCCAAAGGCGATGCCGGCATTGAAGCCGCTGCGGAACAGATACGGCGTGGCCCCCATCTGGCCCACCGTACTGAATGGCACATACCGGTTCAGGCCGCCGCTCATCAACTGATTCTTGATGGCAGCCAGCGCGACAGTCTTGGCCTGATGATCCAGCATGTCGCAGGTATTGTCACTCCGCCAGAGCGGGATGGAGCGCGACATCGTCTCCAGATCAATGCGGCGGCCACCGCTGGCGCAGTTGTCGATGAACAGCTTCGGGTTGGTCCGCAGCATGTCGTCCCACATCTGGTAGAGCCCTTCGACATAGCGCATCTCGGTCATGCCGGTCCGGCTGGGATCCTTAGCATCCATGGCCTGCCAGGCGCCCAGCGGATCGATGTTGTAGTCGATGCGCAGGCAGCTCACCTTATAGGCTTTGATGGCCGCGTTGAGATAGTCGGTCATGAAACGGCGGGCCTCGGGAATCCCCAGGTTGAACAGGCCGTTGATCACCCATTCCGGGTGCTCCCTGGCGATGAAGGTGCCTGACGCCACGCGTTCCGGTTCGAACCAGAGCACAAAACCAAGGCCCTCCGCCTCGACCGCGTCGCCGATCACCTTCAGACCGTGCGGGAAGCGATCCTTCGGCTCCACGCGCTCAATGGGAAAGCCGTAGTTGCCCATACTGTTGGGAAAACCGTTCGGACCGGTCCAATAGGCATCCAGCCAGAACATCTCGAACCCCAACCCCTTGATAGATGCCAAATGCGACAGCACGTTCTTTTCGTTGGTGTCGTTCAATTCGTAGAAGGAGGTGCTCATGTGGACAATGGGCGGCACGACAAGCTGCCCGCCAATGCGCGGCATGATATGCGCCAGCATCACCTGGCGAAACAGGTTGTAGCCGTGGAACTGATCGCCGCCCTGCCAGTGGAGTTGCAGAATGCGTGCGCTGCGGGCACTTTCGCCCGGGTGCAGCACGGTGCGTAGGTTTTGCATGCCGGCGCGCGTACGGATCTGACCGTCCTTAAACTCCACCGACGCGCACCACTGCCCCGACCAGCCAATGGCTGTGATGGTCCCGCCGTTGCCCCAATCGACGTTGAACCAGGGCGACACATTGGACGACCGGCCAGCCGTCGCCGCGAAATCGATACGCTGCCCCGCTGCCAACGGCTGATCGAAAGGCATCCAGTCGTCAACCCCGGACGGCGAGCCGTTCAGACGATGCAGCACGACCTGACCAACGGCCTTCGGTGCGACGGCCGCATCCACCCCCATCACCTGTTCCAGAACCGGGCTATCCTTATCGCCCGTGTTCGTGAAATGGACGGTCCACTCGACCACCGGGTAGTCCTGGTAGACGATGGCGACGCAACGCACCACCAGCCCGGTCTTCGGATCCGTCCACGTCAGCACGTGCTCCGAGCGCTGGTTGTCGAGCGGCTTACTTACGACCTTCTTGGGCCATTCCGTCAGGAGCGCCTCCGAGGCCTTTCCGCCATACACAAATGAAAACGGCGACTTCGCCTTCGCGTCCGTCAGATGATCTTGCACCCATTGATTCTTCATCTTCATCTCCTCGTTTTTGGGCGAATCCGCAGGCGCTGCTTTCGCGGCGGCGGTGGCCCCGTGGGCCGTGACCAGCATCAGTCCCGCGAGCACCGCGCCCGCCAGTCGTGACACTCCGTGTTTAGCGCTCTGCGTGTGTTTCATGATGCCTACGCTCCATTCCCTGTTCACTGTTTCCTGCTCCGCCCTCACGCCACCAACAGTACGCCAAAGGGCATCGGCCTGTCCATGATCGTAGCTACTATAGAGTTGATCTTTCTTCCTGAACTGTATATTTTTATACGTATTTGATGTTCGCCTATTGACTTAATCTATTGAAATGCTTGCACAACCATTGGCACGCGGGGAGCGCGGTTCAGGATGCCAGAGGTCAGGTCGGAAGCGACGCCTGAACCCCGAACCGTGAACCCTCCGCTTGCAAAACCGGCGGTTTTGCAAGCGCCCATTGCCTGGAGAGGCTGTCATGCCGATGAATGCGGACGCTCGCTGGCCGGAACTGCTGCGGCAGACCCTGCGTTTTGATTATCTCGACGGCGCGGCCACGCCGATCCCGGGGATGCAAACGACGGGGTGGCGCACCCTTCCCTTTGATACCTGTGCGCACATCACCAACGGCGCAGGCGATCTGGCTTGCTTGACGTGCCGCGACGGCTCGAAAACGGTCGCTGAAAGCGGGCAGGTTCTGTTCATGCGGCGGAATGTGCCTCACCGCTGCGATACGCGCTCGCACGACAAGGCGGTCAGCCGCTGGGCCTACTTCCGTATCATGGTACTGACCAACATGGACGCGTTGTCGCTGTACGACACTCCCACCCTGCTCGCCGGGCCGGGCGCTCCGCGCATCGGCGCGGTCTGCGAGGAACTGGCGCGGCTGACGGTGAGCGGTACAGCGACGCTACCGGCCTGCGCGCGCCAGCAGATGCTCGGGCTGGAACTGGTGGCGCTGCTACTGGAGGCCGGCACCTTGAACGAGCGCGCCCGGCAGATCCTCGCACCCGGCAGCCGCCTGATGCCCGTGCTGACGGAAATGCACGAGGATATCGCCCGACCGCAGTCGCTGGAGACGCTGGCCAAGCGGGCCAACCTGTCGCCGTCGCGGTTTCATGCCGTGTTCCGGCAGGCTTTTGGGGAAGCGCCTATGCGCTATCTCCAGAATCTGAGGCTGGAGCGGGCCCGGCAGATGTTGCTGGCGAGCGACCAACCCGTGGCCGAAATCGCCGCATCCGCCGGCTATCCGGAGGCCTGTCATTTCAGCCGCTTGTTCAAGAAAGCCTGCGGCGTCAGCCCCCAGCAGTACCGCCAGCAGTCGACCACCCGGCTTTGGAACGGCTGATGCCAGCCGGCATGAGTTCAGGATCGAGCCGCGTGGCCAGCAGCAGGAAGACCAGGGCCCAGTCCTGATCGTTGGCCAGCGAATCCCGGCACCGCGCCGGATTGCCGTTAATCATGTCCGGATAGATATAGGCGCAGGAGGCCCGACCGTCCGGACGAAAGGCGCTGAGGTTGTTCAGCAGGATCGCGCGGCCGCGGCGACGGTAGGACTCGTCGCCCGTAGCCTGCCAATACCGGTAGAACACCCAGCCGGTCAGGGCGCTCCAGTGATGCGGGAAGGTATCGCCCCAGAGCCGCTGCCGGCCGAACCAGTAGCCGTCCCAGTGCCGGATCGCGATATCGTTGAGGTGATGGTCCGGCTGCCGGCCGTTGAAGGCTTCGAGCAGCGGCAGGAACTCCTCCACGCAGCGCAGGTAGCGTGCATCCTGCGTGCACAGATACGCTTCGAGCACAATTAACGTCGCCGGGCCGACGATGGTCTGCTCGTAGTTCACCTCGTGCGGCGGCAGGCGGGTACCGGTGGCGACGACGGCGTCGGCATGGCCGCAGAAGAGCTTGAGTAGTTCCGTGGCCTGACGATTGCGCCCTGCCTGGCGAAAAGCCGCGATCGTATCGACCATCGCGATCGGGAAGGCGTAGAACTTCGCGCCACCCCGGCGGTAGTACTGGCGAAAGGTCTGGTAACAATCGTCAAACGCCTTGCGCTCCAGATGAAGCTGCGCCACCCAGGGATAGTTGTAGAGCCGTTGCTCGTGGTCGGTCAACGAGCCCCGGACCGTGCCATCCCGGCGCTGCAGTTTGGTCTGCACGAAGCTATGATGAAGCTTGGCGGCGGCGGCGGCCTGCCGGTCCGGCCAGCGTTGCGCGGCCAGCGTGAGTAGGATCCCCATGCCGACGCGCTCCCGCCCTTCGTTCTGGTCCGCCCAGGCCGGGTTGTGCAGCATGGCGTCCAGATCGTTGTCATAGGCCAGCAGCGCGCCATACAACGGGCTATTTCGGTCGCGCACCTGCTGGCGCTGCGCAATGAACGACACGCGCTGCCGGACAAGGCCTGCCACGTCCGGCACCTGCTGGACGCGCAGCCAGGTCTCGCGTTTCCCGGGCAGCCGCACCTTGATCAAGTCGCCCTCCGGTTCTGCGGCCAGGGCGCGGCGGCCGTTGACCGTAATCTGCGGGCGGGTGTGGCCGGTCACCGTATAGTGGTCGGCGCGCACATCCGCAAAACCGGGGATCGTGCGGGCCTGCGCTAGGAAGTCATCCCACCCCTTGTGCCAGAAAAGCGTCCAAGCCATCCGGGACGAGGCACCCGGCGCCAGCGTCCCGCCGCGCGCGTTCAACAGGATGGCGCCACGGGTATTCGAGCCGCCACCCAGCCAACCGCGCCCCTCGATGCTGTAGCCGCCAACGTAGCCGTCGGTCACCACCAAGCCAAGGTGCGGCGCCGTATTGCCCATGCGCAGGGCACATACATACGCAACGTCCCCGCCGCACCAGATGTGGGCATGACAGCGCTTTGCAAGGCAGGTTGCCGCGTCCGGATAATTGTCGTTGAACGGCGTGAAGATGCGGGTTTCCCAGATAGGCTGCGCCGTCTTGCCGGTATTGCGCAGCACGTATTCTTCGTCCAGACGCGCGCCATGCAGGCGGCGGGAGACGGTCATCTCCAAGTGCCCCATGCGGTAGATGAGCGGCGCGCCTTTATTCTTGGCCGGCGTCTGCCAGCGCGTCACCACGGCCCCGGGCATGGCGACATAGCCCAGCCCCCAACTGTTCGAGACCGGGAACCAGAGGTTCTCGGCGGCGGAGCAGACCCAGTTCATGCCGTGAGGATCGTCCGGGTGGGATAGGCTGGTCAATGCGCCGGTGTACGGATCAACGGTGATGTTCATTTTCATAGACAGGGCACCTCCATGTGGGGGCGGCTTCCTTAGCCATCATGAATAAAAGCGCTTATAGTATCTGCCCGACCGAAGATGGGTCAAGACCTGGTACCGTGAGAGTCAGGGCCGACGCATCTAATTTCAGGCACTTTTTCAGGACTGGCCCTATTTTTTGCGTCTGAGAGCGGTGTCGCGCTGCGCTTGTCTCCAAATTTTGTGCACCCTGGCCGCAGCGTCTTGGAGTCGTCAACTGGTAGGAGCTGTAGAAAAGGTGGCAATTGGTCTTTGTCTATTTCGGTCACTGACCTCGCTACTATTCACCACCCGCTACGCTGGAGACACGGAGGCGCGGAGCTGGCGGGCGGGTCCGTGCCCTCTTCCGGAGGACTGTTACGCGGATTTGCCACGCTGTGCGGCCATGAGCGATGGCTTCATCCCAGGCTGCCTGGTCGCACAGCGTGGCAAATCCGCGATCTTCCAATTGAGTGGCATCTTCGCTTCGAATACGTTCGACGCCGTCATGCGCGCCGTTCACTCATCGGGCAGAAGGCCGATGTCAGATCGCCCGCACGGCCTCTTACCGCTCGCGGAAGTAGCGGGCGGTCTGGCCGACCCGTCGGTCGAGCAACGCGAGGAGGGGTGGTGGCGACCGGTGATGATGGGCAACCCGACCGGAGCGACCATGGCATGGAGAATCCCCTTGCCATCGCCAATGGACAAAGGGGAGATGTCAGCCGGTTTGTCAGCCGGAACCACATACACGTACTTCTTCTGGTCGAACACCGCAGCGATGCCCTGCATTTGCGTTTTAAGATTCATAGTAACGCCTCGGCAGGGAGGGTTCAGGGTTCAGGGTTCAGGTGCGAAGCGCGAGCAAGAAAAAAAGATGCAAGAACAAGGATAGGCGCACAATTCGCTCGACATTCCATGCATTCTGCAAAAATTCCTGAACCCTGAACCCTGAACCCTGAACCCTGAACCCTGAACCCTGAACCCTGAACCCTGAACCCTGAACCCTGAACCCTGAACCCTGAACCCTTTCTTACTCCCTCGTCTTCACATACCTTATAATCGCGACCCGCCCTTGCCCTTAATCCTGATAGAGATCTCCCCCTGGCGTCCGGCCAAGGTGCGGATCCAGACCCAGTCGCTGTCGCCGGAGTGTTGCGCCTCGAAAGGCACGGCCACGCCATCCAGAGTGGCGGCCACCGCCTGCTTCCCGGCGGGCAGGGGGCCCAGTCGCACGCTCAGGCACGCCACCGGTCGGGCAAAAGTGAAACGGAACCGCAGTGCCTCCGCCGTGCGCTCGAATGTGTAGCCGCCCAACTGCCGTTGTGATCCGGTCAACATCGGGAAGCGCTCCACGGCGCCGTGCGTCCATGACGACGGAAAGCGCGGCACCAGTCGCAGGTGCCCCGGATTGTTGTCATCAATGCCCATCATCACGCGCAGCGCTTTGGTGGCGTCCGCCAGATGCGAGTCTTGCCCCATATAGCCGTTGACCGGGACATACAGCTTGCGGTCGCGATGGACGATGATGCCCTCGGGGCAAATCCAGCCGCCCAAGTTCGGCAAGTAGCAGTAACGGACCAGCCGGTTGATGAACTGTTCGGCGTCCGCCATTTCATCGAGGAGCAAGGCCGCCTGTGTCATCATGCCCTGACCATAGCCGTACATGCGCAGGCAGTCGTAGTTCTTCCCCTGCATCAGGAAGGCGTACGAGTTGCGGCTGATCTCCAGATAGCGCCGCTCAACGTCGTCGGCACGGGCATAGTCCTCCAGCGGGGTAAAGCTGTCGCCCTCCGTGGCCAGGTGCAGATGCGCCAGCTTGTGGGCGTGATCCTGCCAGTCGCAATGCGCTTCGGTCTGCCAGATCGGTCCGCAGGGACTCTCATCAACCAGATGGTTCAGCATGCCCTGGCGCAGTCGATCGTAGTACGTGCGCCAGCGCTCCGCCTCGGCGGACTTGCCCAGTTGCTCGGCCAGGCGGATGTAGAGTTTCAGGCCGTGCAGACAGTTATACGACGAGTAGAAGTCATAGCCTCCATGGGCGCATTCGCTCTCGGTGTACAGGACGTCCTTTCCTTTGCCCGGGAAGAGCGCTTCCGTTTCGAACTGCCAGACGATCCATTCGGCGGCCGCGCGGGTGGCTTGCCAATGGCCTTCGTTCCATTCCCGGGATCGCCCGGACCAATGCCACAGCATGTACCGGCCCCACATGCAGATGCCATGGCCGTCGTTTTCACGATTGCCGGTCTCCTCGATGGAACCGACTTTGCGCCGGCTCGCGCCCTCGCTGCTCATGGCTGAGCCGGGGTTGCGGATCCAGTGCGGCGGCGTGGCGTCGTCGAACAGACAGCGATCCAGCCAGCCGACGTACGCCTCGGCAAACTTGTTATAGCCGAACGCCACCGCTTCCCGCAGCAGTTCCCCTACACCCCGACCCCAGGCGGATCCCGTGGCGCCGGGTTGGCCGGGCGTGCGAGCCTGATAGGCCCGCAAATAATCCGATAGGCCGTCGTAGCGCGTGTCAAAGCGCCGCCACACGCCCATCCCGGTGGTGTAATGGGTGAGGGCCTTGGCCACGGTCTTGGAACAGCACCCTGTTCCCGCATCGTCAATGTGCGAACCGCATTCCGGGCCGTTATGGTAGAGGAAGGTGGCGGCATAGATCGCCTCAGCCGCCCCCTGGAAGTCATAGCCAGGGCCGAAATAGCCGTCCGGCACGACCGGGCGCTGCAAATCCGGCAGGTCGTCGGTCGAAGCGTAGAGGACGCGCTGCAAGGCCTGGATCGCCGGTTGCCTATCATGGGAAGTGATCTGCTCCGGCGTTACCGGGAGGACGACCGGTTCTTCACAGCCGCACTCAGGAAGGGCGACGAGCGCTCCCGCCTCTGCGGTTTCCACGGTGATGCCGCCGATCAACGGAAAGCCATGCAGCTCGGGAGTGCCCCGGATGTGCAGGCTCTTGATCTTCCGGTTGTCCGTAGCGAGGGTGAAGATATAGCGGACCGCATTGGAAAGACCGCCAAACGTGCGCTCCCCGTCAACCAGTTGGAGGGCATCGCTAATGATCTGGCGCGGCTTGGGATTACCCCCGAACAGGTCTGCATCGCAGTTGATACCGAAGGGCCAGCCTCCCTGGCCATAGGGGGAATAGTGCCAATTGATGTCCCAGGAACGGCCGTACCAGAAATTAAGCCCGTAGATCAGCGGAACATCGCTGGCGCTCCCGTCGCTCCAGTGCACCGTGATGGTGCCGGCCCGGTCGCCAACGAAATGTGAATAGCCGTGGTCGCCTTTTTTCGAATACCAGGAACCGTTGGCCACGTCGATGCTGGAAACCATGCCGGCAAAATGGATGGCCTTGGCCGCCACATCGCCGCAATCGAGCCGCCAGCCGCCATCCTGCCAGGGACGCAGGCCGGTGCGCGGCCTGAGGTCCAGCCAGGCGCCGATGAATTGCGGATCAATGCCGGCCGTCAGGAAGGGAATGCCTCGGATGAGCGCGAGTTGCTGCCCGCCCTCCGGCGGGATGGCGTGGTAGCGCGACGAGACCGGCAGGGCGGTTTCTGCGTGGAGACGCGTGCGCAGCGGTCGGGTGGCGCAGAGCGACAGGGTCAGGGCCATCTCCGCCGCCTCGGTCAGTACGAGCGGCACCGTGCCGGTTCGCATGGGACCATCGCCCGTGATCGCCCACGGCACGGGGCAGGCGCGTCCGTTGATGGCGAAACCGTCGAACGACTCCAGGTTGCCCTGCAGGGCGCGGCCCGGCCGGCGGTCATGGATGCTGTCGTACTCGAGCTCGAAGGCATAACGTCCTGCTGGTAATCGGAGGCGCTGCCGGAAGGTGCGCCGGTCGTTGTCCTGCAGATCTGGCTCGCTGGTTTGCAGGCGGGCCGGAAACGAATCCTGTGCGCGCCAGTTTCCGGTGATGTCGATCATCGAGTTTAAGTTTTTCATATCATTTTCTCTGCGTGGAGTTTCAAGCCCATCATCCTACATGCCGCGCACGGCTTCTTCCCTCGCCCGGAAGCAGGAGGCCGTCTTCTGCACGAGTGTTTCGAGCAGCGCGGGGTCGGGCATGCCGTTCATGGCCGGGTACGGGTCGCCGCCGGGGCCGAGCGGCTCGGGCGTGACGTAGCAGCCGGGCTGGTTGTAGCCGATGCAGTAGAGCGCCATGATCAGCGTGTCCACGTCGAGCGCGCCGTCGCCCAGCGCGCAGCGGTTGGAATCCGCCAGGTGCAGGTTGGTCAGGCGCTCGCCCGCCGCCAGGATGGCCGCGCCGATGTGCGACTCGCCGGATTGCATGTGGTAGACGTCGCCGTTGATGTGCTGCACGCCGGGATGATTCACCGCCGCGATATACGCCTGGGCGTCGGCGATGGTGTGGCAGAAGCTGACCTCGGCCGCGCGGATCGGTTCGATCGCGGCGCGGACGCCAGCCTTCTTGAAATCGCCAGCCACGAGGCGCAGCGTCTCGGTGGAGCGGAAGAACTCGCTGGCGTCATAGGCCTGCGGCCGACCCACGGCGCCGGGCACCACCAGGATGTAGCCGGCCTTTACGGCGCGGGCGAAGTCGAGCTCGCGGCGGAGGTAGTCGAGCGCCGCCTGCCGCTGGATGGCGCGGTTGGAGGAGAGGTCGTTGTCCGGCGAGAACATGCCGCAGATGCCGGCGACCTTGACGCCGTGATCGCCGAGGATCTTGAGCGTCTCCTTGGGCTGGTAGCCGAGGTCCGGGCCGTAGTGATTGCCGTGGAGTTCGATGAAATTCACGCCATGTTTGGCCAGCCGTGCGGCGGAGGCGGCCAGCGGCTCGATCCCGAACCCCCAGTTACTCCAACTCAGGTTGAGCCGGCTCTTCAACCGCTTCGGCTGCTGCTTTTTCAGTGCGATGAATTGCTGGCGGATGGTTTCGTTCTTCTGCTCGTAGTTCTGCTTGCTCATGTGTTGTCCCTTTCTGTTTGGTTGTCCCCAATTTCCAATAACTGGCTACCGCGCTGAGGTTGCAGCCGGTTTCGAAAGTGCGCAGGTCATGGTCGTTCGGGGCGCCTTCGCGCGAGTAGGCCTCGGCAAAGGAGCCCCAGCAGTCGGCCGTCGGTCCGTTGATCAGGGCCTGGTAGACGACTTCCACATCCGGATGCCCAGTCGCTACCATTCCCCAGAGCAGATACCCCAACGTGTGGCCGTCGAAGCCGGTGTCCGCGTCAGGGACCAGTTGGAGGAGCCCTGTCTGGCGGTTGAAATGACGGGCCATGGCGGCGACGTCCACCGCCCGGCGCTCGGGATAGAGATAGGGCGTGCCGAAGTAGACTGGGAAGAGCGTGAAGTTCGTGATCCGCTTCGCAGGCCAGGCATTGTCGGCTTTTGCACGGAAGCTGTCATGAAAGCCTTCCGGCTGCCCGGGCACATCGGTGCGCCAGTAGTCGCGCCCCATTGCTTCCTGGAGTCTGATCAGTTCCCGGGGTAGGTTCACGACCGTCTGGTTTCGGGAATTCGTGTACCTGACAGGATCGTGGCCTTGCCGGATCAGGTATTCGATATAGAAATCGAGCGCCGCGGCGCAAAGCGCCACGGAGGTCATGGACCAGTAGTTCTCCGCTGCCTGCTTGAACTTGTGCGTCAACCCGGAGGCGGACACGTCCACGGCGCCGCAGATCTCGGTCTCGTCTCCGCAGAACTCCATGCGATCGTTATGAGCGGCGGCGTACGCCAACTGGGCATCCATGCAGTACTGAATGGCGTCGTGCACGGCGGTTACGGTCGCCTTGTCGCCGGTGGCGCGATAGTAGTCGCGGGTGGCCAGCACGCACAGCGCCGTGGATTCCATGTCCTGATTGCCGAGATCCTGCATGCTGCCCCGCTCGGCCAGCGAGGACAGGCAGCTCGCCCAGTTCGGGATATGCCGGAATGCCAGGAACTTGCTCTGGGTCCACTGGAGCCAGCGTTTCGATTCCTCGAAGTGCCCGGTGGCGTCAAAGCCGCGCAGGCCCAGCGCGGCGTCACGGAAATACCCCTGAGTGTAGTGTGTGGCGTGCGCAATCAGGCCGCCATCCTGCGACTGGTTGGTCTTCAGGATGGCAAGTCCGCCCTCGACCATGTCGCGCGCCCGCGGGTCGGTAATCCGTTCCAGGCGAAAGGCAGGCGGCACATCGTCAAACCAAGCGGTCCATTCGCGGACACACGCCTGGAGTTCCGCTAGATAGTCGATGCGCCGTACGTCCTCGATCAGGTCCGCCGGATCGCGCCCAGCGGGTATGGCATGATGGCACAGCGCCACCACAGTGGAAGCGCCGGGCGCAAGGGTTGTGGCGTCCGTGATAAGGTCGCATGGTGCCAGACCGCCGGCGCTAGCCTTCGACGCGGAAGAGAAGAGTATCAGCGCATGAGTTGGATCATATCCTTTGCAGGCATACGCGCAACCCGCCCCATGCGCATCCCGCACGAGCGTCCACGGCGGCGCACCCGCACCAGCCGCCGGAGTCAGCGCAGCCTTGACCCGAATGCTGTGGCAGGCGGTGGACGAGCGGTTTTCCACCAGGACCAACCGCGCCATCCACGGCTGCCCCCATCGTGCGAGGTCAACAAGGCAAACGGAAAAATCGCCGATGGTGGCGGTTCCATAGAACACGCCCGTCTTGGCCGCACGGTGCATGTCCGGGGTCAGCGGATGCTCGCAACCGTCGACTTCAATGGAAAGAGTCTCCGCCGTGAATAGACTGTCACGGATGGTGCCAATGTGATAGCCCGGTCCAGCCAACCGCAGCCACGCGCCGCTGCCATCGCCAACGGCCATCATGATCCCGTTGCCGACCGGATAGCGCTGCTTCATGTTCAGGTAGGGCTTAGGCGGAGGGAATTCGACCCCGCAAATCGTGTTGAGGTGGACTTTCTGTGGCTGCATGGGGTGTGGACCTCACATTGGGGCAAGGATTACGCGAAGTTTCACGTCGTCAGTTTCCGCATTGAGTGCGACATCGGCGAACAGGCGCGAGCCGCCGCGGCGCAGTACGGCCGGTTCGGCGATGCCCTCGACCCGCACGGCGCGTGTCTGCAGCGGGAATGGCCCCACGCGCATGGTGGCTACGCGGATGGGGCGTTCTGCTGTCAACACCGCTTCATACCCGCCGTCGTCCAGGCGCTGGTAGGTCCAGTTCACGCGCACCTGCTCCAGCGGTCGATCGCGCAGGTGCAACGCGAACACGTAGCGGGTGAACTTCTCGCCGTCCGGGTTCTCCCGCAGCAGCAACGCGTCATCGAGCAACGCGCGCGCCGCCGGATCGGAATCAAACGGTTCGCGATAGGTCATGGCATTCACTGTGTTAATCTGCGAAATCTGCGGACAAAAAAAGGAAGCAACCGCAAATACTGTTCATCGTCCACTATAATTGTTCCATAGCGTTAATCTACAATGCCCAGTTGGTCAAGTTGCGCCGCGTGATCGGCCGGCAGCGGCTGGAGATCGGTTGCGCCGGCTTGCGCGTAGCGCACGAGATTGACGAACAACCGGTCGGCGACCGGCGCGCCGAGTTGCGGGATCACGTCCAGCGTGCAGACGGTGATCCTCCCGGCGCCGTGCCGCCAGGTGGCGATGACCTGGCCGTCAAAGGTACCGATCCCGCCGGCATCTCCGCAGCCGTAGAAGGCCATGGCCAGGGTGGCCTCGGGCGCGGTCGCGCCGGAAATCGTCTGCACGCCCTGGAGCAGCGGGCTATAGATCTCGCCAGTCAGCAAGCGTGCTGGCAACCCCTCGAACACCGGCCCCGGCTTGGCGATGAACTCCCGGTGATACAGCCAATCCTTCATGGTCGTCACTCTTCCGCGCTGCGCGATCGGCAGGAAGTGCGTGGGACCGCTTTTACCGCGCAAGACATTGGGACCGATTGCAACCACGTGCGCGCCGCGTGCGACCTGGGCGTAGAGGCCACGCCAGGACTGCGCGTTCCATCCGGCGGGAAGCTTGGGCCCGCAAACGACGGCCAGGCGATTCGTCGCGGCTGCGGCATCGTAATCCTCCACTTTTCCGCCGCAGGAGGTGAGCAGCGCACGCGCCTCGGCTGCCAAGCCGATGACTTGGACGGAACCTTTCAGGCGCGGATGCCGCGCCGCCTCGTACACCGGAACGTCGAGACGACTGCCGGGCAGATCCGGGCCGCCCTCGAGCGCGACTTCAATGCTGGCGCGGCCTTCGGCCAGCGGCAGCGCCGGCACATCTTCGTCCAACACGGTAACAGCCAGGGGCCGTATGCCCGGCTCACCCAGTGTCACTGCGCAGCTCTTCGACCAGCGTTCAATCCCAGCCTGATCGCGCACCCGCAAGGTCACACGGCGTGGGCCTGACGGCAGACGATCTTCATCGGCAAGCGCAGCGATCAGCCGAAACTGCTTGCCGGAAGCGATCGGCGTCGGGTTGACGAGCAGGCAAAAGCGCGTCGGCGCCCAGCCGGCGGTAATGACTTCCTGATGTCCGGCTTTCCAGGCCCGGAACGTGTCCCAAATACCCTCACCCACGCCCCAGCAGTCTTCCTTGCTGGTCAGGCTGTAACCGGAGAATTTGGGATTGGCCCGGATCGCCCGGGTCATCAGGTCGCGTTCGCGGGCCGATGCGCGCTGGCTGTCGGCGATCATGGCCGGAATCTCAGGATAGGCTTCGCCGAGTCCGTACTCTTTCCAGAGTTTCTCCCATTGAACAATGCGTGGGCCGACCCACTTCCAGGCGGGCGCGTGTGGCGGCGCTTTCGCCTCAATGAGTTTGCGCTTTTCGGTGTAAGGATCGTTGACACTGCCCATACCAGCTTCGGAGAGGAAGATCGGTCGCGGGGCCTTCTCTCCCAGCACGCGCAAGACGTTGATGACGCTCCACGAGGTCGGAAACGTTTGATAGACGTGGATGTCGCCAGCGCCTTCAATGCCGGGGGTCTGCATGTCGGTAAACTTCCCGGTCCCGGTCGGCGACACGGTCGGCCCCTCGCCGCCCAGAAACACGTCCCAGGTCTTTGAACCGGGGTTGGACGCCGACCCCGTAACCAAGTCGCGGTCCCAGCGGCCGCTACTGAGCAAGACCACACGGCTATCGTCCACCTCGCGGAGCAGCGGCAAGGTCTCGCGGGCCGTTTCGTAGATGCCACCGCGCTCAGTCTCGTTGAGCAGACCCCAGATCACCAGGCTGGGCGAATGACGGTCGCGCCGCACGAGATCGAGCAACTCCACGCGAAACTTCGTCTTTTCCCGCATATTCCAGGACCCGGCGTGCTCGCTGTACATGAGCAGTCCCGCCTCGTCGGCAATCGCGAGTTGCTCCGGCAGGAAATTGGCCACGATGGCCCGGAACGTATTGAAACCCGCGGCTTTGAATTGAGCCGTATCGACACCCAACCACCGCATGCTCGACTCCCTCGGCACACCTTGGGCGAGCACGGGATCGACGCGATTCCCGTGGCAGCACTTCAGGAAGATGCGTCGGCCATTGAGCGTGAAGAAGCCGTTGACCAGACGGAAATCACGAAAGCCCAGCCGTTCGATGCGATGAAGATCCTCATCGCCGTTGGCCGCCGCGCGCACCTCGACGGAATACAGGAAGGGATCGTCCAGATCCCATTTGTGCGGCGACGTGACCTGCAGGGTCAAGTGATGAACGCTCTTGCCTGCAGGGACCGGGACGCTGAGGCTCGCGCGATCCTGTTCGTGGCGGCTCTTGCGCTCGGACACGGCGGCTTGCAGGTTCACCGTGGCTGGTCCGCCGGCGTTGTCGCAGGTGACCTCGACTGTGATGATGCCAGATGTAGGATCCGGTTTGGCGTACACATCGGCAATGCGCAGGCATGGCTGCTCGGCCAGGTCAACATGGCCGTTGATGCCACCCATGTCATAGGCCGTCGGCACGGCACCGCCACCTTTGCCAAAGAAGGGTCCCGGCGGGTTTTCGACGCGCAGGATCACAGCGTTCGTTCCGGCCACGAGTTTACCCGTGACTTCCAGTTCGAACGGACCCTCCGCCCCCTCATGGCCGCCGACCTCCTGACCGTTGATCCACACGCGGCACAGGTACTGCACAGCGCCAAAACGCAGGAAGGATCGCCGTCCGGCCGGCGGAGCCGCCTTCACCTCGAAACTGCGCCGATACCAGGCCGCGCCATTGTAGTCCGGCAGCGCTTCCCAGGTATTGCCCGGAACCTCGATGGCCTTAGCCTGTTGTGCCGGAAAGTTGGCTGCCCGCCACCATTCCTGTTTCAGTCCGGTATCGCCGCTATCCGGAACGATGCTCCAAGTGCCGTCAAGCGAACGAACCGGCGATCGCGATAGATCTTCTGCCGCATGGGCGTTGTTGATCATCAGTAGTCCTCCAAGCATTGTAATGGTGAACACCTTCGACGATTTCATAATGAGTGACTCCGTTCTTATTGGTTAACAGGAATAACAGCACGCCACCTCGGCGCTACCTGACTCCTCTTCACGGCTTTACCATTCCGGTGCCTCCGGACTTCTCCTTGCCTTCGTTCACGGATGCTTTCCCATCCGCCGAAGAAGGCGTCTTGACGCTGAGCTGCCGGTAAGCCGGCTCAAGCCCCGCCTTCGCCTGGATGGCATCCAGAACTTCCTTGGGCGGCGTCCCTTGTTCCACACAGGTGTTATCAGGCCGAATCGTGACACCCTGGCTAGAGCCATTGATGGCGATAGGCTTTACGACGCGGTAGATGACGTTCCCTTCCAGCAGGTAGTTTATGCATCCCCCGGCTGCGTCAAACGCGTCGAGGTAGATTCCGGGGCCGCTCCACCAGCCGGGGCCGCGGGCGACGGGATTTCCCGTGATGTCGTGGATCAGGTTCCCACGGATCACGATGCCGCGGTCGGCATGGGGGCTGGCGGCGTAGATTCCCCCGCCGTCCACCGCCATCTTCTGCACGTGATGCAGGTGGTTGTATTCGACGACATTGTTCCGGGCAAATTGCAGCGGGGTTTCGTTTCCGCTGAACACAATGCCGGCGTAGGCCGTGTCATGGATCAGGTTGTGGGAGACCAGGGCCTCTTGCGTAAGGCCAACAAAGATCCCGATGGCTCCGAAATAATCTGCGCCGCAATCGTGGATGTAATTGTTGGCGATGCGGTACCCCTGGTGATCGTCTGGGGCAATCGGGTCTGCCCATTTCCAGGTATCGCGATTTCTTATGGCACCTGCCGTGACTCCTCCCCCTCCCAAATCAAAGATCTGGTTCCCTTCGATCACGTTACGGGTGCAACCGTTTAGGAGACTTAGGCCAATGCCGCCCACGCGCGCCACGCCGCCATCCGTGAAATTGCAGGCGCGGGCATATTTGAAACTGACCGCCGCCTCGATCCAAACAAACCGGATGGGAGGCTTGCCGCCGTCCGAGGTTACCTGCAGGCATCCGAACATCGCGGCATAACCGCAGGACGGCAGAGATCGATCCACATGCTCCACATGGATACCTTTGAAATGCAGGTTACGAACGGGTTGTTCCGCAACGCCCGTGACTGCCAAAAGCGTGTTCTGCACAACAGGCGCGATGACTTCGGACTCTTTCAAGTTCTCGCCCGGCCGGGGCCAATAGGCAAGCACACCGGTGGTCCTGTCCAGATACCATTCGCCGGGTTCATCCAGCATCTCCAGCGCATTTTCAAAGTAGCAGGCATAGGGCCGCACCGGGTGGCCTATCTGGTATTCGCCGGGAAGGACTGTGGGCGGCCACTGGTGCGGGGGGGGCAGGGTGCAGGACTGTCCGGCCTCATCCACCGCTCCCACGCGCTTGCGCGAGCCGTCGTTGTTGTTGAGATAGATCAACTCTACGTCAGTGATATTCTTCCATGCCTTGATGGGATGATCCACGCTTACCGTGATTGGCGTGCTGTTCTGATCGGGCGCACCGGGCTTGGCGTCGGAAGACTTGATCTTCCACCAGGGCGTCTTATCGTCGGCATTGGGCGTCCGCGCCCGGATCGCGCGCTGTCCATTGACGAAGAGCTGGCGGGGATACCAACCGCCCGCCTTTACCTCTGGAATCTCCGCCGTCCAGATCTCGTTCGTCCCCTTCTTCCACCCCGTGATCTTCCGCCCGCCGCTGAGCACCACCTTCTCGCCCGGCGCGGCGGCATAGGTGATCGAGAACCTCTCCGTGCCGGAATCCTCCGGCCCGAAGGTCAGCGTCTCGGTCACCGGATACGTTCCGCCGCGGATCTCCACGACCAGATCCTTGGCCAGTCCGGCCTTGATCTTTTCGCGAACTGCCTCGCGCGCCTTCGCCAGCGTGGCGAACGGCGCCTTTGCCGTGCCGCGGTTGGTGTCCTTGCCGCTGACCGCAACAGTGAAGTCCGCCGGCGCCTGCTTCTCCGCCGGCTTGGCAGACGCCGCCGCCGCGGACAGACCCAGACTCAAAGCCAGGCCAGTTGCAAACATGAACTTTTTCATCTGCATCTCCTTTTGCTCCATTTCGGTTGACGACTACGGCGACGATTACGGTGGACGATTAGAGCGCCTCTCCGCGTTAACCGTAATCGTCGCCGTAATCGTCAACCGGTCTCCCATCTTTGTCCCGATCGTTGTCATAATCGTTGTCGTTCTCCTATCTTTGTCCCGATCGTTGTCTCAATCATTGTCGACAAAGATCGCGACAACGATTGCGACAACGATTCATTCGACAACGATCGCGACAACGATTGCGACAACGATCTGAACCCTGAGCCCTGAACCCTGAGCCCTTCTCCTGAACCCCGAACCCTGCTTCCCTTACGCTCTCAATCTGCGTTAATCTGCGTATTCTGCTGACAAAACCGGGGCGGGCCCTTATCACCCGACCCGCCCTGCATCGCTTCCTTCTCCGGTCTTTGTCTCGGGTCTTTGCCTTTCTGCGGAAAGATTAAGACCCGAGATTAAGACCGGAGATTAAGACTCAAGACAACGACACACTGACACACTGACTTCTGACTCCTCTTAATCTTGCTACTTTGTCTTTTGCCTTTCTTCCGCAGTGCATCCGTTCATGACAAAGTTCAGGAGCCTGGTTACAGGTTCTCATGCATTTATCCTCTCCCGAACACCATCTTTCGCAGTTCCGTCACGGCATACTTGAAGTTCTCCCACGACACATCCGGCGGGATCAGGTGGTCGAACCCCGGCACCCAGCCGCCGAGCGCCAGCATCTTCTCGGCGCGGTCGAGTTCGCGGTGCATCTCCGGCTTCCCCTTGGCCAGGGCGCTCTTGTCGAGCCCGCCCATAATGCCGAGCTTCGGGTACTGCTTGCGGTACGCCACGACGTCGTTGCCGGCTTGGACCTCGAACGGCATCATTGCATTCACCCCGTGCCGCATGAACGCGGTGACCAACTGCTCAACCTGCCCGTCGGTATCCACGGAGAGGATCGGGATGTTGTGGCGTTTGGCAAATGCGGCCATGCGGTCATATTCCGGCCCCATAAACTCGTCGATCATGGCCATGGAGATCAGCGAGCCCTGCTTGCCGGACATATCCTCCCAGATATGGATATGGTCCACCGGGACGACCTTCACGATCTCCTCGTAGACATCGAGCCAGATCGTGGTGTAGGTCTGCATGATGTCGCGGACCATCTCCGGTTCGTCGTAGAACGCCACCAGGAGCTCCTCGACGCCCATCACGTCGCGGGCCGTGCCGAACATCCCCCACGGGAAGCAGCCCAGTTGCACCGGCGCATCCGCGGCCGCGGCATCGGCGGCAAACTTCTTCAGGTCGGGGATGCGTATCGGGAGCTGATTCCTCTGGAGTCGCTCCGTCTTGTACTTTGCCCAGTCCGCAGGGGTCTTTACCGGGTGGGCGATGAATTCCGGCATGGACCCGCCGTCGCGCCGGTTGCGCGTCGTGATGCCGCGCCAGTCGATGCTGACGACAAACTCGTCCGTTTCCGAGATCAGCTTGTAGTCAAAACTGGGCACCGGCCCCATGTGAGCCGGCGGCACGTGGAAGAACGGCTCAAAGCCGAAATAGCGCCAGGTGTCCAGGTCGGCGATACCGGACTCCTGCTTCCAGCGTTCGGTTGTTTCGCCCCACGGCGCGAAACCGAGCCAGGCGGAAAACGGCGCCCGGTCCGTCTTTTCGCAGAGTAAGGTTTTGATGACACGTTCTTTGTTGGTCATTTCGTGGGCACTCCCTTATGCGCCGGGAAGTGCTTCAGGATCACGAGCGGTTCGCAGAGGCTGTGGTTCTCGACCTTCACGCCCTTGCGGCCGGCCGGGGCGCTGACGAAGAATTCGTCGGCGCTGGTTTGGCCGTAACGCAACATGGTGGCCGCCTCGGTTTGCTGTCCGCCGAACGTGCCGTGCCCCTGAATCGCGATGCAACCGTAGGCGCCAGCGTCCTTGATCAGAGCCGTGGCGCCGGGCTGGACCGTGAGTTCCTTGGCCGCCACATACGGGTTGCCGTAGGTGATCCATTTCTCGTTCCACCCCTTGCCGGAGCCGGCGGGGAGTGGCGGACGGTAGAACGTCTGCTTATAGTGCGGATCCACGTTCTTCTTCCAGTCCATCAGGCTCAGGACGTAGTCCACGTCCATCTTCTTATCGTCCGGGCAGTTCTCGACGAGGAAGTCGTGCGGATAGACCTCGCCGGCGGCGATGTTCTCGTAGACCGAGTTGACGTCGGCATTCCACTGCGGCTCATAGGTCAGCACCGAACCCGGTGCATGCACCACGCCCGGTGGCGTGTACCAGCCGGTGCCCAGCTCGATGCGGTAGGCGCGTGAGAGCTCGGTGATGCGGTTGTCGCCCTTGGTGTATTGCAGCAGGCGCTCGCGGACCTGGTCCTTGGTCACATCTGGATCAAAGCCGAAATAGGTGACGGGGAAGGTGCCGAGGTGGTTGTTGAGCTGCGGCGGGAAGTAGTAGGCCTCGGGCTTGCCCAAGCGCCCCACGCGCGCGGCGGCCGCAAAACTCAGGTGCAGGTGATGGAAGAGCGGTTCGCCGAAGTCGAAGAACTTGGAATACATCGGCCAGCCGCCGTGCTTCTGCATGAGCTCTTCGCCGACCAGCTCCGCGCCCAGCGCTTCCTGTGCGTCGCGCAGCGTGAACTTCTCGGCGATGTCGCCCGAGGGCGGCAGGACGTAGCTCAGCCCTTCGTCGGCCGGCGCCAGCGGACCGTTCATGCAGGTGATGACCGACGAAAACCAGCGCTCCTTGATCGCGCCGCGCGCAGTGCCCAGGGCGAAGTAGTCGTCCGGGTGCAGCCGTAGCCGGCGTCCCGGCGCGCTGAAGCGACGCGGCACGAAGATCGGCAGCAAGCGCAGCACACCGTGGTTCTGTTTGAAGACTTGGCGGATTTTTGTCGGGGTAATCATGGTATCCTTTGGTTGGTTGTGTGGCCGAATCAGGTGGTTTGTCGCTCAATCAGTTCAGGCGGAAAGTGTCGTTGGCCGGCGTGGTCGGCTGTGGCAGGTGCGATGAGTAACTCGGCCGCCGCCGCGCCCATGGCTGCCACGGGCTGTCTTACGGTGGTCAATGGCGGGTGCGCAAAGGCGGCCATGGGGCTATCGTCAAAGCCGATGACCGCCACGGCGTCGGGGATGGCCAACTGGTGAGCGGTCAAGGCCCACATGGCGCCGATGGCCAGTTGATCGTTACAGGCGAAAACGGCGTCCGGGCGGTGGCCGGCGGCGAGATGGCGATGCATGCTCTCGTAGCCCAGTGCCGTGGTCCAGCCGCCGCTCTCCAGCACCGTCAGAGCGGCTGCTGGCAGACCTGCCGCGCGGCAGGTGGCCAGCGCGCCGGCGATGCGCAATTGAGACATGGCATTGCCGGCGGGGCCGCCGAGCATGACCAAGCGACGGCAGCCGCGTGCCAACAGCTTGGCGGCGGCCAGATGACCACCCGCCTGGTTATCGACGCCGACGGAGGCAATCACGGGCGAGGGGGCGGGGCGCTCCAGCAAAACCACGCGGTGACCGCGCTGCTGGACCGCCAGGATGTCTTCGTCCGTCAAGCGGGTCAACGCACCGGCCAGCATAAAGGCATCGATGTGGCCGCGGGCAAAGGTTTGCAGCAAGGACTCCCGGGCAGCGCCAGCGGCGTCCATGTTGCACAGCAGGATGGAGTAGCCATGCGGTTCCAGGGCCTTGCCGACGGCGCAGATCAAAGATGCGAGGAAAGGGAGGGTGATGTCATCGAGCATGACGCCGATGGTGCGGGTTTTGCCCTCGCGCAAGCTGCGCGCGGCCGGATTGACCCGATAGCCAAGCTTGGCCACGACGGCCAGCACGCGGTCACGGGTTTCATCACTGTAGAAGATCCGGTCGCGCGAACCGCGCACAATGGCCGAGACCGTGCCGATGGTCACCCCCGCCTCGCGGCCTACATCTTTCAGGGTCACTTTTTGGCGCTGCATAAAACGTATAATATATAACGTTATATTTGATGTCAAGGGGGGGGTAGGCCCCAAACTGCGGAAGATTGGATGGTTGGAAGGTTGGAAGATTGAGATACTCCGCGCCCGGCATGGTCGATTTTGCACCTGCGGCCGGGACTGGGTTTCTCAATCACTGCTTGATATGGCGTGCCCGCCAAGGAATCACAGCAGACGGCTTGTTTCCTTGTTTTCCCAGCCTTCCAAGCATCCAGCCCCCCAATCTTCCGCAGTTCAGGGAGGTCCCCCAAACTGCGGAAGATTGGAAGACTGGAAGATTGGGCAACCCCGCGCCAGCATGGCCAATTCACACACACTGATTGCAATTGATTCATCAAGCACCGATTGATGTTGCGTTCCCTCCCGGGATCGCAGGAAACGGCTTTTTTTCGCGGTTTTCTCATTCATCCAAGCATCCACCCCCCCAATCTTCCGCAGTTCAGGGGCAGGTTGGAAGGTGGCAGGTGATAGGTGGTGGGAGAGGGTTCAGGTGAATAAACCACGCTTGGGAGGGGCGGGGCCGCCGGACCCGCCGGCAGGTGACGGGAATGCGCTTTGCCGCACAGGCAAAAAAACCGCAACGTTGCGGTTTTTTTTAAGCAGGCGGCCCCGCCCATGCCTGCTACTCCGGTGGACGCGTACGGCGACACCACCACCTAACACCTAGCACCTAGCATCTGCCTCCCAGATCCGCCTTGCAGCGTCCGCCTCACCCCCGTAGGATGGTTTCATGGATCTGCCCATTGCCCACGCTCCCGGCCCCAACGACACTTGTACCGGTGGCGCCGTGACCGGGCTGGTGATGGCCACCCCCATGGAGGCCGCGCCGCTGCTGGCGCTGGCGGGACTGACCGAAGCACCGGAGGCAACGCTCCCGCTCTTCCTGGACCTGCGGCCAGCACGGAATGTGGTGCTCTGCCTCTGCGGCATGGGGCCGAAAAATGCCCAGGCCGGTATTGTACAACTGCTGCAACGCTACGCCGTGACGCGCGTGATCAACGCCGGCGTGGCCGGTGCTTTGTCCGACCACCTCGCCGTGGCCGCTGTCTACCGCGTCGCACGCACCTTCCGCTGGCCCGCCACCGGCCCGGCCTACGACTGCCAAGCAGATGCGTGGGCCCACTTGCCACCGGTCGTACTGGCCACCGTGGACGAACCGGTCTTTGACCCGGTGCGGCGCGCGGCCATGGCACCACACGCCGAGATCGTGGACATGGAAGGCGCGGTGATTGCGCAACTCTGCCAGGCGCACGGCGTAGCCTTTACCGCGCTCAAGGGGATCACCGACCAGGCCGGCGCCGCGGACCGCCCCCGCCTGCTGCGCAACCTGGCCCGCGTCTCCGCCGCCGTGGCCGCACAACTCTGGCCCGGGCTGGCAGCGTGAGCGGAGCTTCTTGAAACCGCAGGTCGTCGATGAAATAGGAGACCTGCGTACCACGATTCCCGATGGTGCGAAGCGATATCTCGACGTAGTTCACCTCCGCGAGGATCTTCGCCTTGAGTTGCTGGCGGGCGGCCAGAATGTCCTGGGGACAGAGGGCGGGATCGATGTAACCAATGACATTCACCTCCCAATTGGTGCCGCCGTCGATGGGGGCAAGGAACGTAGACCAGCCATTGGTCCCCTGGAACGTCGGCTCTGCCAAGAGGTTGGCGTAATGACCTTCCTTGAGCGGCGCGAATTCAAGGCGGTTGCCGCCATTCGCGCACAGGCGAATGACCGGATTGGCTCCCTCGATCCAGCCTGGGTTCAGCCCTGGCTTTATGGAAACCTTGACGCTATCGAGGTCCGAGAGGTTCCAGCGGGCGTTGCGGGAGATCGGATAGAACAGGTCATTGCGTCCGTTGTAGTGAAACGATTCTTGGTCCACTAGAACCTGCAGGGCGTACTGGCCTTGCGCCACAAGCGCTGGGGCGGCGGTGTTGGTGACCACGGAAACCTGGCCAAAAGGCCCGAAGTCGGAGCACGAATGCCAATAGCCCCACCATTCGGCGGTGCCGGACTCGGTGCCGTATTCGGCGTTCACCGCCACGAACGAGGCGGGGACAGAAGGAAAACCTGTGACCGAGTGAGTCAGGCGACTCCCGTTAAAGCGGGTGAAATCGAAGAGGTAGGGCCACCAGCTATTGAGCCGTCCATCCGTCACCCCCGGATTGTGAGGCAGATGGAAGAACCACCACTGGTGATAGGCATCGGTGCCAAAGCGAAAGGACGGGTGCAGCTCGGGGGAAGCACCCAGGCTGGGACCGTAAGCGGGGGCGTTTTCGTTATAGTTATGGAAGGCGCCAAAGTCGTAGCCATTGAGCTTTCGTTTCACGCCGGTAAAGGCCGGGAAACGCAGCCAATCATCGGCTACGCTGTCAATGTAGCGTTGCCAGGTTTTGGTATCGTAATAGGCGTAATCCCCGTCATAGCTTCCGTCGATGTCCCGCCGCGCGTTAGGCGGAAAATGGCTCGTACCGCAGTTACCGTTGCCCGGCGAGGCGAAGGCGCCCACGCCGGCCCATTGGTCGGCCAGCCGGAAGCGCTCGAACAAATGCAGGTTGCTGTCCAGCAGGGTGGTAAAATCGGTTCGATCGCGGGTATAAACCCGGTACTGGTTGGTCCTGGGCCAGTTTGCCGGATAGCCATCGCAGATCGTGCTCATCACGCCCTCGGCCCAGTGGGTGTAGGCATCATACACCCGCGCATCTTCGCAGCCGTAATTGACAAAGAAATAGCGGGAACATTTCGCGGGCCACGGGTGCCACTTTTCCCCCGTGGGGTTGGGGTTGAGGTCTTTGTTACCCACCAAGGCGTTCTCGGAAAAGTTACACCCGGCGGGAGCGGTCGTGACCAAAACGGCATCAACATCGCCCTTTTCGATCAGATCCACCATCGAGTAGCCGTCCAGTTCCGGGTAGGGCGTCACGGCAAGTCTAGTGTAGTCGATGTTGAACCCGCCGCCCGCCAGGAGCGGTGGCACAGCGCGCAGGCAAATCACATCGTTCTGGTATGGTTGCAGAATCGCCCCGTTCACCGAAGCGAGCCGGACGAAATCGAGCTTGTGCCGGAGATAGGTCCGGATGTGGGACAAGGCTTCCACATTGGGGCCATTCGGATAGAAGGCCAGAACCAACACAGTGTAATGGGTCCTGATCCAGCTCGTGGAGGAGGTGACCGCGGAAGAAAGGCGAAAGAAAGGCGAAAGTCAAAACTCTCACTCCGCGACAATCCGTGCATATCCGTAGCAAAAAAAGCATCGTGGCGCCGTCAGGCGCTGCTCTCTCGCAATCGAGGAAGGTACGAACAAATGATGCAACCAAGGCACAGCAGGCGAGGATTGGCGCGGATCTGGACCGCGCTTGGCGCAGTGATCATGGTGGCGGCAGGACTGGCGGGCGGCGGGAGCGCTTGGGCCGCGGAGACCAATGATCCGCTGGACCGGTACAACGTGGTCTGGGACAAGCCGGCCGCCAGCGACAAAGAAGACGCCTCCATGCCCATCGGCAATGGCGACATCGGGATGAATGTCTCGGTGGAGGCCAATGGTGACGTCGTGCTGTTGCTCAGCAAGCCGTCTGCTACGTTGACGGCAAGGAGACAGGTAGCCGCGAGACCAAGACCCTCCTGGCGCGCCTGTCGGATCCGGCCTGCAAACTTGGTCGAACTCTCAAGGCCGGGCGTCTGTTCCGAGGCCTGTTGAGCGATGTGCGCATCTACCGCAAGGCGCTCGCCTCTGACGAGGTGCAGACGATCACGAAGGAAGGCGGCGCGGAAGCGGCGGGGAAGTGAACCTAGAAAGAGCAGTTGCCACACGCGGTCCGCTCACGATGCCTGTCGCTGTCATCAGCCATCCCCGGCCGTGTATGCTTCCCCGGGCGTGGCAAGCCCCGCCCGCAAAAAGCGCGACCAAGGTCGCGCACTCCAAACCGTTCTAACACGCGCATTGCATCGCGGCAGGTTTTGCGGTGGCAAGCGAAGCGTGACACCGCTCTCAGGCGCCAGAAAATAGAGCCAGTCCTGAAAAAGTGCCTGAAATTTGATGCGTCGGCCCTGCGGTTGACAGCGTTATGCGTATGCCGTAGATTGAGCTGCAATTGCTCATTCATTGATCGAATTTGAAACAGGGGAATGCGTCCATGAAGCCTGGGAAGACGAACAAGGGTGCGGAGCCGGAGCCGTCGCGGCGCAGCCGGCGGCAGATACTGAGGGAGTGCTGGCACCACGCCCACGGCTCACGGTGGTTGCTGCTCGCGATGTCGGCGGCGATGCTCGTCGATGGTGTGTTGCAGGCGGCGCTCGTGAATTACCTCAAGGTGGTAGTTGACCGGCTTGTCGTCGATCCCGCCGGTTTTGTGCGCGATGAACTCGCTCGGATGGTCATGCTGGGCATATTAGCCGGCCTGGTGTTTTTTCTCGTAGCCCGCACGAGGGTCGGAGGTGTTGTAGCAGCGGAAGCGTCCAGTTCAAGCTCGAAGAGCAGTTCCGGACGGCAGACATCCGCGTGTGCCAGCGCGATGGCAGAGCTTCCCTCCGTGTACTCCCGCATGCAGTGCCGCACCGTCGCTGCGTCCTCCGCCCGCTTGTAGTAGGCGATGCCGCGCGTCGTGTTGGACCACTCCATGCCGCGCGACTGCAGGATCGCCGCGACCACCTTCATGGTCTTGGCGAGCTGCGCCTCGATGTCGCCGGTATGGAGGGACGAGCCGTCCGGCGCGATGCTTGCCGTGCCGGAGATATGCAACTGCCGGGAGCCGGGCAGCGTCACCTCCACGGCCCGACTGAACGAACTGCGATAGTTGGTGGCCGGACACTGCAGCGGCGAGGCCACGGTCTGGATGCGCACGCGGCCGTCCCTGGGCTTGATGGCCAGGGCACCCATCACGAGCGCGGCGCTCTGGCGATTGGCAAGACCGATGCCGGTGCTGGCCGGCAGCACCCCGCGGAAGACGCCCCGCTCCTCAAAGAACTGCGTGCGCACGGCGTTGAAGGCGTCATACCAGTCGAGCAACCCATCCAGGTAGAACCACGTACGCATCACGTGGGAGAAATCCATGCCGCCGGTTTGCAAGGCCGCCTCGCATTGCTCGAAAACCGAGCGCGCCTGCACCTCGCGGGAAGCGCCCATGGCGCGCGGCAGGAGCTCGCCAAGCAAAGCGTACTCCGCGTATGCATCGGCATAGCAGGCGCCCACCACGCGGCCGTCCAGCAGGATAGGCCGCAGCGACGTGCCTGCCGCGACATACGGAGGAAGCGCCGAGTCCGGGTAGAGGCCAAACGGCAGCCCCGTCAGCGGCAGGTCGCAAAACCGTCCAGTGCCTTGGCGATGTTCGTTCATAATGACAGCAGGTACGCCACCAGGGCGTCGAGCTCCTCCTTGGACAACTTCGCGGTCTGGCCGTGGGCGTCCCCCTGGTTGTGCGCAGTCAGCAAGTCCAGCAGTGTCGGCGCGCTGCCGTCGTGCAGAAACGGCGCGGTGCGCCAGAGTTCGATCAGCGTGGGCGTATCGAACTGCTTCTGTTCCCGATCCAGCGTGCCGGCCGTTCCCACATCGTACGTCTTCATATCCGTATACAACGGCGCCGGATGGCACTGGGCGCAGCTCGTCTTGCCGCTCTCGAACACCTTCTTGCCTTTTGCAGCCTTGGCCGACAACTTGCCGTCCACCAGGTACGGGCTGCGCTCCGGCTCCAGGCTTTGTAGGTAGGCGCGCACATCCGCAAGCGTCTGTGTCCCGGCCATGCTGAACTGGATGAACTGGAACCCCTTCTCCACGGCTACCTCGGCGCTCTCACGAACTCCCAGAGACATTGCCGGCGGCGTCCGTGGCGCCCAGACCATGGACTTGGCGTTCTTGGGATTGCCCAGTCCGTCATTCAACAAGTCCCAGTTGAGGCCGTCTGCCCGGGTGTCGGGGTGGCAGGTGGCGCAACTGAGCCACCCCTGGAAGCAGTGCTCCGCGCTGTAGAAGGCCTCCTCGCCGCGCCGCGCCGGATTGGCTTCCGGCTGCGGGCCAACGGGGATCGTCACCGGGGCCGTTGCGCCCCTGGCATCCAGCAGCGCCACCTGGCCGGAGAAGTACGTCGCCACCGCCACCTGCGTGCCGTCGGGTGCAACGGCCACGCCCCGAGGCCCTTTGCCTGGCAGTGCGGTACGCTGCAGCACTTTCCCTGCATAGAGCGCGGCCAGGTCGTAGGAAAGGGCTTCGCGCTTGGCTTGCTCTTTGGGGAGCAGCGCCTGCAGGCCGGCGAGATTGAGCTGTGCGATCTCATGGGCGCCTGCGAGCGAGATCCAGGCGTTGGTCCCGCCCGGCGACAGCGCGAGACCCCACGGATCCGCGGCACCGCTGCTGATCTGATCCAGCAGCACCGTGGCGTGGCAGGTGCGGTTCGACAAATCGAGAATCGTCAGGCCGTTGCTGTTGATCCACCCGCGCTCCAGCTGCGTCGTCGGCAGCGTGAACCGGCCCACGGTGTGCACAACATAGGCCCATTTGCCGTCCGGCGAGATCGCGATCTCGCGCAGGTTTACGCAGCCGGAGGGGAGGGGAATGTCGGTGATCTTCTCCAGCTTTGCCAGATCAATCACGGTCACCGCGCAAGCTTGCGTGGTCTGCGTGGCATCCCCGCACGGTATCGAGTTGGCGACCACGGACAGCGACTCGTCCGGGGTAACGGCCAGGAACATGGGCGCATAGACCGCGGGAATCCGTTTGACCTCCTTGCCCGTAGCGAGCTCCACGGCGATGACGGTGTGCAGGCCGTAGTCGGTAACGAGCAGCAGGTTCTTCTGCGCCGCCACGGCTACGCCCAGCGCTTTCGGGCCTGCCGGAAGCCGCCGGAGCACCTTGCCGGACTCCGCGGCGATCTCTGCCACGCTGCCCGCATCGTATTCCGCCACGTACAGCTTCTCGCCGCACCACGCCACGCCCATGGGGCGGCCGTTGAGCTTGACCTCGCGCGCCACTTTCTTCTGCGCGGGATCGATCAGCACTGCCGCCCCGGCCGTGCGGTCCGACACCGCCAGGAGCTTGCCGTCCGGGCTGTAGGCCAGATCGTAGGGGGAGCGGCAAACCGGCCCTTCCGCGGCCGGTAGCATGGAACTGGCCGACAAGAAACATAACATACCAACGACACGCGCAACACACACTCGATTCATGCTGTACTCCTTCGTTCGTTCACGGCCCGACCGTGCGCAACACACCGTTGACTTGCTGGGCATGGAGCATCTTCAAGTCGAGGCCGTCCAGCACGATGACTTCGACAAACGACGACTTCTCCACACCGTAGCTCCAGACCACGGCACCCGCGGCGTCGTACTCAAACAACCCCAACCAGTTATGCTCCGAGCCGTGGCCCAGCCAGTTGGCCACCACGAGATTGCCGTTGGCCAGGCGCTGGAAACCCACGAAATTACCCTCCTTCAGATCCTTGCCGTCCAGGGTTGCCAGCACCTTGCCTGCGTGGTCAAGCGTGCGCAGCGTCCGCCCGCCCGGACCGCAGGAGACTAGCACGCGCTGCTCGTCCAACTCCACCGCCTTGAAGTTGTTGCCGGGCACGGCGGCCGACCAGATGATCTTCCCGTCCAGATCGCACTCCAACACCGTATTGACGGCGGCGATGATCAGCGTTCCGCGCACGGTGGAGCGTAGATGCCGGATCCATTGCACGCCGGGCAGCGTGAACTGTTTCACGACCTTGTCTGCCGCGTCGAGGATCATAACGCCATGCCCCAGTGACGGAATGTCACGGCCACCCAGCACGGTACGCCCGTCCTGCAGGCGCTCCATTGCGTGCATCAGGCCGCCGGGACCCTTGACCACCTTACGCTCTTTCCCGTCCGCCAGATCGAACTCGCGGTAACCACTGTCCACGGCCAGCGCCACGCGATTGCTGCCGATCAACTGCATGTCCATGCAGTAGCGGCCAAACTTGACGCGCCAGCTCTTTGCAGGCTCGACCTGGTCCACATAGTGCAGCGTCAGGGTCCCGTCATCCACCGCCAGAAAGCGGTGGGTAATCGCGTTGGTGCGCGTTTCATCCGCGGCGGTGACCGTAGCGGCCAGTGTGGTCAGCCACAGGGCGGTGACCATGGTTCGTGCTCTCATCTGCTCGTGTCTCCGGTTTACTGTTTCATTCTATTTACCTGGCACCGCACTCCAGATGGCCTTGATCGTCTCCTCCTGGCTGAACCCGTGCGGGCTGGTCTTGCTGCGGGTATTCGCCCGGTAACAGGTCACCGTCGCAGCACCAACCGCGACGGGCTGAATGATCCCGTCGCATGCAAACCCTGGCATCTGCAGGTAGCCGGCGGGATCGTTGTCCCTCAGCCAGTTCAGGCCCAGCATGTTGAGCGACCGCGCCAGGTAGTTCTCCAGCACCTCGCGCGAGATCTTGCCGTCAAAGGCGTACTTTCCGCCGGTCTCGGTATCGCCGGCGTGTGCCGTCAAAGTCGCACTGATTGTTGCCATCATGATGAACCCTCTGATTGCTGAACGTGTTGTCATCGTGCTCTTCATGAACTACTCCAGGATCGGTTCCACGATCTCGCCGCGCGCTTGCGCTTCGATGTTATAGTAGGCGCCGTAGAAGTCCGAGTTGCAGTCCAGCCACAGGGTGATCCGCCGCAGCTCCTCCGGCGTCAGCTTCACGTCGTGATGGCCTTTCTGGAGCAGGCCGTACAACCGCGAGGCCAGCGCGCCGAACTTGCCGGGGTAGGTCTTGGATTCGGTGAATCCGCCGTTGTCGTAGTAGAAGGCGTAGGGTCTGAGATTGAGGTAGGACTCTGTCCAGCCCGTGAGGGACGAGGAGTTGTCCGAGCGTACCTGCGGCTTGTCCGAGATTTTGCTGCTCAGGGCCGGCGCCTTGGACTCTTTTGAATGACACGCCGCGCACTTGGCATCGAGCACCGGCTGCACCAGACGCGTGAAATTGAACGGTTTGGACCCTTCCAGTTCGGGCTGGATGGTCGACGGTTCGCGCCGCATGGCCAGCGGGATCTCCGTCTTTGCCGGTGGCGCCCGGTGCCGCTGCTCATGGCACCCCACGCAGGAGAGGCGTTCCTGCGGCGCGACATAGATTTCCGAGCGCAGGGACTGTACGGCCAAGCCCTGCTCGTTCAAGACCTGGAAGTAAACCGGTATATACGGCGGCAATTTGAAGTGGACGCTGCCATCCGCTTCCACGGGTACGGTGCCGAGGACCGCGCGGGCGTTCTTCTCCTGGCCATAGCCGATCTTCGGATTGTCGCGGCCGGGCGCGCTCTTGGGAAGGATCTGGACGATGCGCAAGGCCGTGAGGCGGGTGTCTTTCGGCCAGGGGTGCCGGCTTTCATAGACGTTGGCGATGGAGACGATTCCCGGCGTCTTGTCCAGGCTGGCGGCGTACTTCTTCTGCTCGGCCACGCCCTCCGCCATAATGCTGTTGGTGCGATCCAGATTCAGCCGCCGTTGGTTGGGATTGACGGGATACGGCTTGACCTGCTCGGCAATCACCGGCGGTGTCGGCCGCGCCTTCAGGGGAATCGGACTCAGGCAGGCGATCTTGGGGTCCCGATACAGCAGTTCCTTGTTGCCAAAGCTGTCGAGGAGATAGATGCCGTAGTTCTCGACGTCTTCCCCATCCTTTCCATTCGGTTCGCGATAGGTGCGGCCGGACGGATAGCCATACACGCACAGGTAATAGTCCTCGCTGAGCGGCCACGGCGTGCCATAGGCTGCTTCGCGACAGTAATAGCCGTATTCCGACTCGGGGAAGCGCTCCTCGGGCGTGACCAGTCGCACCGGCGCCATGGCATCGTCGTCCTCGACCTGCGGGTCAACCAGCACGATCGAGCCGTAGGTCTGTCCGTGATGCGCGGCAGCCGTGGCCACGAGCCGTTTGGAGTTCGGGATACTGCGGATGTCCATCTCCATGCACGTCCGGTCTTGATAATTCTTCGGGTAGTTGCCGTGCAGCGCCATGGCATTGCGGCCGTCGGGCGTGGTGGTCCACGGATGGTGGGCCTGGAAGAACCCGCGGTCAATGTAGTCCCAGCGGGTGTAGACAAGCAGCCCCTCGTGGGTGATGCTCGGCTGCCATTCGCAGGTCTCGTGGTGGCTTAGGCGCACCATGTTCCGGCCGTCCGCATCCACCGCGTGCAGCGTATAGGTGAACCAGGGCGCACCGCCTTTCGACGAAAGATGGCACCGTCCGAAGCCGCCCCGCCGGTCGGAGATGAAGGCGATCCTGCCGTTGGGCATCCAGCACGGATCGAAGTCGTTCCACGGTCCGTCGGTCACGTTGCGCAGGTCCGTGCCATCGGCACTAACACGGAAGAGATGCCAGGAGTTCTTCTCCGTGAAGGAGCACTGGATGCCGCTGTAGCTGTATGTGCCTGCGGTATCCTCCGGGGCTCTGACCTTTGGCAGATAGCCTTCCGCCTCCGTGTAGGCAAACAGGATGTTCTTGCCGTCAAATGACAGGTCCGGCGACAGGTACGCGCCGTCGGGCAGCTTGGAGCCCGCAAAGCGGCCGTTCTGGCAGACGGCGTCCGTCAGCAGGTTTTTCGCCCCGGGCGTGGCGCCGAAGGCATTGGTCAGGACAAACAGCCCCTCGCCGCGGGTCGTGTGGATGCCGTAGTACTGGCCGGCCATGTGGTCACCGCTGCCCTCGCCGAGGGGGTTCTTCTTGTGCGTGATGAAGACGATCTTGTCGAAATCCAGCAGTGGGTTGGCGAACGCAAGGGTCCGGCGCAATTCGCAGCACCTGGCGTGCAGGATTCGCCGGGACGGCGTGTTGGCCACGGCGACACGTTCGTTCTCCTTCTGCAGTTCGGCCAGCGCCGCGGCCTCGGCCGAGAGATCACGCGTGCCGGGCAAGCGTCGTAGATCCTTGAGCAGGGCGGCGGTCCGGCGCAGGACAATGTCCACGGGGTCGCGGTCCGTGGCTTGAATCAGGGATTCGGCGCGATGCGTCAGCTCCGGCTTGGCAAACCGGCTCGAGGGGCGCTTGCCGGTCCGTATGGCTTCCAGCGTGTCAAACTGCGCCTTGACCTCGGGGCTCTCCGTGGTGATGGGGCCGTCTTCTGTGGGCTGGAAGGCGAAGCCAAAACCCATGACCCCCTGGCACACTTTGAGCAGGATCGTATTTTCCCCCTTACGCAGCGGCAGGCGGATGCACTCATCGCCAAGCTGGCATGGGCGCAGCACATTTTTAGACAGGCACTGTTGGCCGTTGAGCCAGACCGTCAGGGTGTCATCACTCCCCATGATCGCGCGGATCTTGCATTCCTCCGAGGCGGTCACGCGGCGGGCCAGGTAGACGGCGACATCCGTGTTGGGCGAGAAATGCGGCAGCAGGTCGATGTCCTTCCCGTCGGAAAACCCGGGCTGGGGTTTCCAGGAGACGACCTGATTGTTCAGGCCGGTGCACGCAGCGCTGAAGTCCACGCCCTTTTCCGGCGGATACGCTGTGTCGAACCCGGCTCGATTCTTGTTGCCGAAAGGCCCGATCGTATACCAGGGGCCCCATTCCAGTCGTGGCTCAGCGGCGGGCTTGGCGGCCGGCGCAGCGGCGGGCTCCGCGCCGATAAGCGCAGAGGTGAGTGTAGTCAGACACAGGGCGGTGAGAAGGAATGCGGTCTTCATAGGCGCGTGTATCTCCTGCTTGTTAGCGGCTCGCAACACATTTTGACCCGGTGTCCCGGTGACGCGGTGACGCCGTTGCGACCTTGACGTTTGGCGGGCTCGCCGGATGAAAACCCTGCTGCTCAGAAATGTGGTCGGCGTGGCGGCGTACGGCGGCGGCCAGCGCCGCTTCGTGCGGGCCGCCCAGGTGCTCGGCTTGGCCAGTGATCCAGAGCGAGGCGACGGGGTAGCCCTGCCGGTTGAAGACCGGCGCGCCGATGCAGTACACCCCCGTGATCTCCTCTTCGCGGTCGGCGGCATAGCCGGCCTGCCGCACCGCCGCCAGTTCCGCCAGGTAGGCCTTCCGGCTTGTCAGGGTGCGATCCGTGAAACGCGGGAACGCCATCTTCTCGACCCGGCGCAGCTGCTCCGCGGCGGGGAGCCATGCCAGCATCGCCTTGCATGGCGCCGCGGTGTGCAGGGGGAGTAAGCGGCCGATCTCGGCCACGAAGCGGAACATGCGCGTGCCCGGCGCCTGCTCCAGGATCACCCCGGCCCCGTCGGTCAAGGTCCCGAACAGCGTCGTTTCCTGTGTCTCATCCCGC
>CAIOST010000029.1 GCA_903861045.1 uncultured bacterium | reverse complement strand
GGCTATCCCGTGCCGGTCACGAGCATGGTCGGCCGCCATCGTGGTTCCGATTAGTAGCGCGGGCTCGCCCCCGAGCCCAGCGCACATAACGCTCATATCAGCCGACTGCCCTAATCCGCCCACGGCCCGGGGCGGGCCGGGGCTACTGAACGCAACTCTGTAATGAACAGGGATATGTTGCCTGCGCATTTAGCCAATGAAAAATAATGCCCTTTGACGCTGGTGGGGAATTCCTATTCGGCGAAGCGCCTAAATCTGGCTGGGGGGGGTGGCGGTTTTCGCCCACATGCTTTCCGCCTTACGGCCCTCAAGCCGATCCTGCAACTCCTTTGGCAAATCGGGCAGGAAATCCAGGCCCGTGGCGCGCTCCACCGCATCAATACTGGTTATAAACTGATCGGGGGACTCTGCGCCTTCCACGTTTTGGGGGATCAATAATGCCAGAACTTGCGGTGTGCCGGCGTGATCCACTACCAGGATCTTGAAGCAGGCGGATGGCACGGCTACACCCCTTGGCAGACGTGCTTTACTAAAAGTTGGCCCGACGATGACCCAGACCTGGCCAAACGCGGCGGCATAGTGATCCAGTTCGAGCCGCTCCAGGCGTTCCCAAATCTTGCGGTTCAGGTTCGGGCGCTGCGGAATGATATTGGACATCAAGAACGTCTCAAGTTGGGCCGCAGGGCCATAACAAAGGGCGATCGCGTGGTTGGGGGCCAGGTGGCCTCTGTCATAACCACTCCGGGCATAATCACTTTGGGCAACTCGGGCATACGTGCGCCGGTCAATATTAAAGCCCTGGGGACGCGGGGGGGCCTGATGGTTGTTGGCCGCGAAGAGCCGGTAACAGACCCAGGCTGGTTCTTTTTTGTTCTCATCAAAGCCCGCCACATAGCCAGTATTGGTCAGGACGATAAGGGTATCGGCGAAGCTCGGCGTAGGTTTGGGTATGCCACCGTAGTAGTAGGTGGAGCCCCAGGTGGCATGAAACGGTACCGCTGGTGTGGTTGCCGTTTTGGACGTGGCTGGGCGCGGCGCGTGGGGGGCGCTAGCGGCCGGCGGCTGGCCGGAGGCTGTAGAAAAAACTACAACCGAAAAAACGAGCATGCCACCAACCATGAGCAACAGGAGGAACCAGAAGAGTAGGGGACGGCGGCAGAAATATCGCATGGCGACTAATGTATTATGCACATCTAGTGGAGACGACAAAGAGAAATTACAGCAGTTCTCATTGTGGCACCGGCACCCGCACCTTGGGTCGCGGGGACGGGAGATTGGGGTGAAAGACTAGGTAGAAAGATGAAGAGGAAAGACAAAGTAGGGTGCGACAGCCATCCTTCGTCTTCCCTCTTCATCTTTCTACTTTGTCTGTTCAGCACACCAGACTTCCATAATGAGAACTGCTGTAAAAATTAGATGGTTTGCCGCTGGGGGGTTGCCGCGGCCAGGCGAATATAGATTGTCGCCGCTTCCAGGCAGCGGTAGTATTTAATGCATGCGTCCCATTGAGCTCCATACGAAGCATTCAAGACGCGTGCTGCTGGGCGTGGGAGGCCTGCTTTTGCTGGGCATCGGTATCTGGGCCACCATCCGCGCCGATCCAGGTGGTCGCGGGGTTACGGCGCGTGCCGTGCGGACGCCGACAGCGCAGACGGTGCCGGCGCCCGTGGTGGCGAGCAGCGCCGCCAGGTCTGCAGCCGTTTCAGTGGCGGCTGCGTCTACCAATACGCCTGCCATGGCCGTGCTGTCAGAAGATCTGCTGGCCCCCCTGCGCCGTGCCTTCACCCCGCCACGCTTCACGGAACAGCTCGATCTGTCGCCCACACGCCAAACCTTCCTCGCCAATCGCCTGCTCATCACCCCCGAAGCCCGCCGCATACCGCCTGCCGCATCCGGCCAACAAGCGGCCTCACCCCGGAACACCACCCCCTTTGTCGTGCAATTCAACACGCCGGTCAGCGAGGCCGTGCGCCAGCTCCTCAAGGACCACGGCGCCACGGTGCGCGGGTATTTTCCAAATAATGCCCTGTTGGCAGAACTGACCCCCGCCGCCCTGGCCGGACTGCAAGCTGTTACTTGTGTGCAGGCGGCCGAAGAGTATCTGCCGTCAGACAAACTTCAGCCGTTCTTAGCCGCGCTGCTCAACTCCCTGGCACCGACCACACGGCTGCGCATTACCATTCAGACTTTCGCACCGGAAGAGGCCCAAGCCGTCGCCGACCGCGTGCGCGCCGTCGGTGGCGAGGTCGAACAGTACAGCGCCGGGACTAGTTGGGGCAGCGTGCAGGCCATCCTACCGCTGAGCGCCATCCGGTCACTGACCAGCCGCGGCGAAATTCAGTGGATGGAAGAACGTGGCCAACGCACGACACGCAACGACAAAGCCGCCCTCGGCACGCACCTGAACAGCACGAACCTCTGGAACAGTTGGAACCTCACCGGCCATGGCCAGATCGTGGCACATGCCGACACCGGGCTCGATACGGGCAACCTGAGCACCATGCACCCCGATTTCCAGGGGCGGATCCTCGCGCTGATCGCCCGCGGTCGGTACGCGGACGCCTCCGATACCGACGGACACGGCACGCATACGGCAGGATCCATCCTTGGCTCTGGTGCCGCCAGCGGCGGCCTGTACCGCGGCATGGCCTATGAAGCCTTGCTGGTGCATCAATCCGTCATGGATGCCGGCGGTAATTTGAACGGCATCGGCGACATCTATGACCTTTTTACCGAAAGCTATAGCTACGGCGCGCGTATCCACTCTGACAGTTGGGGATGGAACAGCGCCGGCGCATATGACAGTGACTGCCGTGCCGTTGACCTCTTTGCCTGGGATCATCCTGACCACCTGGCTTTTTTTGCCGCCGGCAATGCCGGCGTGGATGCCAACTACAACGGCGTCATTGACCCGGGGAGCGTCGGCTCGCCGGCGTCTGCCAAGAACGCGCTCACGGTCGGTGCCAGCGAAAGCGACCGCCCCGCCGGTAGCGGAGGCTACTCTTCCTACAAATGGGGAACGGCCTGGCCCGGTTCGTACCCGGCTACACCCATCTCAAGCGATTACCTCTCCTACAGTGCCGCCACCTCACCCTACCGTCAGGGCATGGCGGCCTTTTCCAGCCGTGGCCCCACCCAGGATGGACGGATCAAACCCGACCTCGTAGCCCCCGGCACAGACGTGATTTCAACCAAGTCAGCGCTCGGCGGCACTGGCTGGGGTGCCCTAAGCGGCAACTCCCGTTACATTTTCAATGGTGGCACCAGCATGGCCACGCCGCTGGCGGCCGGCAGCGCCGCGCTCGTGCGCCAGTATGTGGTCGAGCGCGGTGGCCTTACCAACCCATCCGCCGCCCTCATCAAGGCCATGTTGGTTGGCGGTGCCCGGTCGCTCACACCCGGACAGTATGGCACCGGCGCCTACCAGGAGATTCCTGCGGCCTCTCCTAACGATGTGGAAGGTTGGGGACAGGCGGATCTTGAGGGTACGGTGCATCCAACTAATTGTATGATCCGCCTGTACGATCGCATGGCGGTGGCCACCGGCACCACTAACACTTTCCCCATCACCGTGACCATCAGCAACCGGCCACTCGACATTGCGCTGGTCTGGATGGACTATCCGGCCAGCGCCGGCGCCGGCCTGACGCGCGTGAACGATCTGGACCTGCAGGTCACGGACCCCCATGGGGCCACGCTCTACCCCAATGGCGGTGCCGCCCGCGACAGCCTGAACACCGTCGAATCGGTGCGTTTGGCCAGTGCCGCAGCCGGTGTCTATCAGGTCCGTGTGGTTGGCTACGCGGTCCCGTACACCGGGGGGGCAGCCGCGCTCTATGTGCGCGGCGCTATTGACGCAGCGGCCGTGATCGTACACACGCCGATCACCAACCAACTCAATAGCGCCCCGGCATACCCCGCCATAGGCCACATCCAGAGCCTAGCCGTCCTGACCAACGGCGAAGCCCGTCTCTGCTGGACCACCGGCAGCGCGGCGGCCGCCACCGGCGCTTGGCAGACCATCACCGCCGTCTGGAGCGGTGGCGCCGGTTATCAGGCTAACATCCCTGCCCAGCCCGCCAACACGCACATCCATTACTATTTGCAGTGCTTGACCGGTAGCTATGATGTGCGCCTGCCGTCCAACGCGCCCTTGGCGACCACCTCCTTTTACGTCGGCGCACCGATCGCGCTGACCGTTAGCGGTGCGCCCGCGCCGTTCGGCACCGTCACCCCTGCGTATGGCACCAACATCGTCATTGCCAACGAGTCCGGCACGGCCAGCGCGCCCGCCACGGTTGCGCTTGCCAACGGTGTGCGCCGCACCTGTAGCGGCTGGTCCGGCACCGGTGACATCCCCGCCTTTGGCACGTCCAACACGTTTACCTTCGCGCTCAACCAGCCGAGTTCCATCACCTGGCAATGGCAGGAAGAATTCGCGCTCACCAACCGCTATTGCCAGGTCGATACCGGCTTGCTTTTCGGCGAAACCGTTACCTGGCATGCCGCGGGCACGCTGGCCAGCACGGCTGCGGCCGTCGAAACGGGTTTCATTAACGGTAACCCCTACGCCTTCTGCGGCTGGTACGTCGATGGTGTCCGTTGGCCGGATGCCTCGCATACCTCAACCAACCCGGCCAGCGGCATTCCCATGTCGCGCCCGCGCCTGGCCCGGGGCGACTATCGTCCCTTCTGGCAGGATAGCGATGGCAACGGCCTGAGCGACTGGTGGGAACTACGCTATTTCGGTAGCACCAACAGCGGCCTGCGGGCGGCCGACGACCTGGATGGTGACAATTGGACCAACTGGGAGGAATTCCTCGACAACTCAGACCCGCGTAATGCGGCCAGCGTGCCCACACCGCCCGTGATTGAATTCACGGCGCTCGCGCCCTTCCAGACCAACCGTTGTCCCTGGACCGTGCAAGCGCAGATCACAGATAATGTGAGCGTCGAGTCCGCCCTGCTGTACTGGCGTGAGGCCGGCGACACGCTATGGCACTCTAACCGCCTCGCCTGGGTGAGCAATAACAGCTATGCCGCGGTCCTGGACCCGTCTTCGCATGGTGCCAAGCGGGTGGACTATTATCTTTACGCCGCCGATCTGCTGGGAGCTTACGTGCCGGAATTCTACACCGTCACGCCGGTTTACAGCGTGATCGGCGACTACGGCAGCCCCTGGCTACAGGTCACCCCCACCACGTTGCCGCTTTACGAGCTCAGTCTCGCCCCGACCAACGACGCCCTGACGATCGCTAACCTTGCCGGCCCCAATCTCGCCTGGACGGTCACGGTGGCCGCCGCCACTACCACGTTTGCCGCCACCAACAGCGCCTGGTCCCACAGTGGCGTGAACGATCCTTGGCATGTCGACACCAACCGCACCTGGAACGGCGAGCCCGTCTGGTACTGCGGCAGTGCCCTCACGCGCCAGTATCCCGATGGCTGCCATGCCTGGCTCGATACGCCCGTGTTCCGCGTCGGCACGGGTGGCGGGCTGCTCTTCCGGCAATGGATCAAGACCGAATTCAAAGCGGACACGCACTTCTGGGATGGCGCCGTCATGCGGATCTCTACCGACGGCGGCACAACCTTCACACTGGTGACCCCGACCGCCGGGTACCCATACCAGATCGTCCCCAATGCCGATTCGCCCTTTCCCGCCGAGCAGCCCTGCCTAGCTGGTACCGGCACAGGCTGGCAAACGCTGCTGCTGGACCTGGCCGCTTACGCGGGACAGGACGTCGTGGTGCGCTTCGAGTTCGGCTCGGATCTCGCTGTCGTCGACGAAGGGTGGTACCTGGCCGGTGTGACGCCTGTTTCCTGCGACGCCCCCACGCCCCCGTGGCTCGTACCGCAAGGCCTCTGGAGTGGCCTGCTGCCCGGCAGTTGGTCCACGGCGGCCGCCTTCCGCATCGACCCCACCGGCCTGGCATATAATGCGGAGGCCTCCGTCTGTCTGCGCACCACCGCCAACGACACCAGCACGGCGCCGCTCATGCCTCTGACGGTGCGGCGCGGGCATCTCCTCGCCGCTAACGCCGTCGGCCCCGGAACCGTTAGCACCAACTGCGTCTTCCTATTCCGCAACGCCAGCGCCACGCTGAAGCTGCAAGCCGCGACAGGCGCCTACCTGTACAGCATCACCAGCAATGGCATCCCGCAGCCAGGCGTGTACGACTTCACAACCAGCGCCCGCACGTTGGTTTTTTCAAATCTGTCGTATGACTTGGCAATGGTGGCATACTTCGGTTACCGCACTTGGAACCTGGCCATCGCCACGCCCTACAGCACGGCGACACCCGCCGCAGGCAACTACACCCTCGCGCACGGCACGCCGATCGATGGTTCCGTGGTCACGCCGCTGCCGATCGCCACCGGCATACGGCGCGAGTGCGGCGGCTGGACGCTCACCGGCCACACGCCGTCTACCGGCACGTCTGTGCAGGTCGCCTTCATCCTGACCAACGATGCTTCGCTGGTCTGGAACTGGCGCCTTGGCTACCAACTTACCGCGAGCGCCGGAACCAACGGTACGGTTACGCCCACCAATAGTTGGTATCCGGAGACGGCGCTGGCCACGGTAAGCGCGTGGCCGGCCAGCTATTATCATTTCCTTGCCTGGCAGGGCGACACCAACGGTGGAACCAGCAGCAGCACCAATATCGTCCTGCCCATGCTGGCCCCCCGCACCGTGACCACGGTTTTTGCACCCAATCTAACCGCCACGCACGGCGTGCCCGAATACTGGCTGGCGGCGTACGGCTGGACCCAGGCCTTCGATACGGCGGCCGAACAGGATGGCGACGGCGACGGTATGCCAACGTGGCAGGAATGGGTTGCGGACACCGATCCGACCAATCGGCTCTCGCTGCTCAAGCTGACAGCCCTCACCCCGCTAACCAATCAGTGGCAGGTAACGTGGATGGGCGGTCGCCTGCGCACGCAACAACTGCAATACGCCGCCACACTTGCCGGGCCTTGGCGGTCCATTTTTACCAATCAGCCGCCTACGCCGGTTACTAATACGCTGGCCCTGCCGCCTGACAGCAACGGGTTTTATCGACTTTACATCCCGTTTTGATTTTGGGCAGCGCGGGGTGGCGCGCCGGAGAAGGCTAGCCGGAAACCTTGCTTGGAGTAACTGCTCAGGTGCCAGTGTGCAGGGCGGCAGAAGGGGGCTAGGTCCCGAGCCTTCCTCCGCCCGTTCACCGGGCGTCAGCCACCCTACCGCCTACCACCTCTCTCTTCTCCTCATCATGCGCTGCCGGGCTCGTTCCGCAGACAGTAGCCCCGGCCCGCCCCGGGCCGAGGGCAGCGTGTCAACCACCAAACGCTCGGTGCGCACCGCCCCGGCGGGCTCGTCCTGCCCTTTACACACAAATATCGCTGGACAAATGAGGGCCGAGCAGACTGTGCAATTTTGGCCTAAACGAACCGCAAATTGCGGAATTTCGAGGTCCGAATCATGAAGGTAAGAACTTTTGCGTTACGCTTGCGCACGTT
>CAIOST010000028.1 GCA_903861045.1 uncultured bacterium | reverse complement strand
CTCGTCGGCCTCGGCCGCTATCTGGCGGCCGCGCTCGGCACGTGGGCCATGGCCTTCCTCGCCGTGACCATTATCGGCAGCAGCATCCTGCTGGGGAAGAAACTCGGCGCGCTCTTCCGGGCGTGAGCAGTGCGACCCGTGCTTCCCTCTGGCCAGCGCCTTGCGCTATGATACCGCGCCAGGAGCAACGCATGAACCCGTCCACAACCATCCAAACCCTGCAGCAGCGCGGCGTCCGCCTGTTGGCGCCGGAAACCATTTTCATCGCCCCGGACGTCAACCCGGAGCGCATTGCCGCAGACGTGGTCATCCACCCCGGCTGTCGCCTGCTCGGTGCCACACTGGCCATCGGGCCGGCGTGCGAGATCGGCACAGAGGGCCCGGTCACCCTGCAGGACTGCCAGTTGGGCGCGCGGGTGCAGGTGCGCGGCGGCTTTCTGGACCGCGCCACGCTGCTCGATGACGTCGACGCTGGTTCCTGTGCGCACATCCGCCCCGGCACCCTGCTGGAAGAGCACGCTTCTTTCGCACATAGCGTCGGGCTCAAGCAGACCGTGCTCCTCCCCTTCACCACGCTCGGCAGCCTGATTAACTTCTGCGACTGCCTCATGGGTGGCGGCACCGGGCCGAGCGACCATTCGGAAGTCGGCTCCTCCTATATCCATTTTAACTTCACCCCGCATCAGGACAAAGCCACACCCTCGCTCATCGGGGATGTGCCGCACGGGGTGCTACTCGACCAACCCGCCATCTTCCTCGGCGGACAAGGGGGGCTCGTGGGCCCCTGCCGCATCGCCTTCGGCACCGTGCTGGCGGCCGGGCAGATCTGCCGGCACGACATCCTCACGCCCGGCACGCTGGTGCGCGACGCCGCGGCCACCAAGCGCCTCGCCCTCCCCTACGATCCGCGCATCATGGGCGGCATGGACCACCGTGTAGCCAACAACCGGCACTATCTCGGCAACCTGCTGGCGCTGGATGCCTGGTGGCGTGTGGTGCGCGCGCCGTTCCTGCGGGAAGTCTGGCAGCGCCATTGCCTCGAGGGCGCGCTGCAACGCCTCACTGAGATGTTCGACGAACGACTGAAGCGCCTCGATCAATTTGCGCAGAAGGTTGAGCTCTCCCTCTCGCTGACCACCACCCCCGACGCCGCCCCCTGCAGCATGCAACGCGCCTTTCTCGAGCAATGGCCCACCCAGCGCCAGACGCTGCGCGCGCTCGTGGCAGCCCGCACGACGCACACGTCGCCGGAGCATCTCCACGCCCTCCTGGCGCCCCTCGCCACAGCCCGCGACTACCTGGGCTGGGTCCGCGCGCTGGCGCCAGCCGATAAAGCCCTCCTCACGGCCTGGCTACAGACCCGGGTCGAGAGCTGCTGCCAGGGACAGGCCGTGTGATCGCACCGCCCTCAGGCTTCGCGCACGCCACCAGCAACGCACCGGGCGGTTCGCCCTTCCGTCGCTTCCGTCTTCCGTCGCGCGTGTGACTCGCTCACCTCACCTGCGCCATCTCGGCGTATACCTGCTCGACGTTCCGCGCGAAGATCGGCAGGGTGAAGCGCTGTTCCACGGTCTGGCGCGCGGCCCGGCCCATAGTCTGGCGTAGCGCCGGCTGCCGGACCACCTCCAGCAAGATCGCCGCCAGTTTCTCGGCATCGCGCGGCGGGAAGAGGAAGCCGTCCTGGCCGTGGGTGATGATCTCGGGGATGCCACCGGCATCGGTCCCCACCACCACCTTGGCGCAGGCCATGGCCTCTACCACCACCAGGCCAAAGGCCTCACGCCAGGCGGCATTCACCACGATATCCAGCGCGGGGTAGATCGCCGGCATATCCGCACGGAAACCGGCAAAGTGGACGTGATCCGTCAACCCCAACTCCACCACCAAGCGGCGCAGCATCGGGACATAGTCGCGGTTATCGCTGAAGATGGCGTCATCGCCGAAGATCACAAATTGCGCGCACGGTTCCGCACGCACCACGATAGCGGCGGCCCGCAAAAAGGTCTCCTGCCCCTTGTCCGGCGCCAGCCGGCTGGTGATGCCGATCAGCACGTCCGACGGCGCGGCGCCAAGCTCCTCGCGGAAGCGCGACGGCAGCCCGGGGCGGAAGTGCTCGGCATCAATGCCGTTGTACACCACGCGGATGCGCTCCAGCGCCGGTCCCAGCGCCTGAATGAAATCGCGGCGCATCTCGGCCGAGTTGGCGATGATCAGAGCGGCCCGCGCCAGCGCACGCCGGTTGGCCGGGTAATCGATATAGTTGTTATGCACATGGTAGATATAGGGGAGCCGCGTCAGGCGCTGCAGCAGCAGCGTCAGCAGCAGCGCGCGTTTCTTATCCGAGGTGTGGATGACCTGGATGCCGGCGCACCGGCAGCGCCACGCGAGGCGCAGGACGGACAGCACGAGCGGCACCACGCTCGCAAGGTCGACCAGGCGCCCTCGCCACCCGCCGCACCAGCGGGCAGACTTGGTGCCCACGGCGATCTGCCAGAGCGTCAGCTCCGGCACGGCCGCGAATGCCGCGACCAGCGGCCCCTGCGCCAGGCAGGCGGCATACACCTCAAACCGGGTGCGATCCAGGGTGCGCAGGAGCATGAGGTGGGCCTGCACCACGCCGCCTACGGCGTCATTGGTATCGAGCAGCAGGATCTTGATTTTGTTCGGCATCGCGAGGTACTTTCGGCTATTCAGCGCCCCTTGCGCAAGGCATGCCAGAGATGTGCAATATCCTCGCGGGGGAGCACGCCCAGCCACAACGCCAGCGGCACGTAGAAGGCCGCGCCGGCCACGATCAGTAGCGCGAGGTTCTGCGACCCCCAGGCGCGCAACAAGACCACCATGGCAATCCCCAGCGCTAACCCTTTCACACCCACCACCAGATTGCGGCGGGTGAAGATCCCGGCCGGCATCAGCCAGAGCGCGCCGGCCATCATTAGCGCCTCCGTCAACAGCGTGGCCAAGGCCGCGCCGATACTGCCATTGTCCCAGAGGCGCGTGGCCAGCGGAATCGTCCAGAGGTTCACCAGCGGATTGAAGACCGCCGCGGCAATAGCCATGCGCGACCAAGCCTTCTCTCGCCCGCGGGCGATTAGAACCGTGCCGAGCACCACATCCAGGCAGACCAGCAGGATGGAAACACCCAGCACTTCCAAACTAGGGGCTGCTTGTTCAAACGACCCGGACCCATAGAGCATGCGCACGAAGGGCCGGGCCACGGCAATGGTACCCGCACTGATCGGGATGGCCACAAACAGCAACAGGTTCATCAACCGCTCCGAGGCGCGACCGAACGCCGCATCATCGCCGGTCGCGCCGGCCTCCCCCCCCATGCGCATCATGGCGGGAAAGACCGCTGTGGTCAGGATCGTGGGGACAAACAGCAGCGTACAATAGATGCGGGTGGCGGCGCCGTACCACCCCACCACAGCATCCGTCGCCAACCCCTTCAGCATCACCACGCCGATCCGGAGGTAAAACTCGCTGAAGATGACCCAGATCAAGAACGGCAGACCGCCGACAAACACCCGGCGCAATAGCTGCCAATCCCACGCCAGCGTGAATGGCGTGATCCGCCGCAGCAGCACCACTTGCAACAGGAAGGAGACCAGGGCCGCGCCCGTGTAGACCCAGCAGACCGCCAGTAGCCCCTGCCCCATGCCAAGCAGCACGGTGCACCCGCCGGTGACGAGCCCCTTCTCGGCGATCAGCACTAGGTTAGGGGCCAGCATCTTTTCCAGACCCTGAAAAGCCCCCCCCATCGTCTGCGCCACCGCGCCTAGGCACATGCCGAAGCCGATGATCAGCACCGCCTGCCGTGTCAGCGGATCCTGCGACAGCAGAAAGATCAGGGCCGACTGCAGCAGGAATACCACGACAGCCAACACCAGTTTCAGGGCCAGGACATTGCCCAGCAGCGCCTGCAGCCCCGCTTGCCGGCGGGTGATCTCGGCCAGCGGTAATTCCGGGTCCGGCCGCTGCACCGCGACCTCCTTGACCAGGAACATGTTCACGCCCAAGTTGATAAACGTGCTGCAGAGGGTGGCATAACTGATAGCAAAGAAGAGCTTGCCAAAGCCGTCAGCGCCGAGTTGGCGTGGCAACAGCACCAGCAAGATCCAGGAGAGGATCCAGGTGACAATTTGGCCGGCACCCTGAATCGCCGTATTGCGCAGCACCCGATGTGTCTTACTGGCCATGTTCCCCATTCTGCGCCTGCGCCGTGGTCAGCGCCTCGTCCAGGCGCCGCACCGTGGCCCCCAGCGCCATGGCGATGCCGAGATAGATCATGTTGCGGTAGTAGGTGATCTGCAGGTCATAATAGGCCACCACCAGTTGCCCTACGATGAACATCATGACCGTCAGGGTCAGCGCCTTATAATAGGGGTTGCGGATGGCACGGTAGTCAATCAAGGACTGCACCAGGGCCACGCCAAAGAAGAGCCAGAAGATGGCAAAGCCGACAAACCCGGTCTTCACCCAAACCCAATAGATGGCGCAATGGGGGATATAGTTCCAGAGCGGGAAGAGCTCACCGATGTCCGCATACGGCACCACCACCAGGTACTTCTGCCCGAAGCCGATCCCTTGCGGATAGGCACGCACCGTGGCGCGCAGGTTCAGTAGTTCCAGCTTGCGCCACTCGTTGGAACTATCATCTGCGGTCCCCGCCTGTTTCACAAAGATGGATTTGATCTTCTGCGCGGGCATGGCCTTGGCGCCAGAGCCATTCCACAAGGCCGCCGTATAGACCGCAAAGAGGATCACCGCCGGGATGACCACATACATGGCCCGCCGCAACTGTGGCCGCGGGAGGAGTGCCACCACCCCGCCCAGGCAGAGGATCAATACGCCGTAGGTCACCCGCCGCTGATTCCACACAAACGTCAGCAGGCAGGGCAACGCGCTCCAGAACAGCACCGTCGTCTCGCGTCCGCGATACCCCAGAAACCAGAAGGCCGCCAGCAGCACGAACCCGGTAACCAGGAAGAGCGAGTCCTCATGCCCCAGGATGGCGCGCAACATTCCCAGGTCGCCGTGCAGCGTGATGAAGTAGCGCCAGCACCCCTGGCAACCACGGAACGCCAGCCCCAGGATGACAATCCAGACGCAGATCCGCACCTGCTGCGGCGTACGGAGGGTTTGCGAGGCCAGGAAATAGGTAAAGCAGAGATAATAGAGCGGCCGGATCTCCCAGAGGGCCGCCTTCCAATCCCCCCCGCCGCGCAACAACCCATACGACGTAAAGAAGACCAGCATCAGCAGAAACAGACACGCCACCCCCATATTCGGCACGGGGTACAAGCGCCATTCCCGCGTGATCGTGGCGCGCAGAAACCAACCGGCCATGACCAGCACCATCACCAGTTCCACCGGGTTGAAGACCAAGGCACGCAAGCCGGTGGTGGAATTAAGGTTCAGGAAGAACTTGATGGAATCCAGCGAGAAAGCGGAATCAATCCCGATGACCAGGAACTGGTCCAGCACCAGCGCCGCGGCCAGGAGCACGTAGATGCCGAGCGCCAGATCCCGCACCAGCAGCACCAGAAACAACAGCGCCACACACCCGGCCGGCACGGCCAGCAGGTTGCCATTGGTCAACGCCACCAGGACGGACATCGCGCCACTGGCCAGCAACAACGCGACCATGCGCCAGCCGTGGCCCGGCCCGGCTTGCGTACCCCCATCCGGCTTTATGGAAAAAAACGGCATGCAGCGTTTACCGGAACGTCAGACGGGTCAGCAGCAGGATGACGCCAATCCCGAGCAACAGTACGGCCAGGGTCCGCGGCGTGATCCGGCGCACCAGGAGGCCGGTCGCGAAGAAGAGCACCAGCATGGCAAGGACCAGTTTCATGGCATCATACCCACCGGTAGATCCAGTCCGGGATCCAGTACTCGCCATGGTTCATGACAAAGCCCAGCACCTTATCACGTGGCAGGTGCGGCAGAGCCGCTTCAATAATCCCCCGCTTCGTGTCATAGAGCCGGCACAGCATGATAACGCCATCGGTGTGCGGCGCGATCAGCAGTCCATCCGATTGCGTGGACAAGTCCGGCGAATCCAACAACACCATGGCAAAACGTTCGCGCAACTGCTCCATCAGGCGACCAAAGGTAACATTGCAGAAGATGATATCGGTATACTCCTGACTGCGGCCGGCGGGCAGCAGCAGGAGATTGGGTGTATCCGTTGCCTGCAGGGCGGCCTCCAGCGTGACGCGCCCTTCCAGCACGTCTCCGAGGCCGGGGCTCTCGCGGTGCCCCAAATGGGCCGAGAGCTGCCGACTTTCCAGACAGGCATCCACCAACAACACCGGCTTCTTGAGATCACTCGCCAGCACGACACCCAGATTGGCGGTCAGCAGGGTGCGCCCTTCCCCCGGCCGGGTGCTGGTAACCTGGCAAACGAGATGATTCGGCGTACTGTACGAGGCCCGGATGGCAATGCCGATGTGGCGGACCCGCTCGATGAAATCATCCAGCGAGCGCTCCTGCGGTTCCTGGTGCGAACCATCCTGCAGCAGGCGGGCGGACGTCAGCAGCAAGGAGGGAGCCATGCAAGACGGCAGCTCGAAACGTTTGGCGCCCCAGCAGCGCTGCATCTGTTTACCCAGCCACGCGCCCAGCCGTGGCAACCACGCCAGCAGCGGCCATTGCCGGCAGCGGTCATGGCATTTCTCCGCCGCCCCCTGCCAGGACCCCAGGAACCGAGAGGGCATACGCCCACCCAGAAAGAGTTTGGGCAACGCCCCCAGCAGCGGCAAGCCGGTGCGCCGCGCCAACTCGCCCGGGCGTATCAGCCGCGGATCGGATAACTCCAGCAGGAAAACCAGCAGAAAACCCAGCGAGATGCCACCGGCAACCCCGCCCAGTATAAACTTCTTGCGATCCGGCTTATACCGCTGCAGCGGCACGCGTGCCGGCTCAATGATGGTGAACCGGTTGGCCTGCTGCGTGATCTCCACCTCGCGGGTGACCCGCGCCTGCTCCAGCTTGGTGCGTAGGTTGTCATAGATCTCCCGCGTCAGCTTGACCTCGTTCTCCAGGTGCTGTTCCTCCTTGGTCAGTTCCGGTTCCCGCACCAGCATCTGCAGCAGGGCGTGCTGCCGGCGATCCAGCTCGACCACCTTCTGCTCCAGCACCTTGGACTTGATGCGGGAATCCTCCAGCCGGGACTGCACTTCCTGGAAGACCGGCGAGCGCACTTCCTGGGTCTCCGAGGCCTCCTTCTTCTCCTTCTCCTCGCGCAACAGGGCGTTGATATAATCGAGTTCCCGCTGGAGCTTCAGCACCTCGGGATGACTCTTTTCCCGCGTCGCCAGCAGGCTCCCCATCTGCAGTTGCATCTCCTGATAACGCCGCAGAAACGGCGTATTCTGCACATAGAGCGACTGCGAGACGACCAACGGCTTTTCCACCAAGAGCCGCTCGCGATAGAGCTTCTCATAGAGCTGCTCCTGTTTCAGCTCCAGCTCGGCCTCCATGCTCTTGGTGCGGCAGTCGCTCAGCATGCCGCCCAACGAGTTCGCCGTGCGCAACGTCTCGTTATTGTTGGTCCGGAAATCCTGCAGTTGGTTGGCGATCCGTTCCAGCGCCTCCCGGTAATGATCAACCTCTTTCTGGATGAAATCCACCGCGGCCGTGGCTTCCCGCCGGCTGGCCTGCAAGTTCTTTTCCACAAACAACTGGCTGATGGTATCCACCATATTGCGGGCCATCTCCGGCTCGCGCGCGGTGCAGCCAATCTGGAACGAATCCGCCGCCAGCGCGATCAGGTGCGTATTGGCACGCATCATGGCCACACACTTATCCAGGTCGGCATCGCGCTTCAGGTTGCGATCGAGATGCAGCTTGCCGATGGCCTCCTCCATCAGCGGCCGGCTGTAGATCACCTTCTGGAACGAGCTCAGCCGGTTGTAGTCCGTCATGGCCACCGCCATATCGAAACGCACCAGCGGATTGAGGATCTCCTCCTTGCCGAGCAGGATCATGGTGGTGGACATGTAGCTGGGGCGTATCGCCAGGCTGAGCAGCAAGCTGAGCAGCGGCGTGGCCACCATCACCACCCACAGCACACGCTTGCGCCGGAACACAACCTCCAGCAGGTAGCGCAGGCTGAATTCGCCCGCCAACTGCGCTTCCGGCGCATGGGCTAATGACTGGTTGCGTTGAGGGGAGCGGCTGATCATAAGCGCCTGTTATTTCGTGGACTTCATATTCTGCTGCATGCTCCACAGCGTCGCACCGAGCATCACCGTGTTGATCGAGGGGGTGATCTGGTTCAGGTAATAGTTAAAGGTCGCTACGCCCTTGCGTGGCACATAGACGATATCCCCGGACTGGATGGAAAGCGGCGCGCTGGCCTGCCCATCGATAATCCGGCTCATATCCACCTCCAGCACCACCGCCTGCCCGGCCTTGTCCCGCCGCACAATCCGCACATCATGCAACTGCGCATCCTTGGTGTCGCCGCCCGCCATGGCCACGGCCCGTACGACATCCACATCCTGCCCGCGCGGAAAGACCCCTGGATGCGCCACTTCACCCATCACGTAGAAGGTATGCTCCTCATCGGCCTTGACATAGACGGCGTCCCCCGGCAGCAGCGGAATATTCAGGGAGCGGTCCCCCTTGCGCAGCAGGTCATACAGGTCAATCTCGATCAGCAGGCCGTCCCCGCGCACCACGGTGCACCCGTGCATATCCGCCTTGTCCGTCAACCCCTGGGCCCGCGCCAAGGCATCCAACAACACCGGACGGCCTGGAAAGTTGTATTGCCCGGGCCACCGCACCTCCCCGAGCACCGACACGCGGTTGTTATTATATTCCTGGATCAGCAGCGTGACATGCGGGTTCAGATACGCCGGCTTGAGCAACACCTCGATCTTCACGGCCGCCTGCTCCCGTGTCAAGCCGTTCATCGGCACCACGCCCACGCCCGGCAGGGTCATCTTACCATCCGGCCCCAGCACATAGCGGCGGTTCAGCTCCGCAATATCCATACAATAGACTTCCAGCACATCGCCCGCGCCGAGCCGGTAATCGCCGATCTCCACCTCCAGTTGCTTCAACTGCTCCGGCGTCATCCCCCGACTGGGCTTGGTCTCGCCGCCCTCCGGCAGCGGGGCCGGGGGGGGCGGCGTAGAACAAGCCGTCAGCCCAAGCAACATGAGTAAACTGGCCCATCGCATCATAGTTATTCCGGAAAGCGTATGTGACTGATACTACGCGGTGCCAACACCACCGAGGCCACATTGTCGTGCACCGGGACGACAGCTTCTGTGAGGGGGGCGCCAGCCGTTCGCTCTGTCATATAGTAGACTTTTCCGTCACGCACAGCAATGCCTTTAACCCCCACCTGAACTGTTCGCGCGAGGCCTGACTGGTTGACGGCCATCACCGTGACCATGCGCCGCGACTCCTCGTAGGCCGCATAAAGCGTGACGCCCGACCACCCCACGGCCGGTCCGACCCACGTCACCTCCAGCAGTTGGTCACCAAACGCCCCGCCCGCCCCATCCACATTGCGGTAGCAGCGGTAGGCTTGGGCCGCGCTGGACGCTGGCGGCGGGTAGGACCAGTAACACGCCAGATCCAACCCCTCACGTCCGAAGATTCCCAGGATATTGGCCAGCGCCAAGGCCCCACTGAAGTCCCCCTCCCCCCCCCAGTTGTACTCCGTAATCCCGACCTGCAAACCGGGATAACACTGGTCCACCCAGCGCCGCAAGCGGGGAATCAACTCCACCCGCTCGTTGATCCAGGAAGGATCGCGGTAACCCGGATCATACAGCGAGCGCACCGTCTCGAGCCGCCGCGCCACCGTCTCCGGATCCGCGTCGGCCGAGTGGACCCCCTGCGCCTGCGGATAGAAGTGCACGGTCACCACATCCAGCAACCGCACCTTGGTCTGCTGCTCGTGCTGTCGCATCCGCTTGAGGAACCACGGCAGGAAATCCTCGCCGCCGTGCTGCTTCCGGTCCTGGTTAGACTTGGTATCGCGATCGAGGGCGGACTGGAAGAAGGCCGGCCACCCCCACAACTCCGGTCCGGCAATGCGCGCCTGCGGTGCCACCTGCCGCACCACCTGCGCCATAGCCACAAACCGCGCAAAATACTCATCATAGGAAACCGGCTCCGGGTGCACATCGCGGTGCGTCACATTCCAGAGCATCGGCTCATTACCCAGGGCGAACAGGATGCGCCGCTCTGCGAAGAGCCGGGGGAAGTCGCGCTGCATCTGCTGCACCCACGCCGCTACAAAGGCCGGATCCGCCACCACCGAGGCATCCAACCGGACGTTCGCTTTCACCTTGCTGCCATCCGCCCGCACCCCATTACCGGCATCGGACCGGTAGCCGTCGGTCTGCTGCTGGGGGCCGTATTTTTTGACCGAAAAGCTGTGCGACTGCGTATCCTTCGCCACGAACCCGATCAACGGCAGCGTCATGAGCGCCCGGGCGCCGGACTGATCCGCCCGTTGCAAGAACCCCTGCCAGGCATCCTTCTCAATACGGACATTCTCAAAAAACCAATCGTTGCCCGTATTCCAGGCATTGCCGAGCTTCCAGTTATAGCGGCAGGCCGTATTCCCCCCCCACCGCACCAACGGCACACAGGCATTGGTCTGCACCTGTAACGGTGCGCCAGCCAGACCGTAAATATCCGGCGAGATGCGTCGCGGCACGGCCGGCCGCGCGATCCGACATACCGCACCCGCCATACCGGCATCAGCCTCCGCGGCCAAACCGCGGCCAGCCACCGCCAGCAGTCCGCCGGCCACAAGTACCAGCCCACCCGCAACAGATGACAACCCACTCCGCTTCATATCACCTCCAACGGCCGGATCACACGCGCCGGCACACCGGCGGCTAGTACATGCGGCGGAATGTCCTGCGTGACCACCGCGCCCGCACCGACCACCGCACCCGCGCCCACGGTCACACCCGGCAACACCGTCACGCGCGCGCCCAGCCAGGCACCACGCCCGACCCGCACCGGCCGCGCCTCCGCGCGCCCTGCCCGGAACTCCTCCCCGCCCAGCGCATGCGTCACCGTCAAGAACAGACACTCCATGCCGACCGACACCCCGTCCTCCAAGGTCACATCCGCCCCCAGATTAAACGAGATCCGCTCATTCAGATAGCAATTCCGCCCGATCTGCAGACGCCGGCCAGGCGCGCCCGTGCCGCTGACGTGCAAGGAGCCCGCCATGACCGTCCCGCGACCGGAGCGCAACCCTGCCAGCCGATACAACCAAGGACGCAACCGCAGCGCCGTGCCGGATGGCAGCAGCGCCACCAGTCCATGCACCAGCCGCCACCGCAGCCGCAACTCGCCCAACTCCTCCCGCACGACGCGGCCAAGCCGCCCGCCTGTCGGCGCGCCGTTTCGAATTGTAAATTTGCCCTTCATAAAAATGACTACCCACCAGCCAGTGGCCAGCGCACCGCGCTGGCCACTGGCTGGCGGGAACGTTGTCTTCAGGTGCGTGTTGCGGGTTAGAATGGCGTCCTGAGGGCGTAAATGCAAGTAAAACAGCTATGCAGGGGCAGCGTGGGGCGCAGCCCTGTTTCATTACAAGGTTGCGTTCGGTGGGCCGCAATCGGAGTTGCGGCCTACAACCTTACACCACAAAGTCAGGGGAACAGGGATGCGCCCGGCAGCGTGCCCCACGGTGGAAGATATTCTGCGCTGATTGGGTATCCGCCCTCGACCCCGCCGATTCCCTCAATCCAAAGCCTTCTTGACGCCACCGGCAGATCATACTACGTTCTTCCCTGGTCGCGCCCGGGCTTTACCGCTAACTTGATTCGCACCCCATGTCAACCTCACCCGCCACCACCGTGATTCTGGGCATCCCTTTCCATGCGGTCACTTTCCCCGAGACCGTCGCCTGGGCGCGCCAGCGCATCCTCTCGCGCCAGCCCGGCTATATCGCCACGGCCAATATGGATTTCGTCATGCAGGCCTGGCGCGATCCGGAACTGCACCGCATCCTGCTGGAGGCGGAGCTGGTGGTGGCCGATGGCAACCCGTTGGTCTGGCTCTCGCGCTTTCTCGGCCCCAAACTGCCGGCCCGCGTCACCGGCAGCGACTTGGTCCCCATGCTCGCAGAGATGTGCCGCGACAACCAGTTTGCCCTGTTCCATCTGGGCGGGGCGCCCGGCGTGCCGGAGAAGGCGGCAGAAGTCCTCACCCGCCGCTACCCCGGCTTGCGCATCGCCGGCTGCTACTCCCCCCCCAAGGCCAACCTGGCGCAGATGAACCACCGCGAGATCCTGGCCCGTCTGGAAGCCGCCCAGCCGGATCTGCTCTACGTCGCGTTTGGCGCGCCCAAGCAGGAGAAATGGGTCCAGTTGCACATCCGGCAGTGGCAGGTCCCCCTAACCATCGGCATCGGTGGCTCACTCGACTTCCTGGCCGGCACCCAGCGGCGGGCCCCCCGCCTAGTGCAACGACTCGGACTGGAATGGCTCTGGCGCATGTGTAGTGATCCACCCCGGCTGATGCGTCGCTACCTGCAGAATATCGCCTTCTTTGCCAAGGCGCTCACCCAGTTGCTGGTGCTGCGCTATCGGCCGGATCACGCCCGCCCCCCTGTCGCCGCCGACGCCCCCCTGCGCCAGCAGGCCCATGTGGCGCCCGTGCCACACCTGCCCGATCACGCCCGCGCAGAGGCCTTCTGCGAAGCCGTCGTGATGCAAGCCACCGGCCGCCCCGTCATCCTGGATCTCAGCGGCCGCCCCTGGCTCTCCAGCCTGGAACAAGGCACCCTGCTCCGCCTGACCATGCGGCTGCGCCGGCAGCAACAACCTTGCATCCTGTTGAATGCCGGTTCACGGGTCCGAAAGCTGCTGATCTGGACACACCTGGCAGATTTCTTCCAACTGGATGACACCAGCCGCTGGCGGTCGGAACCGCACTCCCACTAATCAAGGAATCGACCGCATGAGACCTGGAAGCCATGGACTCGGGCATCATCCGCACGGTGGCACGCACCATGAGCGTGCCTCGCTGACCGGCGCGATCTTTGTCATCCTGATCGTGCTCGCCGGGGTTATCCTTTTCTCCAAGGCCTGTTCCCGCGATAATACGCCGCCCATGCAGCTGGATGACCGCCATAGCGCCGGCCAGAAATAGCACGCTGCCCATGGTCTTTTAAGGCTCATCAACCACAAACCGGCTCTTTTGTGTCTTTTGTGCTTTTTGTGGCTAGATTCCGCTCGGCGAGGGGGCCGCAAACCCATATCTCCAGAGAAAGACCATGGCACTCGGCCAGCGCGCCGGCGGTTACGCTACGGTGCCGGGCGGCACATGCTCATCCGTCGGCGGCGGCGGCGGGGCCGCCCCAACGACCGGTGGCAGGGTGTCGGCTGCCGGCGCTTTTTCAGTGGCCGCCGTCTCCCGGGCTAGCCGTTCTTCCTCGGTCAGGATGCGCCCCAACTCCAGCAGCTCCTTGACGTCGCGGCCATCCATGGTCTCCACCTCTAGCAGTCGCTCCACGACCTGCTCCAGCAGTTGGCGGTGCTCCTGGATGAGCTGCTCGGCACGGGCAAAGGCCTCATGCAGCAGGCGGGTGACTTCTGCATCAATGCGCCGGGCGGTCTCCTCGCTATAGTTCTGCGTGCGCGAGACTTCACGGCCAAAGAACATCATTTCCTGGTTATCGCCAAAAGCCTGTGCGCCCAAGAGCTCGCTCATGCCGTATTCGCAAACCATGTGCCGGCCGATGCGGCTGGCCATACGGATGTCCATGCGCGCGCCGGTCGAAATGTCGCCGGTATGCAACTTCTCGGCAATCCGGCCACCCATGAGCACCACCAGCTCATCGCGCAACTGGTTGCTCGTCTTGTTCAGGATATCCTTCTCCGGCAACGACATGGTGGCGCCCAGCGCCATGCCGCGCGGAATAATGGTGACCTTGTGCACGGGCTCCGTATTTTTGAGCAGCACCTGCACCAGCGCATGGCCACTCTCATGCCAGGCCGTGATCCGCCGTTCCTTGTCATCCATGGCGCGACTGCGGCGCTCCCGTCCCCAGAGCACCTTGTCACGCGCCTCCTCCAGGTCTTTCATTTCAATGGCCGCCTTGTCCAGGCGGGCGGCCAACAGGGCCGCCTCATTGAGCAGATTGGCCAGGTCCGCCCCGGAGAAGCCGGGTGTACCGCGCGCAATACGGCGCAGGTCGGCATTGGGCGCCAAAGTCACCTTCTTGGCATGCAGCCGTAGAATCTCCTCCCGGCCATCCAGCGTCGGCAAGTCTATCACGATCGTGCGGTCGAAACGCCCGGGACGCAGCAGCGCCGGATCCAGCACATCCGGCCGGTTGGTGGCCGCAATAATGATCACGCCTTCCGACGTCTCAAAACCGTCCATCTCCACCAGCAGCGCATTCAGCGTCTGATCGCGCTCGTCGTGCCCCCCGCCAATCCCGGTGAACCGGCTGCGACCTACCGCGTCAATCTCATCAATAAAGATGATGCAGGGCGCATGCTTCTTTCCCTGTTCAAACATGTCGCGCACCCGCGAAGCACCCACGCCAACAAACATCTCGATAAAGTCCGAGCCGCTGATGCTGAAAAACGGCACCCCTGCCTCGCCCGCAATAGACTTGGCCAGTAGCGTCTTACCCGTGCCGGGCGGCCCCAGCAGCAGCACCCCCTTGGGGATGCGCCCACCCAGCTTCTGGAACTTCTGCGGCGCCTTGAGGAACGAGATGATCTCCTCGACCTCCTCCTTGGCCTCCTTGATGCCGGCCACGTTGGCAAAGGTGACCTTCTGCTTGTCCTGACTGAGCATTTTGGCGCGGCTCTTGCCAAAATTCATAGCCCCCATGCCCGCCGAACGCGCCGAACGCATAAAAATGAAGTAGAGCAGCCCAATGAATAAGACAATCGGCAGGATCTCAAAGAGGACTTGCGTCCAGAAGGTGGACGGATACTTGACCGGGATGCCGTTCGCCACCAGATGCTGGTTCAGCGTCTCACCGTAATACAGATCCAGCCGGAAACGCCCCTCCTTGCCATCCGGCAGCTTGCGCACGCCGCTGACATGCGCAATGCCCGAAGCCGATTCCCGGATGATCTCGCACTTCTTAATGGTGTGATTGGTCACACTGGCGTAGAACTCCGTCTGGTCAATCTCCTGCACGTTGCGTTGCAACCCGCCGGAATTCAGCATGAATAACATGACGCTCAGCATCACCAGCACCACCAGCCACGCAATGAACACATTGCGCGGCGGCGTGGCGGTCGCCTCCTCCCCCACATTCCGCGGCGGACGCGGGGGGGGTGGCGGTGGCGGACGATGTTCGGTCTGCTGTGCTTTTTCGCTCATCATAAAGCTCGAGGTTCACTAGTTTGTTCTGGTGGCAGCCCGCATCATATCCCCTAGCCCTGCCACGGAGCAAGTCCCGACCACCACCGAACCGGCCTTGGGCGCATGGCACGGCCGTGGCCACTCGGCTACCCAGCGGCGGCGCGTGGTCAGGCGGAGCCCCGTTGAGACGGCTATTTCGACGACGCGGTTCGACGACGTGTAAGCGGATGGTCGAAATAGACGAATTATGGCAGGTAGGGCGGGGCCGCTTATGGCAGGTAGGGCGGGGCCGCCGGACCCGCCGAGCCCCATAATTAGAACTGCTGGCGGCTTGCTTTGACGCCTTACGCGGCTTGTGCCATAATTAATGACAAGTCGCAGTGTATGCCCCGTAGCGCCGCTTGGCCGCGACTGCGCGCCGCGCTCGACCTGTAACCGCTTTTCTAATTACGAAAGCCCTAGCAAAAAACCTTAGGACGCTGGGAATCAGGGTTCAGGATGCCATCGTTCAGGCCGGAAACGACACCTGAACCCCGAACCCTCCGCTGGCATAAACCGGAGGTTTTGCAAGCGCCGCCACCGCAAGCCGGAGATGCCTGTACATGCCCGTGGAACCAACCGTTACCCCCCGCGCCGGCGGGCGGCGCCGCTTTGGCGGACGCCACCTCTGGCTGGCGTTGGCGCTGCTACTGGCCGGCCTAGTGGCCACCGCGATCACGGCCCGTCTCACCAAAACCGACTTGGATGCCGACGCCCAGCAGAATTTCCAGATCGTCTGCAAGGACATCCAGTCCAAGCTTGAAAATCGGCTGCAGGCCCACGCCCAGGTTCTGCGCAGCGGCGCCGCCTTTTTTGCCGATACCGATGGCGTCTCCCGCGAGGAATGGCGTGAGTTCGCCGAGCGCCAGCGGGTCAGCCAGAACCTGCCCGGCATTCAGGGCCTGGGCTTTGCCTTACTGATCCCGCGCCAAGATCTGGCGCAACATGTGCAAGACATTCGCAGCCAGGGCTTTCCCCAATACGAGGTGCGCCCCGCCGGGGAGCGGGAAACCTATACCTCCATCATCTATCTGGAGCCGTTTACCAACCGGAACCTCCGGGCTTTCGGCTACGATATGCTGAGCGAACCGGTGCGCCGGGCAGCCATGGAACGGGCCCGGGATCAGGATGTCGCCGCGCTCTCTGCCAAGGTCGTACTCGTCCAGGAGACCAGCCAGGATGTGCAGGCCGGCACCCTGATGTATGTGCCGGTCTACCGCATGGGGGCACCCCGGGAGACCATCGCAGAGCGCCGCGCCGCCCTCGTGGGCTGGGTCTACAGCCCCTACCGCATGACGGACCTCATGGAAGGCGTCCTGGGGCGCTGGGATTGGCAAGCCCAAGGCGGGATGCAGTTGGAGATCTTCGATGGCAGGACGGCCACCCCGGACGCGCTGCTCTACGATAGCCAGCACCGCCGCGGCCAGCAGGCCCCGCCCGCCGCCGGCCTGACCACGCAACGGTTGATCGAATCGGCCGGCCGCCCCTGGCTGCTGCGCCTCACACAAAACACACCGCCGGGGTTGCGCTACGGCAAGGTTTGGCTGGTAGCCGCCAGCGGAGTGCTGATCAGCCTGCTGCTCGCAGGCCTCGCTTTCCTCCTGCTGCAGGCGCGCGCACAGTCCCGCGTGATTACCAGACTGGCAGACGAACGACTGAAAGCCAACGAGGCGTTTCAAACCATGCTCCTGGCCAACCTGCCGGCGGCGGTATTGATCGTAGACCCGCACAGCCGGGTCATTGAAATGGCGAATGCCCATGTCGCCACCCTCTTCGGCAAATCGGTCGATCATCTGGTCGGCCAGCGCTGTCACGCACTCTTGTGCCCGGCCGACGCCGGCGCCTGCCCGGTCTGTGATCTGGGCCAGGTGGTGGACAACTCTGACCGCGAGATGCTGCGCGCCGATGGCAGCCGCCTGGCTATTTTGAAAACCGTCAAGCGTATCCAGCTCCATGGCCAGGAGAAACTGCTGGAGTGCTTTGTGGATGTATCTGACCGCAAGCGTGCAGAGCTGGAAATTGTCAATACCAACTGCCAACTGGCCGCCGCCACGCGCCGTGCCAATGAGCTGGCAGAGCAAGCCGCCCAGGCCAATGCCGCCAAAAGCGAGTTTCTGGCCAACATGAGCCATGAAATCCGCACGCCGATGAACGGCGTGATCGGCATGGCCGGTCTGTTACTGGATACCCCGCTGGATCCGGCACAGCGGCAATACGCCGAGAGCGTCCGCGCCAGTGGCGAAGCCCTGCTCAGCTTGATCAACGACATCCTGGACTTCTCCAAGATTGAAGCGCGGAAACTCACCCTCGAAAGCCTGCCTTTTGATCTGCTGAGCCTGTTGGAAGACTTTGCGGGGCCCATGCGCCACCGCGCGCAGGCGCAGGGGGTGGAACTGCGCTACGCCGTGGATCCGGCCGTGCCCACCTGCTTGTGCGGCGATCCGGGCCGCCTGCGACAGATCCTCACCAACCTGGTGGGCAATGCCATCAAGTTCACCCGGGCCGGCTCCGTGGACATCCGCGTGACCGCCGAGCACGGCGCCGGGCCTGAGGACCAGACGCACCGCCCTGCGCCCAACGCCATCCGTTTGCGCTTTGCGGTGCGCGATACCGGCATCGGCATCCCGGCCGACCGGCTCGACCGGCTTTTCAACAAGTTCAGCCAGGTGGATGCCTCGACCACCCGCAAATACGGCGGCACCGGCCTCGGCCTGGCCATCTCTAAACAACTGGCCGAACTCATGGGCGGCGAAATTGGCGTCAGCAGCCGCGACGGCGCCGGCTCGGAATTCTGGTTCACCGCTAGCTTGCTGCCACAGACCGTCGCCGCACCGGCCCTCGCGCCTAAGCTGACGCTGCCCGAGCTGCAGGCCCTGTTTGTTGGTCGCCCGGCGCGCATCCTGCTAGCCGAGGATAACCTGACCAATCAGCAGGTGGCGTTGGGCATCTTGAAGAAATTCGGCTTGCAGGCGGAGCTCGTGGCCAACGGCGCGGAAGCCGTGCAGGCCCTGGCAACCACGCCTTACGACCTAGTGCTCATGGATGTGCAGATGCCGGTGCTGGATGGCCTTGAGGCGACGCGGCAGATTCGCCAGCGTGAAGCCGCTCAGACCGCCGATAGCCATCCACCGGCCCGTCCCATCCCCATTATTGCCATGACCGCCTATGCCATGCCGAGCGATCAGGCGCGCTGCCTGCAAGCCGGCATGGTTGACTATCTCACCAAGCCGATAGCACCCACCGCACTGGCGGCCGCGCTGCATAAATGGTTGCCACCCGCCCAAGCGGTGCGAGGTTAATTAGAGCCTCCGGAGAACGGCCATTGTAACGCCCAGGCTTAAGTAGCACCGTAACTACATCAGCACATGCTCATGTCCATTTTTAAGGGGCACGAGCAGGCCTTGCGCCCCCGGTGGGCTTGCCCACCGGTGCGCAGAGTTCCGAGACAGAAGCCACAGAGCAAAAGAGTGACAGCGCGAGGAAAGATCGGAACGGCCGCATCTCGCGCAATTCATGTTTCTGCGCCTTTTGCGCATGCTGCGGAACTCTCTGCTCCGGCAGCACAAGGCCTGCCCTTTACACACAAATATCGCTGGACAAATGAGGGCCGAGCAGACTGTGCAATTTTGGCCTAAACGAACCGCAAATTGCGGAATTTCGAGGTCCGAATCATGAAGGTAAGAACTTTTGCGTTACGCTTGCGCACGTT
>CAIOST010000027.1 GCA_903861045.1 uncultured bacterium | reverse complement strand
TTCACACACCGCGATTGTAAATACGTCATCAATCACCCATTGATGTTGCATCCCCGCCCGGGAATCGCAGAACACGGCATATTTGCGCGTTTTCGCCATTCTTCCAAGCATCCAGCCCCCCAATCTTCCGCAGTTCAGGGTGTGGCGTCCTGCCATTGCCTTTGTGATGTGATTGCTTTAATGTTTGGGCCTGCCGGAGGCGCAGGGCGGACGGCGGAGCTCTGGCCAGAAGTTTGGAGGCAGGGCCTAAATCTACCCCATAGGCGCATGCTGACAGGTGGCGAGCGTACGAGGCGCGCGGCGCAGGAGCGGTTGCAGTTGCAGGAGCCATACGATGAGTCAACCTGATGGTGCTTTCCAGGGGCCTGAGCGGTCGGGGGTGTGGCGCGTGATTAGCCCATTGTTGCGGCCGTATCGCTGGCACATGGCCGCCGCCATTACGTTCAATGCGTTGCATGGCTTGGCGATCACGTTCCAGATCTTTGCGGCAGCCTGGTTGGTGGACTGGGTGCTGCGGCAGGAGCGGGGGCCTTGGTTTCTGAACGCCGTGCTGCGTCTGCTAGGCATCCCGGATTCGTTGGTATCGCGCCTGGGGGTGCTGGCCGCAGCCTATTTTATGGTCTCCTTTTTCGGGCGGATGCTGATGTGGCATATCGGCTACCGCATCTTCACCTGGGTGCGCGAACGGATCCTCACGGCGCTGCGGGAGCAGTTCTTCCGCCAGGTCAACCATCTCTGCCTGCGCTTCCACATCAAGCGCTCCTCCGGCGAACTATACAGCTACCTCTTTGGTTCGCCGCTGGGGCATGTGGTGACGTTCTACCAGCACTGCTCCATGCACATTGCCGGCGCGACCATCACGGTGCTCTCGGCGGTTATGATTACGCTCGGGTGGGATTGGGTGCTGACGGCCGTGCTGGGCGTGATGGTCACGGTCAAGGTGCTTTTGATGGAGACGATGCGGCGGCGCAATCGGGCCATTCAGCGCGATTTCCAGCAGATTGAGGCGAGTGTGTCGGGGTCGGTGGCGGATCTGCTGCGTGGCACGCGGGCCGTTAAGCTGCATGCCATGGAGGAGAGCGCCTCGCAGGAGTTCGGTTCCCAGGTGCGTATCATGTCGGCCCGCAGCTATGAGCGCGATGTGCGGACGCATGTGGAGTACATGAAGCAGGAGACGGCGGACTATCTATTTTTTGCCATGCTGATGGCGGTGGTTGCCTGGCGGTATGTCGGCGGCCACATCACGCTGGGGCAGGTCACGGGGTTCATGATGGCGTATAACCAGTTACAGGGGCCGCTGTCGTCGATGAGTCAGGCCTTTACGCTGTTTGGCGCGGCCCAGGCCTCCGTCGAGCGCATTGGCGAGGTGATGCAGGCGGCCAGCACCACCCCGGATCCGATTGGTGCGGAACATCCGGTGCCGCCGGCCGGCGACCTGGAGTTAAAGGGGGTCTATTTTGCGTATGACGAGCAGCGGGTGCTCAATGGTGTGGATCTGCGCATTCCGTACGGGCAGCGGTTGGCGCTGGTGGGTCCGTCCGGCGGCGGCAAGAGCACCATTGCGATGCTGCTGTTGCGGATGTACGATCCGGATCAGGGTAGTGTGACGCTGGCTGGCGTGGATCTGCGGCATTGCCGTGGCGCCGAGATCCGCCGCCGCTTCGGCGTGGTGCCGCAGGATCCGTTTATCTTCCGCTCGTCGTTGCGGCAGAATCTGAAGGTGGCGCGGCCGGACGCGGATGACGCCATGCTGGAACGCGCCTGTCGGCAAGCCAATGCCTGGGAGTATATCAGCCAGTTGCCCGAGGGGTTGAACACCCGGCTGGGGGAGGGCGGGGCCAACCTTTCCGGTGGTCAGCGCCAACGGCTGGCCATTGCCCGCGCCGTCCTGGCGGATGCCCCGTTCCTGCTGTTCGACGAGGCGACCAGCGCGCTCGACACCCTGAGCGAGAAGCTGGTACAGCAGACCATTGGCAATATCTGCACGGGGCGCACCGCGATTGTTATCGCCCACCGCTTGGCCACGGTGAAGGACTGTGAACGGATCCTGGTCATCAAGGATGGTCGCATCGTGCAGGATGGTGCCTATGCGGAATTGGCTAGCACCGCCGGCCTCTTCCGGGACCTGGTAGCAGGGCAGCAGTTGCTGGGGTAGGGGGCTGCCGGGCGCCTCCCTGCTTGACCTTGCGCTGTTGTATGGTAGGCCGCAATCGGAGTTCCGGCCCACTTCCGTTGTGCACGCCACGCCTGAAGTAGGCCGGATTTCCATATCCGGCCTCCCTGG
>CAIOST010000026.1 GCA_903861045.1 uncultured bacterium | reverse complement strand
GCACCGATCCTGCCCGTGTCCAAATCCTCTGCCAACCAACACCTCGCCACTGCTAGCATACACAAAAGCGGCTTCTGCGGTTACCACAAAGCCCTTGCTACAGCCAGCCTGCGTTAGGTGGCGCTTCAGGAAAAGACCATGGCCAAACGCCCACCTTTTTTTCGTTTTCGTCGCGCAGGGCACGTGCTATGCTGTAGTTTTTGCAATCGGGAGAATTTCGCGATGATGATCCACGTAAATGGCAAGTTGGTGCCCGAATCTGAGGCGACCGTCTCGGTGTTTGATCATGGTTTGCTGTATGGCGATGGCGTGTTTGAGGGGATTCGCAGCTATAACGGGCGTGTGTTTCTGCTGCGCGAGCATGTGAAGCGGCTCTATCAGTCCGCACAGGCGATCAACCTGACGATTCCGCTGACGCCGGAGGAGATGTGCCGGGCGGTGATCGAGACCTGCCGCGCGAATAACTGCCTGAACGGCTATATCCGGTTGGTCATCACGCGCGGCGTGGGGAACCTGGGGCTTAATCCGTACCAGTGTCCGAAACCGGGTGTCATCATCATTGCGGCGACGATTCAGCTTTATCCGGCGGAGTTTTATGAGAAGGGGCTGCGGATCATCACCGTCGGCACGGTGCGCAATCATCCGGAGGCGCTCAACCCCAACATCAAGAGCCTCAATTACTTGAACAACATTTTGGCCAAGATCGAGGCCATTAACTGTGGGGTTCAGGAAGCGGTGATGTTGAATCATATCGGGTATGTCTGCGAGGCTACGGGGGACAATATCTTTGTGGTTAACGGGCAAACGCTGATTACGCCGCCGGGGTGGTGCGGGTGCCTGGTGGGGATCACGCGGGATACGGTCATGAAGCTCGCGGCCGCCAACGGCTACACGGTACGCGAGAGCGTGATGACCCGCTATGACCTGTACAATGCCGAAGAGATATTCCTGACCGGTACGGCCGCGGAACTGGTGCCGGTGGTGGAGATTGACAAACGTAAAATTGGCGCGGGTGTGCCGGGACCCGCCACGCGCCAGCTAGCGCAACTGTTTCGCGACTATGCCGCACAGCCTGAAAGCGGCGAGCCGATTGTCTGAGCGTAAGGGGCGAGGCCGGGCGGCTGCGCACGGGGGAAGCCATGAAATGTGAGCTGTGCAAACAAAAAGAGGCTGCCGCCGCCATCAAGCAAGTGGTGGATGGTGAGGAGCGGGAACTGTTCGTCTGCCCCACCTGCGCGCAGCGTGCGGCCGGACCGATGGTGACCTCCTTGGTCGAGATGCTGCTGGGCGCGGCCATGGATGTGCAGTTGCCGGAGTTTGATACGGTGGTTTGTCCCGGTTGCGGCTTGCCCCGGGCGGAGTTTCGCAAGCGCGGGCGGGTGGGGTGCGCCACCTGCTATGAGACGTTCGCCCGCGAAATAACCCCCATGCTGCGCGATATGCACAGCGGCGATCATCATGTCGGCAAAGTCCCGGCACGGGAACAGCTCAACCGCACCCGCGCGGAGTTGGAAGCGGCTTTGAAGAAGTCCATCCGATCGCAGCGCTATGAGGATGCGGCGGTGTTGCGCGACCGCATCCGCCAATTGGAGGCGGGCGCAGCGAAAGCGCCGCCGGGAGAGAAACATGCTGCTTCGTAGTGCCGCCAATACCCGTCGCCGGACCGCGTCGGACGGGGGAGCCGCGGATATTGCCGTGAGTTGCCGCGTGCGGCTGGCGCGCAACCTGCGGTGCGTGCGTTTCCCCGACTGGGCGGATGAGAAAGAGCGCTGCCGGGTATTTGACCTGCTGAGCCCCTGGCTGATGAAAGAGGCGGGGTTGTTTCACGCCACCATCGCCGCGGTGGGGAGCCTGGATGAAATAACGCGGGCCATGTTGTGCGAGCGGCATCTGATTAGCCGTGAAATGGCCGAGCGTGGTCCGGGGGCGGGCGTGGTGGTCGGCGCGGATGAACGTCTGGCCGTGATGATCAACGAGGAGGATCATCTGCGGATCCAAGCGATCATGCCCGGTATGGAACTGGCGCGTGCTTGGGCTTCCGCCAATGCGATGGATCTGCGGCTGGAGGAGCAGTTTGAGTTCGCCTTCCACAACCGCCTCGGTTATCTGACGGCCTGCCCGAGCAACGTCGGTACGGGGATGCGGGCCAGCGTGATGGTACACTTGCTGGGGTTGCGTCTGTCCAACGATTTGGATGCCGTGCTGCGTGCGCTGGAACGGTTGCGGCTGACCGTGCGTGGTGTGAATGGCGAAGGATCTGAGGCGGCCGGACACATGTTTCAGATTTCGAACCAGGAGACGCTGGGCTCGGACGAGACGGCGCTCATGGATAACCTGCTGGACGTGGTGGGCGATGTGGTGCATCAGGAGCGCAATGCCCGGTTACGACTGCAGCGCGATTCGCCAGCAGTGTTGCTGGATTGCGTGGCCCGCGCCTTGGCCATCATTCAGAGCGCCCGCATCATGGAGACGGAGGAGGCGCTGGATTATCTCTCGGCGCTGCGTCTGGGTGTCTCCATGGGGCTGGTACGCCGCCTGACGATTGCGCATGTGGACGCCTTGGCGCTGCATGTGCAACCGGGGCATTTGCAGCGACGCATGGGGGTCGCGCTGGAGCCGGCCCGACGGGATGTGATGCGCGCCAATCTGATGCGCGAGATGCTGCGGCCAGTGGTCTTGCGGGGAATGAAAGAAACCATATGAACGGATTCAACCAGTTTACGCCGCGCGCGCAGCGCGCGATTCAGTTGGCGAACCGCGAGGCGGATCGCTTCAATCATGCCTATATCGGCACGGAGCATATCTTGTTAGGCCTGGTTGGCCTCGGCGAGGGCGTGGCCGTAGAGGTGCTCGAAGGGTTGGGCATCTCCATCGATGATATCCGGCTGGCCGTGGAACGGCAGGTCGGGCAGGGGGGCGAAACGAAGACAGCCGGGCAACTCCCCTACACGCCGCGCACCAAAAAGGTTTTTCAACTGGCCATGCTGGAAGCCCAGTCCATGCAGCAGCCGCAGGTGGGCACAGAGCACCTGCTCCTGGCGCTGCTGCGTGAAGGCGAGGGGAAGGCCGCGCAGGTGCTGACGAGCCTGCAGGTCAATCTGGATGACGTGCAGGCGGCGGTCCGGAAGTACCTGGATGCGAATTACGATGAGGACGCGGAAGCGGCGGACGCCGCGGCGGAAGAGAAACCGCTGGGACACCCCCCCACGGCCGTACCGAAAAGCGGCGAGGCGGCTCCCGGCAAGCCGGGTACCCCGGCCAAGATCAAGACGCCGGCGCTGAATGCCTTTGGGCGGGATTTGACCGAACTGGCCCGACGCGGGGAGCTCGATCCGGTGGTCGGGCGCAAGAACGAACTGGATCGCGTGATCCAGATCCTCTGCCGCCGCACCAAGAATAACGCGGCGCTGCTGGGCGATGCCGGGGTCGGCAAGACGGCCGTGGTGGAAGGGCTGGCCCAGGCCATTGTGGCCGGCGAAGTGCCGGAACGCATGCGCGACCGGCGCGTCGTGGCTCTCGATATGGCGCTCATGGTCGCCGGCACCAAGTATCGCGGCCAATTCGAAGAGCGGATCAAGGCGGTGATGGATGAGATCCGCCGTCTGGGCAACGTTGTGCTTTTCCTGGATGAGTTGCATACCATCGTGGGCGCGGGCAGCGCCGAGGGGACGATGGACGCGTCCAACATCATAAAACCGGCCTTGTCGCGGGGCGAATTGCAGTGCATTGGCGCCACGACCTTGGGCGAGTACCGCAAGTCCATTGAGAAGGATGCTGCGCTGGAGCGGCGCTTTCAAACGGTGCGCGTGGATGAGCCCACCGTCGAAGAGGCGATTGCCATCCTGAAGGGGATCCAGGAGCGGTACGAGAAACATCATAACGTGAAGTACGAGGCGGCGGCCTTGGACGCCGCCGCCCGCCTGACGGCGCGCTACCAGCCCGGGCGTCAGTTGCCGGACAAGGCCATTGATGCCATTGACGAGGCCGGCGCCCGCGTCCGCATGAACGCCACGGTCCGTCCGCCGGATGTGCGCGAGCATGAGCAGGTCATCCGCGAGATCACGCGCAAAAAGGATGTCGCCATCCGTGATCAGCACTTTGAGGAAGCCGCCGCGCTGCGTGATCAGGAACGCCGGGCGCGCGAGGCGCTGGATGCGATTGTGCGTAAGTGGAAAGAGGACCATGCAGACCAGGCCCTGGTGGTGACCAAGGAGGATATCACCGCAACGATTTCGCGCATCACCGGTGTGCCGCTGGAACGCATGAGCGAGGGGGAACTGGCCCGGTTGTTGAGTCTGGAACAAGAGCTGGAGGCCGCCGTAATCGGACAGTCGCCGGCCATCAAGGCCATGGCGCGGGCGCTGCGCCGCTCGCGGGCCGACCTCAAGGACCCGCGCCGGCCTATCGGCACGTTCATCTTCCTGGGTCCCACCGGCGTGGGCAAAACCATGCTGGCCAAGGCCCTGGCCGAACGGATGTTTGGCGACGAAAAGGCGCTGATCCAAATCGATATGTCCGAGTACATGGAGAAATTCAATGTCTCGCGTCTGGTCGGCTCGCCCCCCGGGTATGTCGGCCATGAGGAGGGGGGGCAGTTGACGGAGCGCGTGCGCCGCCGTCCCTACAGCGTGGTGCTCTTTGATGAGGTGGAGAAGGCCCACCCGGATGTCATGCACATGCTGCTGCAGATCATGGACGAAGGGCGCTTGACGGACAGCCTGGGCCGGCATGTGGATTTCCGCAACACCGTGGTGATCCTGACTTCTAATCTAGGCTTCGACAACGCTAAGCAGGGACGCGGTCTCGGTTTCGCCGCGGATACCGTGGCACATACCTACGAGCGGATGAAAGCGCAGATGATCGAAGAGTCGAAGCGTGTCTTCAAACCAGAGCTGCTGAATCGTTTTGATGAAATCGTGGTTTTCCGCAGTCTGGGACGCGAGGACGTGGTGAAGATCCTCGACCTGGAACTGGCCAAGGTGCGTAGTCGCGTGGCCGATCGCGGCATCAATATGGAGTTGACGGATGCCGCCACCGCCTTTCTCGTGGAAAAGGGGTTTGACCCGGCCTTCGGCGCACGTCCGTTGCGCCGTGCGGTGGAGCGCTATGTGGAAGATTCGCTGGCCGACGAACTGCTGCAGCGCGGCGAGTTGACGGGCACAGTCACCATCGGCGTCAACGAAGCTGGCGATGCGCTCGTTTTTCAACCTCAGGGTACGGAACCGCCGGCCAAGCCCAAACCCGCGCGCCGCAAGGCGGCCGTTGAGAAGTAGGCGGCAGACACCTTGCAACCCGCCCATCACGCTCCGGTAGCCGCCCGCTGAGGGACGGCGATCGGAGACGTTCCCTTCCTGCAATGGAGTACATAGATATTGTCGCAAGGGATAAGGTTGATCTGCCAGCCGCGTGTTTGCAGGGCGTCCGTGAGTTGGGGGAGGCCGTCGCGGCCGGGATCAGCGAGCAGGGCTAGGCCGTGCGGGGCGCAGAGCTGGTCCACGCAGGCGACCAATGCGGGGATGTGTCGGCGTTCGTAGATCAGATCACTGCCGAGTACGAGATCGAAGGGTTCCCAGGCTGGTGGCGTCTGCCAGTCGCAGGGGTGGAATTGCAGCGCTACGCCGTTGGCGGCGGCATTGGCCAGACACCACCCACCGGCATCCGGATGAAAGTCGCTGGCTATCACCGCGGCCCCCAGTTTGGCGGCCACGATGGCCGGGAGGCCTAGACCGCAGCCAAGTTCCAGCACGCGTTGCCCGGGAAGTCGGTCGCGCATCTCCCAAATCGTTTTGGCCAGGGCGTGGGCGGAAGGCCAGAGCGTGGCGTAGTAGGGGATCGCATCCACGTTGTCGGGGGTGCGGCGCGCGGCTTCGTCCAGCAGGGCATCAAAGTCGGGTGGTGTCTGCAGCTGTAGCTGCAGGGTGCCAATCTGGATGACGGTGGTCGAGGTGGCTGGCGAACGCGCGGTGGACATATGGCTGGTGGCAGTCCGCCTAGGGTGTTAGCAGACGCAGGTACCACTGCCAGAGCACGGGGCCCCAATAGAGCCACGTCAGTGTGGCGATGGAGAGATAGGGGCCGAAGGGGATGTGACCCTGCATCTCCACGCGCCGCGCGGCCATCAGGGCGACGCCCACGATGCTACCGAGCAGGGCACCACCCACGATGGTGAAGAGCACCGCCTGCCAGCCGAGAAAGGCGCCGACGGCAGCCAGCAGTTTGACGTCGCCCAGGCCCATGGCTTCCTTTTTAAAGGATTTTTCGCCCAGCCAACCCACGCCCCATAGTATGCCGGCGCCCAAAGCCGCCGCGCCAGCCCCATGGCCCAGGGAGACGAGGGCGCGCTGCCAATAGGGATGGGGGTCTTGCAGAACACCATGCCCGTGTAAGGCCGGCACCAGGATGCTGCAGGCCAAGCCAGCGACCGTGCCGCCAAGGGTGACCTGATCCGGAATCTCCATAAACTCAAAGTCTACGAATGTCCCCACGATCAGGCCGCCGATGATAGCCATATAGATCGGCAGGAGCAGCGGATCTGCCAGCGTCTGCATGCCGAGCAGGCGCGGGTAGGCCTCAAATTGGAATAATACCGCCAGGAAGAGGACGGCGGTAAGCAGTTCCACCAGGAGGTAGCGTGGCGCGATGGGTCCGCGACAGAAGCGACAGCGTCCGCGCAGCAACAGCCAGGTCACGACGGGCAGGTTGAGATACCAGGGGATGGGCGTCTGGCAGTGCGGGCAGTGCGAACCGGGGGAGACCACGGATTGTTCGCGTGGTAGGCGGTAGATGCAAACGTTGAGAAAGCTGCCCATGCAGGCGCCGAACGCGCCGACAAAGACGGTAATCAGCATCAGGAGTGGGTCGAGCATGGGCATTAATTCCTGACTTTGTTCATGCGTATTTATGCCGTGATGGCTTCGCGAGGATGGGGGGAGCCACCCCTGGGGCGCCCGGCGTGGCAGCCGGCCCCTCCAGGGGAGGGGATTACGGGCGCGCGCTAGGCGTGTTCGCCGCGTGCCACGGCAATCAGGCCGGAGCGCGAGATGTCGGTGATCTCGTAGGGGTGCAGCAGCCGCAAGAAGTCTTCCACCGTGTGGTGGTCGCCGACCATCTGTACGGTGATGGATTTTTCGCCGACGGCCACGACGCGGGCGTCAAAAAGCGTGGCTAGTTCCAGCACTTCGCTGCGGGAATGACGTGCGGTGCCAACCTCCACCAGGATCAATTCGCGATTCAGGTGGCGGCGGCGGGTGACGTCCACCACTTCGATCACGTCCACCAGTTTGCCGACCTGGTGGATGACCTGTTCGATCACACGGTCATCGCCGCCAACGGTGATCGTCATCTTAGAGGTGGTGGGGTCTTGGGTGGGGCCGACGTTGAGCGTCTCGATGTTGTAGCCGCGGCCCGAGATCAAACCGACGATGCGGGCCAGCACGCCGGGCTTGTTTTCCACAAGGGTGGTAATAATGTGTTTCATTTGTCAGATTCCCTTCAACGGGGTTACGGGGCTAGGCCAGTTTGCAGAGCATGTCTGAGAGCGAGGCGCCAGGCGGCACCATGGGGAGCACGTTGGCTTCGGGGTCCACCATGCACTCGATCACCCACGGTTCCGGGCTGCTGAAGGCCTGACGCAGCCCCTTCACGACGTCTTCCGGTCGTGTGATCCGCATGCCTTGGGCGCCATGGGCCTCGGCTAGTTTCATGAAGTCGGGGAGGTACTGTTGCGGGCGCGCCGGCAGGCGCTCGCCGGCCAGACGTCCCTTGGGGCCGAGCACCACCGAGGCGTAGTTCCGGCTGTAGAAGATCTCCTGCCATTGGCGCACCATGCCGAGGTGACCATTGTTGAGGATGATCACCTTGATGGGGAGGTGGTGTTCCACGGCGACCACCAGTTCCTGCGCGTTCATCTGGATGCCGCCGTCGCCGACAATGGCGACCACCAGTTCATGCGGGCGGGCGAGCTGGGTGCCGATGGCGGCCGGGAGGCCGAACCCCATGGTGCCGAGTCCGCCGGAGGAGATGAACGAGCGCGGGCGGGTGTACTGGTAGAAGTGGGCGGACCACATCTGGTGCTGGCCGACGTCAGTCACCACCACAGCGTTCCCTTTGCTCACCTCGTAGACTTTTTCGATCACGAATTGAGGTAGCAGGGTCTTTTCCTTGTGCGGGTAGGTAAAGGCCGGGTGTTCCGCCTTCCATTCGCTGACCTGCGCCTGCCAGGCCGTACGCTTGGCGGGTTGAACCAGCGGCAGGAGCGCCTGCAGCACCGGTTTCACATACCCCAGCACCGGGATGTGGGTGCGAGTAATCTTGCCGATGGCGGAGCGGTCGATGTCGATGTGGGCGATCGTGGCATGTGGTGCAAAGGTGTCCACGCGGCCGGTCACGCGATCATCAAAGCGTGCGCCCACGGAGATCAGCAGATCGCAGCCTTGCACCGCCATGTTGGCCGCGTAGCTGCCGTGCATGCCTAGCATGCGCAAGGCGAGTGGATCGGTCTCAGGGAACGAACCCAGTCCCATGAGGGTGGTGGTCACCGGAATGTCGGCCCACCGTGCCAGCGCGGCCAGTTCGGCAGACGCATTGCCGGCGATGACGCCGCCGCCCACGTAGAGCACGGGCCGCTGCGCCTGGTTGATCGCCTGAGCCAGCTTGGTGATCTGTGCCGGATCGGCGGTGATGTCCGGATTGTAGCTGCGGATGCTGACCTGCGCCGGGCGGCGTACGGCGGTTTTTTGGCGCTGCACGTCCTTAGGGATGTCAATCACCACCGGGCCGGGTTTGCCGGTCGCCGCGATGTAGAAGGCCTCCGCCATGATACGCGGGATGTCATCAGCCGAACGCACGAGGAAGTTATGCTTGGTGACGGGGCGGGTGATGCCGGTGACGTCGGCTTCCTGGAACGCGTCATTCCCGATCATGGATTGAGGGACCTGGCCGCAGACGCAGACCAGCGGGATGCCGTCCATATAGGCGGTGGCCAGGCCGGTGATGGTGTTGGTGGCGCCGGGGCCGGAGGTCACGAGGCAGACGCCGACCTTGCCGCTGGCGCGCGCAAAGCCGTCCGCGGCATGCACGGCCCCCTGCTCATGGCGCGGCAAAATGAAGTGCAGCTCGGCGCGATTGATCACGTTGAAAATATCCAGCACGGCACCGCCGGGATAGCCGAAGACGACTTGCGCGCCATTCTCCACAAAACCATCTACGACGCATTGGGCGCCGCTGCGTAATTCTTGTGTTTCACCTTTCGCAGCGGCCTTGGCTGGGGCCGGGCGGGCGATACGGGTTGTGGCGGGCTTGGTCGTGCTTTTTTTTGCTTTCATGTATGGCTCGCTGTGTCTTGCGTTTGTGCCAGAAAAAACGGAAACCCACCGCAGGGGTAACGGTGGGTTAGAAGGCAGAGCGCTGGTTGGTCAGGTTCGACTCACCCATGCTCCCTGCCCGCGTCCACCGCTCGGGCTACCACCGGTACTACTACGCGGCGTCCGGTGTTTCGGACAGCACGCAGCAACAACAAGTTGTAGGCATCCCGTTTCATGGGCGCGAATCATACCCGACATGGTGCGAAAGTGTCAAACGCCGTGTGTCAGCGTTCTACAGTTCTCATGATGGACTTGTGGCGGCGGGTCCGGCGGCCCCGCCCTACCAATAACAGTGTGAAATCGAGGAGTTTTGGCAGGGGCGG
>CAIOST010000025.1 GCA_903861045.1 uncultured bacterium | reverse complement strand
TCCCTAGAGCGATTTGCGTGAAGCGAATACATACAGATATATCTGAGGCCTACCATACAGGTCCCGGTCAAATCGCAGACTGTATCCCAAGAAGTCGAGCCGATGTCCGGCGTCCATGAGACTGAAACAGCATGTTTTCTCCCGATTGATCCGCAGCCCCATCCATCCTTCCAGCTTTTCCTCGACAAACGCCGTGAGCGTTTCGGAAAGATCCCCGGCTAGAGTGACAAAGTCATCCGCGTATCGAACAAGTCCGGCAGCTACGCGTTCTTTTCCAAGTTCACGCAGCAGCACCACCTCAAACCAGTGCAGGTAGATGTTGGCCAAGAGCGGCGAGATCACGCCGCCGAGCATCTCGGCATCCTGTGCCATCTCGCCGAACCGGACGAGGAGAAGGCGCAGGCCATGTTCAAGTTGCGCCGCCGCCTGATGAGGGACTATGGCGCCGCCTGCGTCGTCCGCTACTTCGAGAATCTGCCCGCCCAACACCCCGCGAAGGCGCAGATCGAGGACGCCCTGCGCTACTTCAGGACCAACATCACCCGCATGGACTACGGCACATTCCGCAAATTTGGCTACTTCATCGGATCGGGTGCCATGGAAGGCACCTGCAAATCGCTAGTCAACCAACGCACCGACCTCGCCGGCCAACGCTGGCACCCTTCTGGATCCCTGAACGTGCTTCGATGTCGCGCCCTCGTCGCCGACGAACTCCACGCCCTTTATTGGCGTGAGCGTGCGTCGTCTGGAAACAGCAAGACGGCAGCCTGACCTTGCGCTCAAACTCCCTCTTCTCACTTTCCTGTCTTACACCCGCTAAAAAATGCACTTGCACATCACCGAAGCCTTTGCTAATTTACACTGCAATCGATTGCAATAAGGAAATTTTTCATTTTGTTAGAGATCGTAAAACGCAACCCGAAGGACGGATCATGCTCAAAACAGTCAAACAAAGTACCACCGACATCTACCTCAACAAGATTCGGCAGTTCAACGAACGGCTGGGCATGCGCATTCTGGAACGCCATGTCGTTTTCACGGCCGCATACCACCACACGCCCGCACGCTTGCCGCTCGCCAGTACCGTGAACCTGAAGCGCAAGCCGATCAACGAAGGGGTAGACTGGGGCAAGAACTGGGAATCGGGGTACTTCAAGTTGACGGGTACCGTGCCGAAAGCATGGCAAGGCCGGGCCATCTGCGCCGACATCGAACTTTCCGGCGAAGTCCTGATCTACGACCGACAGGGCACACCGCTCTATGGCCTCACCAACGGCAGCGCCTTTGCCTTCGACTATGCCAAATACATCTATCCGCTCTCCGAGCAGTGCCAAGGTGGCGAAAAAATTGAGATACTCGCGGAAGCGGCGGCTAATCCGCTCTTCGGCATTGCCGCCTCCAACCACATCACGCGCCACGATCCCGCACGCTTCGGCACCTTTCACGCCAAAGTAAACCGGCTCAGGCTGTGCGTCGTTGACACCGACTGCCGGTCGTTGTGGCTCGACATGAATACACTGTTCCATCTTGCCAAGGCGCTGCCGGAGACTTCAACCCGCCGCGCACGGATTGTCCGGGCGCTGAATGCGGCCGTGAACTGCTTTGCTGATACACCCGCGAACGCCCTGGCCACCCGCGCACTGCTTGCGCCGGAACTGGCGAAGCAAAACGGACACTCGGCCCTTACGACCATAGCGGTCGGACACGCGCACATTGACACGGCCTGGCTGTGGCCGCTCGCGGAAAGCGTGCGCAAGTGCGGCCGCACCTTCGCGAGCCAAATCGCCAACATCGAGCGTTATCCTGGCTACGTCTTCGGGGCGAGCCAGGCGCAACTCTACGCCTTCACACGGGACCACTATCCCATCCTCTATGCCAAGATCAAGCAAGCGGTAAAGGCCGGCCGTTGGGAAATTCAGGGTGGCATGTGGGTGGAATGCGACTGCAATCTCACCGGCGGGGAGGCCCTGGTGCGGCAGTTCCTGCATGGCAAAAATTTCTTCCGCGATGAATTCGGCGTGGATGTCAAAGGGTGTTGGATCCCTGACGTATTCGGTTACGCCGCCACCATGCCGCAGATTCTGCACCGGTGTGGCATCGACTGGTTCCTCACCCAGAAGATTTCATGGAACCAGTTCAATCCGTTCCCCCACCACTCGTTCCTATGGCAGGGTTTGGACGGCACCAAGATGCTCACGCATTTCCCGCCGGAAGACACGTACAACTCGCACCTGAACCCCGAGGGACTGCTGCATGCCGAAGCGAATTTTGTGGAAAAGGACCGCTTGGATGAATTCATAACCCTCTTTGGTATCGGCGATGGCGGGGGCGGGCCCAAGGACGAACATATTGAGACCGGACTCCGTGAGGCCGATCTCGACGGCCTACCGAAGGTGAAATTCGGCACGGCCGAAGCATTTTTCAAGCGGCTCGGCAAACGACAGAACGAACTCGATGTCTGGCGGGGCGAACTCTACCTCGAACTGCACCGGGCCACGCTGACTACGCAGGCGCGCATGAAGAAATGGAATCGCTCACTGGAAAACGCACTGGTCCAACTGGAGCATCTTGCCATTTCACTCGATCCGGCCCACTACCCGCTCGCCGTGCTCGACAAGGCCTGGAAGACCCTGCTGACCCATCAGTTTCACGACATCCTGCCCGGCAGTTCCATTGCCGCCGTATATGAAGATGCCGCCAAGTTCATGGGCGCAGCGTTACAGGCCTGCACAGACACCGCGCAGCAGATCGTCGCAGGTTCCTGCACCAAGGACAAGCAGTCGGTCATGCTGCACAACAGCCTCTCCTACGATTACACCGCCGCGGTGGTCATGCCGGCCGAAACGGGCCGCACGGGGCTCGCCACCGCCGACGGCACCGAGCTGCCCACCCAGATAGAAGGTGACCGAACGGTCGCCCTGGTCACCATTCCCGCCCACGCCTTCCTAACACTTACCCGCACAGGCCTCCGCGCGCCTGCTACCACAAAGAAATCCGACCTGCTCGTGCTCGAGAATGACCTCGTCCGTTATGTATTCAACCAAAGCGCCGAAATCACGGAAGCCATTGACAAAACCACGGGCCGGCCGGTGCTGGCCGCAGGCAGCAAAGGCAACGTCCTGTCGCTGTACGAAGACCGTCCTACCAGTTGGGACGCATGGGACATTGACTTCTTCTACACCGAACAGTTCATCGAGAACGCCGGCGCCCGCGGACAGGCCTCGTGCGCGGCCGGCCCGGTACGCCAGGGAATCCGCTTCAACCTCGCCATCGGCCAGTCGTCGATCGTGCAGGAGGTCTTCCTGACAGCCGGCTCCCGGCGGCTGGATTTCGTAACCAAGGTCAACTGGCACGAAATGCACCGCATGCTCAGGACTTCCTTCGCGGTGAATATCAAGACCGACCGCGCCTCATTCGACATCCAGTATGGGACACTGGAACGCAGCACGGCTGATAACACCACCTGGGATAAGGCGGCCTTCGAAGTCTGCGGGCATAGGTTCGCCGACCTCAGCGAACATGATCGCGGCGTAGCCGTCCTTAACAACTGCAAGTACGGCTGGAAGGTCAAGGGCCACACCATCGACCTCAATCTCCTGCGTTCATCGACGCATCCGGATCCGGATGCCGATCTTGGCGAGCACGAGTTCACCTATGCGCTGCTGCCGCACACCGGTGCGCTTTCCGAATCTAACGTGCGTGCCGAGGCTGCCATGCTCAATGTGACGCCACTGCTATTCCACGGCTATCGCTGCCGGATTGATCGCGCGCCGTTCAGTATCAGCGGCAAGGGTCTGTCGCTCGAAGTCATCAAACGTGCCGAAAAGTCGGAACATGTGGTGTTGCGCGTGGTCGAAACGGACGGGCGCCGCTCGCAGGGCACCCTGGTCAGCCATCGCGGCCATGTCACACTTGCGGAATCGGATCTGCTCGAATGGAAGGAGCGCAAGGCCGTGCCATGCGCGCCGAGTCTGACCATTGAACTTGCACCGTTTGAGATCAAGACCTACGTGGCGAAACCGAAGTAGTCTTATGACCATTCGTCTTTCTGATGTAGCCGCGGCCTGCGGCGTGGATCGTTCCACCGCGTCGCGGGCGCTACGTGACGACCCGGTCGTCAACGCGCATACCACGGCGCGAATCAAGGCCCAGGCCGCGCGCTTGGGCTATCGCATGCACCAGGCCGCGCGGGCACTGCGCACAGGACGAACCGGCAATGTCCTGCTCATCGCCGGTAGCTTCCGCTCCACGCTAGAGCAGGAGGCGGCTCGTGAACTTGCCGCCCATTTGGCCGCCGGCGGCACCGACCTCTATCTGGCAACCCACCAGAATGATGACGGTATCTATCGCCGTCTGCTGGAAAAGGCCGCACAGGGCGAATTTGACGGCGTGGTGATCATTCCCTCCGTACGCGGGCTCTGCGACCGGTATGAGGAGGCCTTGTACGCGGGTGGCTTACCCATCGTCTTTCTGGATCGTTACCCGGCACGCTCAACCGTCCCTATTGTAACATCCGCCAATGCCTTGGCGGCTGCCGATCTGACAGAACGTGTCGTGCGCAGCGGTGCCGGCCGGCTGATCTGCTACTTAGCTGATGCCAACGAGGTGACGCACGCGCGCCGCTCGGCCTGCCTGCACTTCGCCCGCCAACATGCCATACCGTGCACCTACGCGGCTTCCCTCGACGAACTTGAACCGCCCCCTGGCAACGCACCATTGGGAATCGTGGGCATCAACCAGCAGGACGTATGGACGGCGCTGGAAAAGGTCCGGAGTCGTGAGCCGGAGACACGACTCTTTGGTGCGGTATTCGACGCATGGCTTGGTTCGATAGCACCGGCCGCCGAAGTCTTCGTAGCGGTACAGGACTTTGCGGCCATGGCCCGAGAGGCCGCCGCGCTGATGATGGCAAGCGCTGGATCCCCAAAAAAAGCCACGCTGGAAATCCCCATCCTCGCGATTAGAAGCATTCAGCCGGTTCCGTGAACCGGCACCGCCCCGCCATCACACACCACGCCGCTCAGGGAACGCGCGCACTCACGGCCGGCGCAACCTCCAGCTCCGCAATCTGCCGGACATCGACCGCCACCTTACCAAACAGCCCTGTGATCTCAACCTGCTTGAGCTCAATCTCTCCCTCCAGCAGGTCGCCCTTCCGCAGCCGGATGGCATACGCCGCGCCCCCCGCTCCACGCGTGATGGCCGCTATGTGCGCAAGCGGCACGCTGAGCAGTGCGTCGGCCATCCGTAGTGGCAACGCCCGCAGCGTGGTGATCCCGGTAAGCGTGTCTCCGTTGGCCATGCGCAGATGCAAACTCATGCGGCCAGCCGCGGCGTCAACCGTTGGCTCAGCGTCGCCCGGCCGCGGCCCCGCCAGCACGGCGTTCGTCAAACTGTAGCAGCATGCGAAGGCGGCCGGACCGACGGCCGGGACATGCGTCGCGCCAGCCACGCTCGTCAGGCGATAGCAGCCGTCGAACGCCCGCGCACCGATCCGGCGCACACTGGCGGGAATCGTTACCGCGATCAATTCCCGGCCCCCCGCAAACGCTTGCGGACCGATCACGCCCACGGGCTTACCGGCCATCTCCGCTGGCACGGTCACGCTGCGATTGGTGGTAAAACAATGGACCAGCGCCAGGCTGCCGTCTGCCTCCGGCATAAAGGCCAAGCCGTTGTCAAACGAACAGGCCAAGGCCGGACGGCCTGCGAAGGATGAATCCCATCCTTGCGCGCCCGAACGGTGGTAGATGCTCGCGGGCGTGTTCGCGAACACATCCGCCTCGACATAGGGCGCGTGGCCCTCGAAAACGACACTTTCCAGGCTGGCACACGACGCAAACGCGCGCCGGGCAAGCCCAGTCACGCTGGCAGGAATCGTCACGCTGGTCAGTATGGTATTGGAGGCGAACGCCTGCGCGCCGATGGCCGTCACCGGCAGGCCGGCCAGCATGTCGGGCACCCGCACCGCGCTGGGTGTGCCAAGGTAGCGTCTGATCGCAACGGTTTGCCGGTTCTGCACGGCGAAAAGAAAGCGCCCATCCGTGCTCGTGCCCCAGGCCGGCCGGCCATAAGCGGTTTCGTTAGTCCAGCCTTGGGCCCCCTCGCGGTAACAGACGGTGGCCGACGTGTTCGCTAAGATGTCCGCATTCAAAGGCGGCATATCGCCCTCGAAGAGCACCGCTTCGAGTTGGGCGCAGGAACCAAACGCCTGGCGCCCGATTAGGCGGATACCGGCCGGTATGGCCACTTGTCGCAAGGCGGAGCGCTGGAAGGCCCCTGCCCCGATGTTCGTCACGGTTGCCGCAAGAACCAGTCGCGTCAGCGTGGTGACGCCCGCGAAAGCGTTCGCCCCCACGGTGGTGACGCCATCAGGCACCCTATATTCGGTATTTTCCCGCAAGGGCGGATAGCGCAGGAGCGTGGTCATGTCGCGGCTGAAGAGCACGCCCTGTCGGAGCAGGTAGGTCTGGTTATCCTCGGCAATCACATAGTTCGCGATCCCACCTAGCGTATAGATGTCCAACTCGTTCACCTGCGGGCCGATCACCAGGTTGGTGATACCGCAACCCGTGAAGGCATGGCTGCCGATACGACGCAGGCGGTCGGGCAGCCGAATTTGTTTCAGCGCGCGTCCGGAGCCGAACACCCAGGTGCCGAGTCGCTCGAGGCCGGCGCCGAGCGTCACGTCTTCCAGGCTGCCACACTCGGAAAAGGCCGAGTCGCCCAGCACGCTCACGCTGTCCGGAATCACCACGCGCTTCAGGCTGGCACAGCGGAAGAATGCTTCGGAACAGATGTTGGTCACCCGGCTACCGAAGGTCACATTGGTCAAACTGCGGCACTCGTCGAACGACTTCGACGCGATACTCGTTACACCTTCCGGCAGTGTGATGCTCCCGAGTTTCTCGCAATAGAGGAACGCCCCGGCGCCGATGTTCGTGACCGTCGGCGGGATGGTCACGCTCCTCAAGGCGCGACTGCTTTCAAAGGCGTTCCCGGCGATGCGTGTGACGCTTGCGGGAATGATGTAGTCCGAATATGTTTGCGCGGCAGGATAGCGGAATAATGTGGTCAGGTCGCGATTGAACAACACGCCCTCTCGCATGCTGAACGACTCATTGCCCTCGGCCAATGCCACGGTCTTGAGACCGGCACAACCGGTGAACACGCCGTCGCCCAGCGTCCGCAGGCTGGCGGGGAGCACCACACGCGAGAGGCCGCGGCAATCTTGAAACGCCCCGGAGCCCACGCTCGCCAACCCTTCCGGCAACTGCACATCCCGCAGGACGTAACAGCCGGCGAACGCGCCATCGCCAAGGCGGTCGACCGCCTTGCCCAACGCGACATTGGTAAGGCTGATGCACAACTCGAAAGCCAGCACACCGATCTGGCGCACGCTATCTGGCATGCTGACGTTCTTGAGCTCACGCTTTTGTGAAAAAGCCTTCTGTCCGATGCTTCGCACCGGCTTCCCATCGATTTCCGCGGGGATCTCCAACGCGGTCGCGCTCGACTGCCACGCCAGGATCGTCACCTCGTTGCTGGTCACCGTGTAGGTGAACCCATTCCAGGTCTGGTTGGGCGTGCTCGCAGCCGAGGCCACGTCCAGCAGGCCGAGCCACAGGCCGGTGCCGGCAACTACCGCGATCAAAACGTTCTTTATCATACGAATCCTTGAACCTCTACTGGCCTACAGAGAGACTACTTCTCCTGCACCCGCACGACCCCGTTGAGGGTACGCACCAGCATGCTCTCACCGCGAAAGACCGGGCAACTGCGGAACTCCGGCAGTTTGTTGCGCGCCAATTCCTCATAAACCCGACCCGGGCGGATCACCACCGTCACGCCATTATCACAACTGAGATAGATCCGGCCACCGGCCAGAGTCGGGCTGGGATAAACGGTCCCGCCACCGAAGCCGAGCGCCTTCTCGTAGACCACGCTGCCATCGCTGGCATTCAGGACCACCAGTGTTCCGCCCTGGCTCACATTATAGAGTAACCCTGCCTGCCAGAGGGACGTAGCGTAATACCGGCCGGCCGGCACCTTGGTGGTCCATAAGGGCGCCGGCTTGGCCGCGCCATCGAGCTTGATGGGATACGCCGCCGCCCCCCCCTCGTCAATCTGATAGACCACGCCATCCTTGACCACCGGCCCGTTCCAGGGGAACTTGAAAAGTCCGACAGCGCGCTTCCGACCATCGGTCACCGCAATGAAATCGCCGCCCGGCGTAATAACCACGGGCGTCCCCTCCACCGGTTCAACCACCGGCGAACCGAAGCCGCTCGGGGCATCGGCCGTCCATTGGTCGACGCCCGTCTGCACATCCAGCGCAAAGAGCCGATTGCCGAAATGCACCAGCAGCAGGTTGCCCGCCAGCCGCGGCGAGGCGGAGTGCCCCCAGCCATGATGGGGGCGCGCCGGCAGCAGACGTGTCCAGAGGCGCTGCCCCGTGGGCGTGACACCGACCACCACGCCGGAACAGAAAACCGCGTACACATTGCGTCCATCGGTGACCGGCGTCGGCGACGTGTAGCCGGTCACGCTGTGCGTATCCGGCAGCCGGTATTTCTGCAACGGTTCAAGCTGCTTGCGCAACGCGGCCACCTCCTGCTGGGCCGCCTTCCAACCAGTCGTGGCGGCCGCATCATTGGTATTAGCCTTGGCCGCCTTCTCGCTTTCACGCAATTGCTTTTCGGCATCGCGCAGCGTTTGGCGCAGCGCCTCACTCTTCTGTTGGTTCGCACGAGCGACCTCGCCCTCGGCTGGCGGCAGCGCCTCAAAATAGCTGTTCGTTACGGCCCAACGCAGCTGGCCATCCGCAAAACCCAACGACAGCAGCACATCCGGCTCCTCGCAGACAATCACCTGATCGCCGAGCACGATCGGCGAGGCGTTGGACCACTTCAGCCGGGCACTCCAGACCACGTTGCTGGTCGCAGACCAGTGCAGTGGTGGCTGCACGTCTTCATATATGCCATTGCCGGTCAGGCGAAACCCCGTGTCCGCCAGCGCCAGCGCCGCCACACCGAACAGCCACACGACACCACCCAGCGTAAATCGTCTCATAGCACACTCCTTGGCTCTTGGCTGAACCGGCCGACGTAGCGACTGCCAGTGCTGGGAGCATGCCAGATGCGGGGATCAGCGTCAAGATGACCGCATAGCCCCCGTTCTGCGAGAGTTAAAGCGCGAGGCGTCGAAATTACTCGAAAAGAAAAGGACAACGCGGCGATTTTTCTGCTTGATTTTATCAATTGGTAATTGATATAAATAGGCACATGCGCCACAC
>CAIOST010000024.1 GCA_903861045.1 uncultured bacterium | reverse complement strand
TGCAGTGACGCACCAGGCCAGCCGTCATCTTCACGCCCATCCCCACCTCGCCATCCTGCCAGGCGGAACCGTTCTGCAGGGTCAGACCGTCGAGCACCGCGCCGGCATCCAAGAGAGCGAAGAGTCGGTTAGTCGCACTGCCGGTCTGCACCACCGTATTGGCCGCGTTACGCAACCCGCCAAAGCCCGTCTCGCCGTAACTCTGGATGGTGAGGGGTTTGTCCACCATGATCTGATTTTCGAGGTTGTAGGTGCCGTTCGTAACGAAGACGTTGAAACCCGCCGGGGCCGCATACACGGCGTCCATAAGCGTGTGCGCGGCGTTCGACCAGGCGTTATACGGCACGCCGGGCGCGGGGCTCCCCGCCCAGACGTAGAGGTTGGTATCCCAGACCGTGATGTACGCCCGGTTCGTCACCGCCGCGCTCTCCCCCCCGTCGTTGCTGACCGCCAGGGTCACGGTGTAGACACCCGGCGCAAGGTAGAGATTCGTGACAACCGCCAGCGCGGGACCGCTGAGACTGTTCCCGTCGCCGAAGTCCCACGCGTAGGACGTCGCATTACAGTTGGTGCCGGACAGGCAGGCGGCAAAGACCACGTTCGACGGCCCCACCACATTCATCGCATCGGCTCCCAGGTCGGCCTCCAGGGCACCGGGGACCTTCTCATACGCCCCCATATCCACCCGGTTGTTCACGCCATTCGTACGCGGATTCCCGGCCAGGTCAAGCGCGTTCGTCATCCACGTCAGGTTGGTCCCGGCATCCACCGCCGGGCAACCCCGCAACCGATAGTCGCCGCCCGCCAGATTGACAAACACGGCATGCGCCACATTGCCCAGCCCGGCCGGCTTGGGGGTGGTACAGGAGTAGGCGAACGTACTGCCGGCGTGGTTGGCGACCGATGGCCGCTCCGACCCCGTCGCGTTGAGCTGCACAACGGAATTCGTCACCCTACTACCGTAGACACCGCCGCCCGCGCCGAAGCGACTGGCCGCGTTATTGCTCACGACCGTGCAGCTTTCCACCCTGCCGCCATACACACCGCCACCGTAATCGCCGGCACAGGCATTGGAGGCAATCAGGCAGTTCCGCAGCAGCACGGTGGCTACGGACGCATACACACCGCCACCATTCGTACTGACTTGCGTATTGCCAACAATCCGGCAGCGCTGAATCTGCCCTGCCGTGGCGTAAAGGCCGCCGCCCGAATCCGTGGACAGGTTAGCCTGAACAAGGCAATTCGAGACACTGGCACCCGTCGACATGTAAACCCCGCCGCCCCTATACCCGCTGTTGCTGGCGATGGTGCTGTTCTGAACCGTCCCATAAACAACATACACCCCGCCGCCTAAAGTCCCACTGTTGCTGGCGATGGTGCACCCCCGGACCAACCCGTAGTAGGTATAAACCCCGCCGCAAGCGGAGGAGGCCCGGTTATTCAACACCAGGCAATTCGAAACGCTGCCGCCCCTCTCTGAAATATTGCTATCGCCATTTTGGACCCCGCCGCCAATACCAAGGCAGTAGTTACTGAAGATGGTGCAACTCTCAATCACACCGCGGGAATATACCCCGCCACCATATCCGTTGCCGGATGGCCGGTTGTTGGCATTGGAGCAGATCAGCGAGTTATCCAGCGTGGCACCGGCCAACATATACACGCCGGCGCCCCTCTCCGTGCTTGTGCCCGCAATCGTGTTACTGCTGATGATGCACCCCGTCACGCGCGTGCCGGTGCCGGTCGCGGTCGGACTACTGCGCGAGTAGACATTGGTCCCGATCATACAGATGCCGGCACCGTAGCCACCGCTCGACAGGGCGTTCGCCGCGATCACGCAGTTGGACACCAGACCGCCCGCCATGAAGATGCCGCCGCCATCCCCGTAGGTGCCACCGGTCATATTGCTGGTCACCAGGCAGTTGCGCACGGTGCCGTTCGTCATGAGGATGCCGGCACCCTTCAGGCTCCACACCGCTGAGGGGACCGCCGGCGGATACGATCCGCCCGTGACCGTGAACCCGTCGAGCACAGCGTCGGCATGGCCCAGCGTAAAGATACGGGTATTCCCGGCATCCGGCGCGCGCGTCACGATGGTCTGCGCCGCCCCGGTCAACCCGCCCTCGAAACTGCGCACCGTGATGCCGTTGGTGACCACGATATGGTTGTAGATGGCGTACGTGCCGTTCGAGACCACCACCGTCCTGATCTCCGGCTGGAAGGCGGCCGCCACGTCCACGGCGGACTGGATGTCGTTGGCGGCAGTAGCCCACGTGTCGTAGGGTGCCACGGGAGAAGAGAGCCCGACCGGCATGACATAGACTTCCGTGGGGACCGTCCACGGCAGGATCGTGGCCGTGGCGTTACTGGCCGTGCCGATCGCGTAAGCGCCGGGGAGGATCGTCAGGACCACCTCCTCGTTGGTCGTGTCGCGGTCCGGGCGCGCGGTCACGGTCACCACGGCGCTGGTGCTCCCGGCGGCAATCGTCACGTTGCTCAGCAGCAGGCTGTAGTCCAGGCCATTGCTGGCACTGCCACTCAGCGCATAGTTCACAATCAACGCCTCGTTGGTGCAGGTCGCCGGACGGAAAACCGTGAACCGGGCCGTGTTGTTGGAGGTGCAGTGCGCCTCGTTGTCCGTCGCCTCCATCGTCACCTCGCCGGTGATAAAGGAGTAGACCGGTCCGCCAGCCACCTCATTGGTCGTGCCGTTCGCGGCACCAAAGGTGTAGTAATAGACCTTCCCTGCCGCCAGGCCGGTGAGGTTCGTGGAGGGGTAGCTGTTGTTCGTCCACGCCGTGCCGGTGAACCAGTTCGTATGGGCCCAGGACCAGCTCTTGCCGCCATTCTCCTCTCCCCACAGCACACAGACCGCCGTGGCGGAACTGCCCGTGCTCATCAGCCAACCGTTACACACCGCGGAACCCGCCGTCACCTCCCCCACCGGCAGGTTCACAATGGCCGGAGCGCCCAGGAAGACCGCCGGCGCGGCACTGGCGAAGAAGGCATTGGACGCCTGGTTCAGGTAGCAGGCCCAGACCCAGTCCGCGGACTTGGCGGCATTGGCAATCCGGATCTCATCCAGCGAGCCATTCAGGAAGCGGTCTGCCGTCGACACGTGTCCGCCGATCCAGAGTTTGCGCGCCTCCTTGTCGATGCTCGCAAAGTTGATCGCGCTCGAAAGTTGCACGCCAGAGGTATAGTACGTGACATTAGTGCCCGACTTCACCAAGGTCACATGCAGCCACTGGCTGGCCACGGGGGCAAACGTCCGGGAAGCCATCCATGGCCCCCAGTCGTTATCGTTGGCTGCGTTGTTGATGGCCCACGACCATTGCAGGGCGGCTGGCGTCGTGCCATTGATATTCTGAACCACCCAGTTCTTGTACGGACTGGAGTCGTGGTTGTAATCCATGATCTCAGCATTGGCCGGCTGCGAAGCGGCAACATTGACCCAGAAGGCGATCGTGACGTCATCGCTCCCCTTAAACAGATCGGTGGCCGCAACCTCAAGGTAGCCATTCGTGCCATCCAACGTCACGCCGGGCCCTACCAGACCGCTGCCCAGACTCACGCCGCCGAAAGCCGTGGCGTGGTTGTGGTTGGTGGTGGAGTCGGTCGCGTTGACCCCCTGCATGTGCCACACGGCTTGATAGTCCGCAGTCCAGGTAGCGCCATTGGTCGTGCAGGGGAGTTTGGCCCCATCCCCCGCCCAGTTCGCCCAGATCGCGCCGGAACCATCGCCCGGCAGGAGCGGCAGTTGCACCCAGACATAGGACGCGCCGTTGGTGTTCCAGGACTCGATCTCGTAGTTCAGGCTGTTGGTGTCGGTCTCGCTGGTCCCGAAGCGCAGGTCGTAGCCGGTGGTGCTGAGGACCGTGCGGTAGTCGAACCCGCTGTAGTTCATGTTGTTGCTGAACACCACCAGCGCCGGGAAGTTCGTCAGGGCGGGCCGTCCGCCGGTGTAGCCGGGGAAGAGGATCTTCATTTGGCGTGTCTGCGTCAGGACCCGCGGCTGGATCGTCACAATGGCGTTGCTGGCCGCGCCGATGGCGTAGTTACCAGCAAGCAGCGTCAGGGTCGCCTCCTCATTGGTGGTATCATTATCCGGCAACGGCGTGATGGTGAGGAGCGCGTTGGTTTCGCCGGCCGCGAAGGTCACACTCCCCGGCAGCGCGTCGTAGTCCACCCCACCGCGGGCGCTACCGCCCATCGCGTAGCACACCGTCAGGGGCAAACCGGCGCAGGCGGCCGGCCGGCGGATCGTGAAGACGCCCGTGTCGCCCGGGAATTTCGCGGAGTTATCCGTCGCCTCGACCGTCACTTCGCCGGTGAAGAAAAGCACAGAAGCGTCCGCGATCACCCGGCCACTCTCATTCGTGGCGCCAAAGGTGAAGTAGTAGATCGTGTCGCTCGCCAGGGGTGAGACGTTCGTGGCGGGGAGACTGCCGTTGGTCCAGGCATCCGCGACCCACCAGTTGGTATGTGCCCAGGTCCAATTCCGGCCGCAGTCCGTTTCGCCCCAGAGCACGCACACCGCCGTGGCCGTGGTGCCGGTGCTGACGAGCGCACCATGGAGTGTCGCCGAGGTTGCGGTCACGTCCGACACCGCGCGGTTCTGGACATCCGGCACGGACATCACGCCATAGCGGTTAAAGGTCGTGTTCGCGGCCATGGTCTGGTAGCAGGCCCAAACCCAGTCGACCGAACGCGCCGCACTGCACAACCGCAGCTCGTCCACGATGCCGTTCACATTCGGTCCCACTTGGAAGTTCGCCCATATCACCTTGGAGGCCGTCATATCCGCCCGGGAGATCAGCAGTGCCCCGTTTTTATAAAGGGCCGCAGAGCGGTTATTGAACGTGAAGGTGATATAGCTCCAACTGTTGAGAGCATAAACACCAGCCACCGGTCCAAAGCGCGTATCACTGGCCGTCCCCACGTACATGCTACCGTCACTGGTGGTATGACAGTCAAACATATCCCACCAGTTTACCGCACCGTTCAAGGCATGGAAAGTTTGATTATAATCGGCGAATGTGCGTGGCTTCAGCCAGAAGGAGACCGAGAATTGGTTCGTAGGCCACCAGTTCAGATTGGCGAATGTGAGGCTTTCGCCGTCAAGCAGATCCTGGCCGCCCGCGCAGACACCCGCCACGCTGGCATTCCCGTTCTGGATGCCATACACCTGGTTGGTCGTTGCGTCGAAATGGTTTGCCCCCCCCCACACACCATCCACGACGGTCTCATTCAGATGCCAGACCGCCTTAAACCCTTCGGACCAGGTGGCGCCATTGGTGGTGCAGGCGAGCTGATTGCTCTCCGCCGGATTCCCCCACCGCGCCCAGATCGAGCCGGCGCCATTGGCCGTCAGGCTTGGTACCTGCACCCAGACATAGGAGGCGCCATTGGTGTTCCACGATTCGATCTCGTAGTTCAGGCAGCCGGTGTCCACCTCGTTGGTGCCGAACCGCAGGTCGTACCCCTGGGGGCTGAGGAACTCGCTGTAGACAAATTTACTCCCGCTCACGTTGTTGCTGAAGACCACCAGCGCCGGGAAGTTGGTCAGGGTCGTGGTCCGGTTCGTATACCCGCTGAACGTGATCAACATCTTACGCTGCGGCGCGAAGACGGTCGGCAGGATGGTCACCGTGGCGCTGTTCTCCGCGCCGATGACGTAGCTGCCAGATGCCAGCGTCAGCACCACATCCTCACTGGCCGTATCATGATCGAGCGCGGCCACGATGGAGACGACGGCGCTGGTGGCGCCGGCGGCCAGCGTGACGCTACCGGGTAGTATGTCATAATCGCGGCCGTTGGCCGCGCTGCCGCTGAGCGTATAGTTAACGGTAACCGCCTCGCTGGCTGCGGCCTCTGACCGGCGGAACGTGAACGTCCCCGCCGGGTCACCAAACTTCGTGGTGGCCACGCTGCTCTCCATGAGCACCTGGGCCGTGCTGAAACTCCGTGATGGCATGGCCCAGAATTCCGCCGCGGCGTTGCGCGCGAAGAAGGTGTAGAAGTACGTCGTATCCTCGTTAAGGCCGGACAACGCGTAGGTAATGTTGCTGGTGGCGGTCGTCAGCCAGAAGTCGCCCACCTTGATCTGGTGTAGCCAGTCTGCCGAGTTGGTCGTGCCATCCGCCGGTCCCCAGAGCGCCCAGACTTCGTAATAAGCGTTGCTCCCCGACAGCGTGGCTTGCAGCGTGGCCGAAGTCGGCTGTACGTTCGTGGCGGCCTGGTTCTGGATACCCGCGTCGATGCCGGCCACATAGCGCACGATCACGATGCCGGCGCCGCCGTTGCCGCCATTGCCGCCGTTCGAGGCGCCACCGCCGCCGCCGCCACCGGTGTTTGTCGTGGCATTCGCACCGGCGCCACTGTTATTGCCGCCGGCGCCACCACCGCCGGCACCGGCCGCACCACCACCGTTATTGCCATTCGCGCCACCACCGCCGCCGCCGGCATACGTAACAGAACTGCCGGAAATCGAGCTGGCACGCCCGGCACCGCCTTTGCGACCGGCGTGGCCATCGTCAACGCCTGCCGTTTCGCTGGCCCCATTGGAACTCGCGCCACCACCGCCGGCCCCGCCCCGAGGCCCCCAATTCTGTGGACTTGTCCACGACGTACTGCCTCCAGCATTGCATTGCCCGTTCGTGCCTGATCCACCCGTTTGGCTTACATAATGTTGGCTCCCAGCCCCACCGCCCGAACCTCCGCCTACACCATTCTGCCCATCCGATCCGCCGCCACCGCCGCCAAACGCGACCAGAGCGCCGAACACGCTATTGGCCCCATTATTGCCGGCTGCATTGGCCGTCGATCCAGTGCCTCCAGTGCCCACAGTCACGGTCACGGAGCCTGCCGCCACGGCGTACGCCGAGGTATAGATCAATCCGCCCGCCCCACCGCCGCCGGCGCCGTCGCCGCCGGGACTGGACTCCGCCTTGCCGCCCCCGCCGCCACCTGCCACCACCAGCACCTCGACATTGCCGCCAGCCGTAACCGTCAGGCTGTCCGTCCCCACGGTCGTGAAGAGATGCGCGCGGTAGTTGGTGCCGTTCAGCGTGTAGTTCGTCATGGTTCCGCCCGTGGCGGCAACACCACCCGCTGCACCTACCGTCAAAAAGCTAGCCGGCGCGGACCAGGCCTCGCCCGCGGCATTGGTCGCATAGACGCGATACCAATACCGAAGGCCATAGGTCAGGCCCGAGAGCTGAGCCGAGACCGACTGCCCGCTGGCCGCCGCGCCGCAGGCGACGACGTTCGGCCAGGCGCTCGTCGCAAGGTTGTCGACAGCGTCCGGACCCTAGCAGAAGTAGACATCTGTCGCGGCGCCGCCGTCAGAAGTGAGCGTGCCGTGCAGGGTTGCGCTGCCTATGCCGACAGTGGCATCGGAGACCGTAACGCTGGGGTCTGTGAGCGTGGTAAAGCTCGCAGAGCCGGCGGTCGCGCCCCACACGCCGCCCGAGGCGTTCTGGGCGTAGAAGTTGTAGTAGCAGGTTGTCCCCTTGGTAAACGTGGCCCCATACGACGTATTCGTCGCATAACTCCCATTGGTCAGGGCGTTGCCGAAGGAGTTGGTATAGGCCCAGAGGTTGGCGTTGGTGGTCTGGTCCGTGGTCCCCCAGTAGACCCAGACCGCCGTGACCGACGTGCCGGTGCTGGTCAACGACCCAACCAGATCCGACGAATTCGTCGTGATGTTCGCGGCCGCAAGGTTCGCGATGATGGGCAGGTCGCGGGAGGCGCTGGGAAGGTTGGTCACCGCCCCATAGTTGTTGAAGGTCGTATTGTTGGCCATGGTCTGGTATTCGGCCCAGACCCAGTTGGTCGAACGGGCGACGGAGGAGATGCGAACTTCGTCCATCGCGCCGTTGAAGTAGTATGATTCTCCCGTCGACGGTCGTCCGCCAAACGCGAGACCGTTGTTGTCTGGTCCCAGGGAGCCGGACGATTGATTCAGTGTCGCAACAACACCGCCGTTACGGAATATCTTGCTGTCGGTCTTGTTGTTGCTGTCGAATTTGGCGCCTACCTGTTGCCATTGATTGACGGTTAGGACGCTGGCGGCGCCGGCTTGACTCGATCCTAGGATGTCCCAACGTAGACTCTCGGCGCCTACATCATATGACAGGCAGTAGGACGTATCCCACTTCTTTTCGACTATTCCTTTGTAGCCGGCCATCGTTACACTCGGTCTGATCCATGCCGTGATGGTGATCGCACTCGTCACATCGAGAGGTGATCCTGTCGAGTCGGTCTTTTCCACGCGATCATTCGAACCGTCGAACACTTGTCCTCGTCCCGTCACGCCTGTCGTGTCGTCGTTGCCGTTCTGATTCATGTGCAGAGCGTTGACCGTTGAGTCGCGATGCAGCCCGGCCACCGTTCCTTCGTCTGTGGCCACCTCGTTCAAGTGCCACACGCCCACAAACCCATTCGTCCACGTCGCCCCGTTGGTCGTGCAGGGGAGTTGGCTGCTGGCACTGGCATTACCCCAGTTGGCCCAGATGG
>CAIOST010000023.1 GCA_903861045.1 uncultured bacterium | reverse complement strand
TTCCGCTATGCTGCGCCTGGAGGCGCCGGGCGTGCGGCGCGACACGCTCTACACCATGGTCAACACCGCCACCCCCTCGTGGGACCGCGGCGCGGACTGGAAGGCCGGCGACGCCGTCACCGTGCGCTTCCGCCTCTATCGCTTCCCCGCGGCGGACGTGCAGACCTTGTATGACCGCTTTGCGGCAGTCCGCAAAGAACTCATGGGCCCGGTAAGGCTTCAGCACCAGTTGCCTTTCTCAGCCGCCTTTGCCATGCTCGAAGCGTTCGTCGTGCTCTACGAAGTCACCGGCAACCGCCTTTGGCTCGAGCAGATCCAGGAAACGGCCCACAACCCCACCGCCTTCAATGCCACCGTACGCGTCTTCGCCGCCTAGCCCTGGCGAAGAACCATAATTGATTGCTCCACCGAAGAGTAAGACGCGGCGCGTCCCTTCCTGGACAAAAGCCGTCTTCCGCTTCCGTTGGTAACAGTTCCACCGACGGTCCGGGCGGGGCCGCCGGACCCGCCGGGCGTGTCAGTCAGCCAATCACGTTTCTGAAGCTTACTTGGGCTGCCCGGCTGGTTGGTTCTCGTGGACCTCTTTTCCCGCTGCCCACGCCGTGGCGCGGCGGAGCATCTCGCCCGCCTCCCAGGCTTCGTAGGTCTTCGCACTATGTCCCAGAAGGGATTGGAAGACGCGTCCCTTGCCGTAGTTGTAGCTCCACGCCAGGGGCTCGTCTTTGCCGGTTAGAAGCGATTTGGCGGCGATCATGGGCTCGATCGGTTCCTCACCGTCCTGTTCGAAGTATAGCTCGTCCTCGACCTGGAACGTATTCAAACCGCGCACGATGGGATGACTCCCCATGGTGACCGACACCGTGAAAGCGCCGAATTGGTCATGCGCGCTTGCCTTTCCCCGGGTGGGATCATGGTTCCAGACCCGGCGCACCATCCGGCGGTATTCCGGCCAGTCCGAGCCACTGCCATCCGGCAGCGAGAAGTGGAAGGCTCCGTTGCAGAAATGAATGGCCAAAAGGCCGCCACCGCCGCTCAGCCAGTTTGGCAAGGATTCTTTCGCCGCATCCGACAATTGACGCGGATCCTTCCAATTGCAGTAATTCAACGCCAGCACATGGTAGCCGCCGCCGGCGAGTTTTGTCACGTTCTCGAAGTCGCGGGTGACGTCCACCTGGATTCGCACGTCTTGCTCCAACTGCGCTTTGATGGCGGGAGAGGTCGTCTCCCAATTGTGCCATTTGTGCGCGTCGTTGCCTTCGATCATCAGCACCTTGATGCGCGCCCCGCCGGGTTTAGCCACGTCGCGCGCGCCGTCCGTGATTCCGGCGAGCGCCACAGAGACGGCGTCAGGATCGTAGCACGACGCCTTGACCCCATCCTCCGGCCCCTGGCTTTGCCGTCCGGCAACGGCGACGATCTTCTGCTTTGTTTTCATAAGTAGCTCCTGTTTTTTGGGTTTAGCAACGGACGAGATGCCCCGTCTCGATCGATTCGTGAACTGTTAAGACCAAAACTAACATGCGGCCAGTGCCTGTTGTTTTCTGACGGCTCATCATCCCTCCATTTTGACGGGGGCGCCGGTTTTGGCACTGCGGTAGATGGCGTCGAGGATCTTATTGATCGTCAAACCCTGCGCGGGCGTGCAGGGCACCTCGGTGTCATTAAGGATGGCGTCAAGGAACGCCTGCCGGATCGTCAGTGTGGGCGCGAGCGGCGCATTCCCGAACTCGCCTTCCACAAGCTCAATGTTGGCGAGCTTTCCGTCGATCTCGGTGAGAAAGAGGTTCTTGCTGCCTTCGAGAACCAACCCGCCTTTGCTGCCAAATATCCGGGTGCTGAGCGCCTCGCCCTCGCAATGCGACGCCCAGGAGGCCTCCAGGTCGAACATCGCGCCGTTCTTCATGCGGATCATCGCGGCGGCCATGTCCTCCAGCTCGAAGTCCGGAAACTCCTGGGCCTCAACCTTGCTGTAGGCGTTGCCCAGGACCCATTCCGGCTCCGGGTAACCGCAGAGCCACATCGCCAAGTCGAGCCGATGCACCCCCAGGTCGACCAACGGCCCGCCGCCGCAATTGTCCTGCGTGAGCGTATACCAGCGCGGGACGCCCCGCCGCCGCCGCCACAGGGTGCGCGCAAAATAGATTTCCCCCAGCTTGCCGGCGTCGACCAAGCCCTTCATCGCCTGGTGGAGCGGATGGAAGCGCTGATTGAAGTTGATCATTAGTTTCTTGCCGGCCCTCTTGGCGGCCGCAGCCATTTTTTCCGCCTCGGCGGCGGTCCTGGCCATGGGCTTCTCGCACAGCACGTGGCACCCGGCTTCGAGAGCCTGAATGGTCATCGGCATGTGCAGCTTGTTGGGCAAGGCGATACTGACCGCGTCGAGTTTCTCCTTGTCCAGCATCTCCACAAAATCAGCGTACCGTCTTTTCACGCCATGCTTGTCGCCGATCTCCTTGAGCCTCTGCTGATTCATGTCGCAGATAACCAATTCTTCGACGGAGGCGCTCGCTATGTAGTCCGAGACATGACCATCGCCGACCATCAAGCCAACGACGCCGACCCGCAATTTGTCGTGATTCATTAGATACCTCCTGCCTGCTTGGTGATCGATGATGCACAGATGACGATGATTCGCATGTCCTCTTCGCCACTGTTCTTCCGACTATGGAAGCCGTTGGCATAGCAAGCGCTGATGTCCCCGGGTCCCATGTCGTAACTCCTGCCCTGGTTGTTGACGAACTCTGTGGTCTGCATGTAGCGTCCCCCTCCCTTGTCGTGTGGTTTGTCATAAATCAATCGATAGTGTTCAGGCTACTCGCATGTTTAATGGTTGAACAGTTCAACGAGTTATGATAAATCGACAATCATTTGGGAAAAAGAGGCTCTACCCATGAAGGCCATCACGATCACCTACGGTCAGCACCATGTACCTACTTGGAACTGGGCCGTTCTTCCCGGGAGACATGCAGGGTTCACCTTTTGGAGTGTTTGGAGCGGCGCCGGAACCCTGTCGCTGGGAGACGTCCGGTATGAACTGAGTGCCGGGGACTTCTTCTTCATCAATTACCAGAAAGAGGTGCGCGGTCTGCAGGACGGCGACAACCCGATGCTCGTACGTTACATCGATTTTGCCTTGAGCGATCCGGAAATTGCGAACGGCTGGCCGGAACACCGACATCTCGATCAGTCCCAATTTATGGGCGAACTGTTCGAGCGCGTGCGGACGGCGCAGAAAGAGGAGGAGTTCGTACGTCGGCAAACCTGGCTGCAGGCCGTTATCACGGAATATCTCTCCGTGCGGTCCGCGGCAACAGGCAACCCCTATTCGGAGAAGATTGCCAAACTCTGCCAAACGTTCCAGCAGCATCCGGAGAGAAGCTATGACATCAGGTTACTCGCGAGGGATTTCGCCTGTACCCACGACCACCTCATCCGACTTTTCAAGCGGGAGCGGGGTGTCACCCCCTACGCCTATTTGCAGAACATACGGCTGCAGACCGCCAAGATGCTATTGCGTAATTCCAGTAATAGCGTCAAGGAAATCGCCGCTGCGTCCGGCTTCATGAGCATCTACGACTTCAGCCGCTTCTTCCGCCAGAAGACGGGTATGCCCCCCACGGCATATCGTCGATGAGTGCCGTAGGCCGGAACTCCGGTGCCGGCCTTGGAAGGGGCCACAAGCGGAGTTGCGGCCTACAACATTACACCGCGAAATCAGGGCCACCGTGATACCGCGTGCCCCATAAAATCGAACATAGCAAATCCGCGCAACAGTCCTCCGAAGGAGGGCACGGAAATGCTACGCCAGCTCCGTGCCTGCGTGACTCCAGCGTAGCGGGTGGTGAATCCAAACGAGGTCAGCGATACAGGGTTATGCGCCACACCTGGCCTAGTTTTCAGCAAACGTGTCGATGGAGTGAATTTGCTAGCGGCTGTTATATGGGGCACGCGCAGGGCTTGACCGCCGGTGAAAGAGAAAATTCGACTTTTTGGGGTCCCGCCACCATCAAAAACAAGCTCCGACCATACCCCTGCCCCCCCCCCCAGGGTCAACCCCCCGCCAAAATAGTTTACGTAACTGCTCAGGTGCCAGTGTTCAGTACAGTAGAAGGGGGTAAGGTGACGATACCTTCGCCCCCTTCGCGTTCATTCGCGGTTGCTCCCCATGGCCCCGCGCATCCCACCGCCTGTCCTCCCGGCGTCAGCAAAGACCTCGTGCTCACTCTGTACGTTCCCAACTCCTTGGCAAACGGCGTGATCTGACGGAAGTCTTTGAGACTGATACTGGACGGACCGATCAGCCCGCCATGGCATTCATGTTCCGCCGGTGTGCCTGCCCGTAAATCAGGGCCTCATCGAGAAAAGCCCGGATATTTTCCAACGGCGTGCCTGCCACAATTCCATTGCCGGCCGCCAGGCCCATGCCGCCGTCAGCCCGGTCGAACGTATCGATCAGGAAGCGTACCTCCTGACGGACCTCCGCCGGGGTCTTCTCCTGCAGCGTATGCTGGACGTCGAAGCCCGCCAGGAACGTGATCCGGATCTTCAAACAGCATAAGGGCGTCACGCCGTGGGAATACGTCATCCGCTGCCGCATCGAAAAAGCCTCGAACCTGCTACGCTTCTCCAGCCACACCATATCCCACATCGCCGAACTCCTCCGTTATGCAGACATCTACTCCTTCTGCAAACAGTTCAAAGCCCGGACAGGCCAGACGCCCTCGGAATACAGGAAGAATTAGCTTACGCAAAGTAACTGCTCAGGTAGCCGCCCCAAAGCGGGCGGCTACCTGAGAGTGATTGGCAGGTGACAGATACCGACACCCGGGGTGAGGATTATGCGGTATTCGTCGTCGGCACGAAGGGTCTGCCGAGAAATACACGTTGTAGAGCATCCAGCGCGTTGACGCTGTTCTTCCGGGCGGTGGACACGTAGCTGCGGATCTGGCGAACGGTCTTCATCTTTTTGACGAACGCACCTTAAACACGCGAGGCACGGACATACCGATGATTACCGGTTTCCAGCGTTCTGCCGGTGAGCGTTGGTAGGCCGTCCCCGGCGGCCTAGTGCTGCCCTTTACACACAAGTTCTCTCGGACAAATACCACGGCCGCAAAAAACGACAAATTTGTTCTGCAGAATCTCGAGCCGAACCTTTCAATCTGCGGAAATCTGCGAAATCTGCGGACAACCAAAAGTTGCGCCCGTGATTTTGTCCGTAGATTTCGCAGATTTGCGCAGATTGAGAAGTGGGTGGGTCGCCATGTCATGGCCAACGTACTCGCTGCCCGCGGCCCGGGGCGGGCCGGGGCTACTAACGGCTACCAGCGACAAGTGTTCGCTCACTGAGTTGATCACCGGGATGCGCGGCGAAACGCACTCGCGGATTATCGAGCAGACCTGTCGCCAGCGTCAAACGCTTCAATCCTGGCCTCAGGATGAAAGGCGAGACGACTCATCCGTATTTCGCTCGCATTTCCCGGACAACCTGTTCGGCGGGAAGGCCTTGAACCCTTCCGTTCTCGATCTCGGCTATTCGCCGCTGCAGCACAGCGTCCAAGGCTGTGTCATTACCGGATTCGGCATTCTTCAAGGAAAGGAACTCCACGAAGTCCAGAACCTCTTCCTGCCGTTCCGGCGGCAATCGAGCCACCCGCTCCGAGACGGTTTCTAGCAACGTCATACCACCACCTCCAATGATTTGAATATTACGCTCTCCGCACGGGTTTATCTAGCCCTATCCTGATAATCTGGCAGGGGGAGAGTGGCCGGGGCCGCTTCGGAGGGGGCGTATCGCTTTTTCACGGACTGTTTCACGGACTGGAACGCCTGGATGACAGGAGCACCACGCGCCAAGAGTTGGCCACAAAATGCGCAAAATAATTACAAAAGTGCATTTTTGTGGCAGCTTCCAGGTTTGTGGGGGGGAAATTGTATGGGTCTGGATGTGATAGGGAAGGGTTGAGAAGCCGGGTTTCGGGTATAGCGCTGGCAGGAACACCCCTTTTGTGTTGAGGTATGGCTAGCCGAGAGCAGTCTCGACAAAGTGTTGCGACGAAGCGTAGACGACAACGTGTGCGCCGAAGAAAGCGACGAAGGGTGGCGTGGCATGAATAGGAGCAGCAGGCATGGGAGCTTCTTTTAACTACGGATGACGCGGATGGCGCGGATTACGTTTGGGTAAGCCAGTAATTGCCACCTGACACTGCCAATCCGCGAAATCCGCGAAATCCGTAGCTGAGAATTTCCGTAATCACGCGCGACGGCGCTTTTCGCGGCCTCAGGCGGTGGCCCTCGTGGTCCTAATCGTGGGTTCGTGCATCGGGCAACGCGGTTACTCGACACAGCACGCCGGGCGCCGACTCGAAAAAGAACCGAAGCGCTTCGGTTTTTTGCCTGCGCGGCAAAGCGCCTGCCCATCACCTGCCGACGGCTACGGCGGGTCCGGCGGCCCCGCCCTACCGGACGCGTTTCGTCTATGATCCAGTGGTGTGTCCCCGAAATGACTAGACCGTTGATGGGCATCCGCGTTTCGTTGCACACGCTTTGATTCACCACCCGCTACGCTAGAGACACGGAGGCACGGCGCTGGCGTAGCATTTCCGTGCCCTCTTCCGGAGGACTGTTGCGCGGATTTGCCACGCTGTGCGG
>CAIOST010000022.1 GCA_903861045.1 uncultured bacterium | reverse complement strand
CACCCTGAAACAGCGCCGAACCGTTGTAGTTGGCCGCCGCCTCATCATTGGAGGTGATGCGTGTGATTTCCGCCTGCATTTGGGTGAATTCCGTCTGCAGGGCGTCGCGATCGGTCTGGGACTTGGTGCCGTCGTTGGCCGCGACGGCCAATTCCCCCATGCGTCCCATGATGTCATGAATCTTTTGCATCCAGGAGTCGGCCGTCTGCGCATAGGAGAGGGCGTTCTCGAGGTTCTGGGCGGCGGCCGCGCTGTTACGCGCCTGGGCGCGCAAGCGTTCGCTGATGGCCAGTCCGGCCGGATCATCCGCAGCCGTTTCGATCTTCTGGCCCGACGACAGCCGGGACATGGAGCCGCGCAGATTCTTGACGTTTTGCGAATAGCTCTTCCACACGGAAAAAGCCGGGGCATTATTGAGAACTTGCATGATAATTCCTCCTTGAATCTGGGTGCTTCGTTTTACGTTGCGGTGTGCATCCTTGCGCGCCGCCGGTCAGGCCATGTTCCTTCAGACTACGCAGCGGCCAGCCGTGTTTTGGGCCGCGTGTCCTGCGCCGGCCCTGGCGGGCCAGATGGTTGTTTTAGGCGCTCTTCCTTTCTTTAACAGTGCGCAGCGTGTCGGCCAGTTCGCGGCCGAGTGACAGGCTGATGGTTTCCAGGCGGTGGGTGCCATGGCCTGCTGCTTGTGCGTTTTCGTGTTGGATGGCCTCGTGAACTTCCTTGCGATAGATGGGGATGTTGCTCGGCGCGGAAAAACCAATGCGGACTTGGTCGCCGCGGATATCGAGCACCCGGATTTCGATGTTATTGCCGACGATGACACTTTCGTTCGACTTCCTTGTCAGGATTAGCATGTCGCCCTCCTTGGCTGGTGCTGTGCGGTTGCCGGTGGGGAATCCGCCACGATTAAGCGGCGGAACGGTTGGTATCTGCCGCGGTGATTTCGGCCGTCGGACCCTCTGCCATGCGCTCGAGTGCATCCCAGATGGCATAGCGCACGGGATAGTCTTGGCGGTCGCAGATGATTTGCTTTCCTTTGCGGGTGCGCAGGTTGATGGCCAATGGTCCTTGCAGATTGGCGGTGGTCTTGCGGACATCCGGCGAGGCGGTCACGATGCTTAAAATCAGGATCTCGTCCGTATCGTTAATTTCTAAAAAGGCCGCGTCGGCGTCGCTGATGCGCGGCTTATACTCGGGGCAGATGAGGAAGGGGTCAATGCAGGCAAAGCCGAGGTTGGCAGGTTCCGTGGCGCACATAAAGAGTAAGGGGCTTGTTTCCGGTTTGCAGGTAAAGACGAACTGCTTGGCTTCTTCAAAGGCTGGCAACCCGTCCGGAAACAGAAAAACACTGTTTTCCGTAGTAATTGGCAGGGTGGTGCGACTGCCCACGGTAACAGACGGTTTCGGGTGGGTTTTTGTACAGGCCTTGTTCATGGTTTGCGGGCTCCTCTGGTGTGATTGTCAGCTTTTGCGTTGCCGATAATCCTAAGCAGTGCGTATGCCATGAGGGAAAGCGGGCTGACCGCGGGTAAAACGGCTAAAGTTGCCGGTCTGTACGGCACCCCTTGCCGGTAATGGGTCGGACAGGGCGCGCCCCTGCCCCCGGGCCACAATCAAGCGGCTGCTGCGGTTCCCACAAAGGCCCCACTACAACCAGCCTGCGTAAGGAGGTGCTTCAGGAAAGGACCATGGGTGGCAACGGGCGCGCCCTGGCGATCTATCATAGATATAGCGTCGACCGCTGGTCGGACGCGACGGCATGGCACCTGCTTGGTAGTGTGGTAGTAAAGAAGGTTAGGGCGGTAAAGGAGGCGTGACTTGGCTACCATTCATACGGATATGGGCGTGTCCGGCATGGACATTCAGGGGACGATCACCAAGATCCTGGATGTGCAGACCACGCGCGTCACGACCGCCCAGACGGCGGAAAAGGAAATCGCGAAGGATATCACCGCCTGGGCTGACATCAGTAGTACGATGTCCACCTTGACGGATGCGCTGGATGCCCTGCGCTCCTATGATACCTGGAACAAGATGGTGGTGACCTCCAGTGACAGCTCCGCCGTGCTGGCCACGGCGACCGGTTCCGCCGATGTGAATGAATACGCCATTCGTATCACGCAACTGGCCCAGGCGCATACGGTTTGTTCCAGCTCGGCCGATGAGCTGGGTGTCAGCAGCAAGACTGATGATCTGATTGCAGCCATGAAATTGACGGCGGGCGAGACCTTCACGATCGAGGGTGTCACCTTTACAATTGGGGCGGATGAGTATGGCGTCACCACGGAAGGCCAGGAGACACTCTCGACGATTCGCACCAAGATTAACAATGCGGCCTCGACGATGGCTAACGCGGTTTCCGCCTCGATTCTGGATAACCGGCTGGTCATCGCCCGTGCCATCACGGGCGTGAGTCCGATCGACATGACCGAGCCGGATGCCGCCAGCGGCGCTACGCCGTTGCAGGATCTGGGGATCTTCTCCGTGGCCGGGACGTACGATGCGGCGCATGTCATGCGGCAGGCGCAGGATGCGCTGTTCACCGTCAACGGTGTGTCGGTCACGCGGACCACCAATACCAACCTGACGGATGTCATCGAGAACGTCACACTGAGCTTGCGCGCGGAGACTGGCAGTAGCACCGTGGCGGTCGACATCAGCCGTGATACGGCGACGCCTAAGGCGGCTATCCTGAGCTTGGTGGAGAGCTATAATGCCGCCGCCGAAAAACTGGAGAGCTATAGCAGTGTGACGCTCAACGGCTCCAGTAAGCCTAGCGTCGCCGAATTACAGGGCGATACCATGATCCCGGCCATGCTCGCCAATATGCGTCATCTGGCCACGGACATGAAGGGGGCTTTTTTCACAGATGCCGCCTATTCCTATAATGGCAATAGCGGGAATATGGACAGCTTGGAGGATATCGGGGTCTGGACGTCCAGCAAGGAGAATCGACTGGATGTCATTAACGAGGGTCGTCTGGATCAGGTGCTGTCCGAATCCTTTAATCAGGTGAAACAGCTCTTCCGGGGCGCGTATGTCAGCGGGAGCGGCTATGAACATGGCGTCGCCGGCGACTTCTATAACTATAGTTACCAGCTCACGACGCCCATGACCGGCGGGATTGCCAAGCACACAGCGGCCTTGGAAAAGAGAGATGAGACGGCGCTGACCGCGATTAACAAGATGATTGACGATATCGCCGCGCAGGAAGAGTCGCTGTGGAAGCAATTCACCGCCATGCAGGATGCCATCGCCGAGATGAAGTCGAGTATTACGTGGTTGAGCAGCAGCAGTTCGTCGTCGAGCTAGTTAGGCCGCGTTGACAAGCGCTTCCGGCAGCCGGACGTGCCGGCTCAGCACCATCTGGCCGGTGATCCGGATGCAACTGTCTTTGGGCAGCTTGGGGGCATGGTACATCATATCGAGCATCAGCTCTTCCAGGGTGGCCCGCAGTCCGCGTGCGCCGGTCTTACGCGCCATGGCGTGCTTGGCCAGCAGGTGCAAGGCTTCCTCCGTAAAGGTCAGCTCAATTCCTTCCATCTCCATCAGTTTCTGGTATTGCTTGACCACGGCATTTTCTGGTTCCGTCAGTATTTGCAGCATTTCTGCTTCGCTGAGTTCTGCCAAATTGGCGATGACGGGGATGCGCCCCACCAGTTCTGGAATCAAGCCAAAGCGGACCAGATCTTCCGGTTCCACGCGAGACACCTGTTGTTCAAACAGGCCGCGGGTGGTGTCGGCTTCGGCAGGTGCGCCGAAACCCAGTCCACCCACTTTGGTGCGGCGATTGATGATCGCGTCGACCCCTACGAACGCCCCGCCGCAAATGAAGAGAATATTGGTGGTGTCAATCTCGAGCTGGCGTTGTTGTGGGTGTTTGCGTCCGCCGCCCGCCGGAACCCGTGCGATGGTACCTTCCAGAATCTTCAGTAGGGCTTGCTGCACGCCTTCCCCGGAGACATCGCGTGTGATGGAGGGGTTTTCCGACTTACGGGCGATCTTGTCGATTTCGTCAAGAAAGACGATGCCGCGTTGCGCCGCTTCGATATCGCCGTTGGCGTTCTGGATCAGACCCAGCAGCACCGTTTCGACGTCATCACCAACGTACCCCGCCTCGGTCAACGTGGTCGCATCGGCAATGGTGAAAGGAACATCCAAGAGTTTGGCTAATGACTTGGCCAGCAAGGTCTTGCCGCTACCGGATGGTCCGATGAGCAGGACATTGCTCTTCTCAATTTCGACATGAGGATAGGCGGTGGTTTTGGCGTTCTTGCCTTGGTAATGCCCGAGCCGTTTGTAGTGATTGTAAGACGCCACGGCCAGTACCCGCTTGGCATGGGCATGTCCGATGACATGGCGATCGAGAAAACTGCCGATCTCTTCGGGCAGGGGTATATGCTGCTGCGGTACCGCCGATTTTTTCCGGGAGCGTTTATTTCTAGCCAGCAGGGAGTTGCACATTTGCACGCAATCATCGCAAATGTTTGCGCTGGGGCCGCTAACGATGCGGCCTGAATCGTCGTCCTGCTTGCCGCAGAACGAGCATCGCAAGTCCGTTTGCGTTGCCATGATAGAATGCCTCCGTGCTAGTAAAATTAGCTGGAAGAGTTTTTAGTCCATAGCGAGCCTCTTCCTTCGTACCCTCTATATCGCCCATGTGGCCGATTCCTTTAGTGCAGGGAGGAAATCAGCCTGATTCGGGCCCGGTGCCCCGTTTTGGTGCATCTGCTTCAACGGTTTATGGAAATAACTGCCGGTACTTGCGTCGAAAGGTGGGCGGCACCCCCCCCCTAGGCGTCGTGCACAGGGGGTGGTAGCAAAATACGACAGGGCGGGCGCGATTCAAGGTGAGGAAGCAGCGCAACCATCCGTTCCACCCACTTGAATCGCACCCCGTTGCGCATGGTCTTTTCCTGAAGACCTGGTTCTGTGGACTCCCCGCCGGGCGGAATCTAGCCACAAAAAGCACAAAAGACACAAAAGAAAGCGGTTTTTTGTGATTTATGTGCCTTTTGT